>NZ_JBEPLI010000020.1:0-22017 GCF_040545155.1 Bartonella silvatica
CAACTGTTGTATTCGTTTCAAATAGTTGAGAACCATTCACTGCATCACTCGAGGACACACTAATATCACCTTGCGCGAGATACTTAATTTTGCTGTTGCTTTTTTCCTCACCATGTTTCGCGACAAAAGCATCGGCATCTTTATCCCACAATAAAGCATCACCTTGAACTTGTGCTGTAATATCGTCAATTTTAGTATCAAAGTTCTTAACGACATTCGTGAAATTTGTATCAATTCCTGCAAATGCAGCTGTTACATTATGATACGTCTCTTCCTTGAAAAGGCCATTCTTATCAAACTGCTTGAGCATGAAAGTAGGTCCTATCCACGTGCCATCTTTATAACTTGCTTCACCACCTAAGGACTTCGCAACACTTGCACCCAATACGTGAAGCTGAGAACCATTGATCGCATCTGTTGAACCTTCTGAAACAATTCCCGCCTGCAGAGACGTGATCTTGCTATTGCTTTTAGCACCATCTTGCCCATGCGCCGCTACAAACGCACCTTTACCATTACTCCATAATAAGGCATCATTTTTGGTTTTATTAATCTCTTTATTAATATCATTGGTAATTTTATTCTCAATATTTGTGAAAGACGCACCAACTCCAGCAAATGCAGCCGCTACAGTATTATACGTTGCATCTTTAGAAGTGCCGTCCTTACCAAACTGCTTAAGCGTGAAAGTAGGAACTTTCCACGTGCCATTCTCATAACTTGCACCACCGCCTAAAGACTTCGCAACACTTGTGCCCAATGCGTAAAGCTGAGAACCATTGATCGCATTTGTTGAGTTAGCATTAATATCACCTTTCGCAAGATACTTGATCTTACTGCTACTCTTTTTCTCACCATGCATCGCAACAAAGGCATCTTCAGTCTCACTCCACAACAAGGCATCACCTTGAATTATTTTGGTAATGTCCGCTAATTTGTTATCAAAACTGCTAACAACATCCGTGAAACGGTTATTCACATTCTCAAAGCTTGTACCAACTCCTGCAAAGGCATCTGCTACAGTATTATACGTTGCATCTTGAGAAGTACCATCCTTACCAAACTGCCTAATCGTGAAAGTAGGAGCCGCCCATGTACCATCTTTATAACTTGCGCCACCGCCTAAATACTCGGCAATTTTACTATTTGTGTCATAAAGTTGTGCACCGGTTATAGCATCCACTGAATCAGGCTTTACATCACCATTGGCGAGAAATGTAATCTTGCTGCCGACTTTTTTACCGTCTACCTCATGTTGCGCTACAAACGCACCAGCCTCTTCATTCCACACCAAAGAATTGATGAAGACATTCGACAAACGTTTATTTACATTGAATAGACTCCGAGCAGTCGCCGAAAAAGCATCTGGAATATTTGTATAGGTAAAAAAACTGCCATCTGGACCAAACGACGCACCACCTATACCTGTTCCTTGCGGCCAATCATTGGGATCCTTCGGTATATCATGCTCCCCATCAACTGAAATGTAAGGTGCTAAAAACGTTTCCTCACCACTAGGTACAAATCGCTTAAGATCATCTACCCATGCAAAACCCGTCTGTTGAGCTAGTTTCGCAAGCTGAGCACCAGTAACTGCATCGGTTGATTTTTCACTAATATCACCCAGCGCAAGACCTGTAACTCTTGTTCTTCCAGCATCAATACCTGAGGCGCTAATAGATGGACCATTCGCAAATATTAAACCGCTCTCTGATAGTATAGTTTTTCCTAAATTTACGCTCTCTACTGTAATGGCATCATTCAAACTAAATTTTATTCCACCGGATTCTCCAGTAATCTTTACATTAGAATCATTTTGAACTAACAGAGGCTTTTCTGAATTAACATCTACTACAATAGCAGTCTCGTTCTGAGTAACATCACCTATAGACATAAACGTCCAACCACTGTCTCCACCGCCGCCACTGCTGCTGCCTTTACCTATAGCTTTTTCTAAAGCTTTCAGCTGCGCAACATTGACTGCATCAGTATCTTCAGTACCAGCGGCCAATCCAGTAATTTGTCGTGTCTTGCCATCTTTAACATCACCAATACTCACTGCCCCCAAATTACTGGCAGATTGCCACGCCATATTTGAACTCGTTGAGATTTTACCCGCTTTTGGGTCATATCCGCGAACCCCGCCGTTAGTTATAGCCTTAGAATAATAACCCAAGGCAACAGCACCTTGAATATTATTCCGCACTTTAGCAACAAAACCTAAAGCCGTACTGTATTTTGCATTAGATCCAATGTCACTACTGCCACCTATAATCGTACTACCCGATGAAGACGCCCCCACTTCTGTGTTGTGACCTATAACCACGGTACTGTTAGCACCTTGTCTAATATAAGCATTAGAACCAATCGCAATCGCGTTATAATTATCTTTAGCTATCCATGCTGCATGATATACACTCCCTCCATTAGGTGGCGGTGGACTAAAGCCAAGACCTATCGCAATATTTGATTTACCACCTGATTGCGCTCCATCACCTATCTCTACGCCCGGTGCATATGCTACCGCACGCGTCTGAATGGACATGGATCGTGCGTTTATTGCCTGATTAACTTCAGACTTTGAAACATTCAAAATTTGATCTTTTTCACTATTATTATTGGCTTGCACGTTGACAGGGATGTTTACCGCCCCCACATCGGCAACTTTTGTAAGTTGTGGTGATTTTTGATCGCTCACAGCTCTTAACAAATCTTGCATATCAACTTTTACAGAATTGCCATGTGCTGTTAAAATATTCACAATAGGACGCGTATTGCTCGTACTCAAAAGAGCTTTAATGAAAAAATTTACATAGTCTTCAGAAGTATTACTTCCTGATACTATTCCCGCGTTCACAGATGTTAAATAACCATCTCTTGATATGCTAGGAATATCCAAAGCATTATCATCGACAGAAACAAAACTTTTCAGATAACCTTCCCCGCCTTCTTCAACACTTGCTTGAAGTATTTCTTGTGAAACAGCACTTTTTGAAAAACTAGGAGAAATATTTGATAAAAATATAACCACTAAAGCCAAAAACAGTACTTTCATCAAAGGCAACCGAGCAAAATTTAAATTTTTTGCCGTCCATATGCTCGATATTTTTTTCATAATAACCTCCCCAAACGAAAAAAACTCGTAAACATAAAAAAGACATATTTTGATGTTAGTCATTAGCCGCTGTGAGAACTTTAAATCGTTGTGAGCATGTGTAGCTGCTCTAAATTTTAACGAATGTAGAATTCTGCATTGTCTTTTGTAAAAAATGTAACGTTTTGAGTCTTTCTGTTTTGTGCTATATGTGCTTTCTGTAATGAGGCTAAAAGGGAGTTTTGGTGGGCTATTTTCCAAAAAACACGTTTAGACTCTAATGGTTTAAAGTTTTATTTTCAGCTACTTTTTGCTATTCCAAAGAAATTGTTCTTGGAATTTTTAAGTAGAGCTATTTATTTAGTAAGTTTGGATTGTTTCACAGAAGCTTAAAATAGAAAAACTGTTGATTTCTATTGTGAGACTTTCGTCTTTTAGTAGCTTGAATAATTAAACAAGTATACAATACTTGAAAAATAAGAATATATCCAACTTTTTAGCATTTTCTAACAAAATGCTAGCATATTGTTACGATGTATTTGCGGTTTAAACACAACATTCCACCCCCTCTTCCAGACGCCTCTCTTTAAATTAAAAGAGATTCTTCTGAACAAAATGAATCTTACTAATATACCTTTTGTACTGATATAAGCTTTTAAAAGAAATAGCAAGAAAAAAGTGGGTCTTTTTAGATATTTATCGAAATTTCCTTTGATATAGAGAGTACCAGCAAGCTTATAAAGCTGGGATCCCGTAATTGCATCCGTAGAGTTGGCATTCATATCACCATTCGCAAGAGGTGTGATCTTGCTCTTAGCACCATCTTTTCCATGTGTTGCTACAAATTCTCCTTTATTATTGCTCCATAACAACGCATCACTCTGAACCTGCTCTGTAATATGGTCTACTTTGTTGTTAATTTTTGCAACAACATTTTTGAAACTATCTCCAACCCCAGTAAACGCAGACGCTACACTATCATAGCTTCCTTCTTCTATTTTACCATCAGAATCAACTTTTTGAAACTTAAATAGTGTAGCAACCCATGTACCATTTTCATAGTTTGCACTACCACCAAAATATTTGGCAACTTTGCTACCAAGATCATAAAGCTGAGAACCAGTGATGGCATCTGTGGAGTTAGCATAAATATCACCTTTTAAAGGAAAAGTGAGCTTGCTGTTTGTCTTTTGTTCACCTTCATTATGCTGAGCAACAAATGCATGATCAGCCTCACTCCATAATAAGAAATTTCCTTCAATCTTTTGCGTAACATTTGTTATGTTTTGCGTCAGTTCATCAAACTTATTCGTTATATTATTATTGACACTCCTGATACTGTTATCAAGCTGGCCTTTATTAACAGCGTCATGGCTGCCCCTTCCATCTTCCACGCTAGAAATTATCCGGTTCGCACCATCTTTATTTGCAATATTGATTGTTGTGCCTTCTGCTTCTTTACCAATAGTAATATTTTTCGTACTTGCATCTTGCTTAACAAGTTGACTACCTTCTACTTGTTTTTTAAATTCATTCAGCTGCAAAAAATTAACTGCATCGGAATCTTCTGTCCCTTTATCTAATCCTGTAATTTTTTTATTTCCAGCATTGATACCAGTGGTGGTTATACTTGGACCATCTGTAATAATCAGACCTGTTGCATCTAGGGCATTCGTTCCTAATGTTATCTTATTGAGCTTAATTTCCTTAGCTAAATCAAACTTTAAGCTTATGCCACTGTCTGTACTCTCTTTTATAATCGCCAAATTATCGCTTCCAGTAGAAAAACCTACCGTTTTGCCCGTACTAACGACCATATTATCTTTACCATTAACAGAAGTCTGCCAACTACCTGCAGAACTTTCTACTGCTTTCAGCTGAGCAACGTTGACTGCATCAGTATCTTGGGTACAAGCCGCTACTCCGATAATTTGTCGTGTCTGTTCCTTCTCAAGATTACCAACACTAATGGCACCTAATGTGCTTTTCCACACATACCCTTTATCATCTCGAATATTTCTTCCGAAAGGCACATAATCAGCAGCAGTATCAACAAAAGAATAAGCACCTAAAGCAACAGAGGACTCAGCCATAGCTTCAGCCTGAAAGTCTAACGCCGTGGCATATTTCGCTAGATTCCTCACATTAAAAATACCTTGATCGTTTACCTTACCCGCTCGTGCCTTATAACCTATAGCCATCGCCCCTTCTGAGAGTGTTATTGAGCTAGCGCCCATTGCAATCCCGTATTTCTCCACTGCTATTGTGTCTGCACCCAAAGCAATAGATAGATTTTCTCGGACTTCTGCCTTAAAACCAATAACAATAGACTTCTCAGCTGCAACCTTTCCACTGGTTCCAAATGGTCTCTCAGCACCTGCACTAACATACCGCCCAATACCAATAGAATAATACCCCAAAAAATATCGATCATCATTCGTTAAAAGAGTATTCCACTTTGAATCCTCTGCGGTACTTACACGTGGCGTGATCCCACTACCTTCCATCCTAGCACTCCGTAACCCTGCAAATGAATCATTCCGAAAATCATCAGACACATTCATAAGCACCGCACCTTCTCCATTTTTGTTGAACTGCTGGAGAGGAAAATTGTCACCAACAGTCAATTGTGGATTAAGGAAAGATCTCTTATTTTTATCCCCAATATTTAACATTCTTTGAGATGGATGACGGCTATCTGCTATCAAAACATTGACGATAAATCCAGGATTGCTTCTATCCAAAAGAGCGTTGATGAGAAAATTCACATAGTCACTAGAAGCATTAACTCCTGACGTTAGCGCCGCATTCAAAACGGTTAAATAATTTTTCTTTGAAAGGCTCTCAAAACACCTATAGCGTTTTTATCACCACCATCGGCAGCAATGTCGCTTTTTGGATCAGCCACCCCAACTCTCTCAACACTTGCCAGAAGCATTTCTTTTGAAGTAACATTTTCTGCAAAACTGGGAGAAACATGCAATAAAGGTACAACTGCCATAATCCAAAACAGGGCTTTCATAAGAAATCGCTTATCAGACAAGCGATATGCACTTCTGTTTTTGGCGATCGATACAGATATTTTTTTCATCCTATCAATTCCCCCACGCAAAAAACGAATCACGGACACAAAAAAGACATATTTTTGGCATTAGTGGTTGATCGCTTATGGAGATTTGGGGTGTTTTTGGCATGTTATTTAAGATCCCAATGATTTTATAGTTATAAGCTAATGTTTTTCTTTCTGCTTTAAGTAAAGAATTAGATAGTTTGTGTGTGAGAAGAGTTATTCTGTTTTTGTAGTTTAGCAGTATGTTTTCGCTTAGTTAGAGGATTTTTTGTATATTTTTGGTTAAATGGTTTTTTGGTGAAATTTAAGTTACTTAATGAAAGCTTAATGTAAGGTTTTACTGGATCAATATAAGAATCTTTGTGGTTGTCTAAGTGGGGTGTTGTAACATTTGGAAGATGAGACTCTTTGTAAAGCTTTGCTATTTACTCACTCGATAGAAAACTATTGTAGTGTTAGAAGGTTTATTTTGTACATTTTTTTTGATTTAAATACATTTACGCTCCTCCTGTTAGATATTTAGAAACCTCTTTTCTTATCGAGAGGAGTTCTTTTCAAACAAAATGAGCCCTTTTAGTATACTTTTTATGCTAATACATGTTCTTAAAGAGAATATCAAGAAAAAATCGTTCTTTTTAGATAGTTAGAGTTTTGTTGTTATGTAAAGTAGAGAGTTTTTTGATTCATTAAATAAATATTTTTATACAATACTTGTATAATTTTGTTTAAATACTACTTTATTACAAAATTTCTAATATAGATAGCATGTATGCGTGTAACATAAATTACTCTATTCTTATTAGATTAAGTGTTAATATAATTTTTCTAGCGTATTTTGTCTATTATTAGTTCACTGTTATATTGAACTTGATATTGTCCCCTAATAACCATCAATACTGAAAACGGATAAATGAGAGCGTATATTCCTCTTTTCTAATTCACACTCGACACTTAAGACAAAAGATCCTTGAACCACACCATATACCTTTTCTCATATTATATTTGCCAACCATCTCAGTATAATGCAATTTTTTTTCTAGCCTTGCCTCTTTCTAGATATTCTCAACAGCATAACTTAAAGAGTTACGTACCTCTGATCAATTTAGAGTTTAGTATCATTCATGGCACTCATGTTTATCCGTAGCACTTATTATGACACAGAATAGGATCTATCTGCTTTTTTAGCTGAAACCATTCACTATACTGTTGTCTTTACTCTCTTTTATAATCACCAAATTGTTACTTCCAGTGATAAATTCACCTGTTAGACTGTCTTAATAAGTGTCATATCTTTACCCATTAACAGAGGACTTATAACTTTCTGCATAATTTTCTATAATTTTTAGCTATACAGCGTTGACTGCATTAAAATCTTGAAGACCAACCACTCCTCCGACAGTTTGCCATGCACAGCATAGCTAAGGTGCTTTTTCACACAGGACATTTACCATCCTTATTTTTCGAAAAGGGTACATCAGAGTCATATCAGCAAAGGCATCACCCCTCAGAAAAACGGTCGTATTAAGCTAAGCCTAAATCTTCAAACTTATTGCCACAACGCCTATCAAAAAATGCAAACGATCCAAACCATCCATCCTTGCCTGATAGCCAATAGCAACCCATCCCTTTGAATATACTGATTCATGAAACTAACTACAGTTGTTGAATAATTAACAACACCCCAATCCGCTACTTTTGACGCAATTTCTCCCGATTTCTTGAATAAAATTCTAGCTAAAAATAACAGAAACATGAAAATTTTTCATGCCCACGCTTGGACTAGAATCTCATTATTTCTATCTGGATTAAATTTATTTATCACATACCATGATAGCACTCTGACACTATCTCATACCTCTGTAAATATGTCCTTCCACATGAACATCAAACTCGTTCATAAGTTCTTTACTTTCTCCATTCTGACTGAACAGTCAAAAACTCAAGTTATCACTCATAATCAATGGCAGATTAAGGAAAAATCTCTTACTCTTTTCCCCAATAATTAACATTTTTTGAGATGGATAATGGCTGTTGGATGTTAAAAAATCACCCTTGCCTTACTAGACAAGGGTGAACGGAGCTTTTATGAATGCATTTTTTATAATTAATAATGAGTTCTGATTAGTTCAGTGTCATATTGAATCCAGCACCTACACCCCAATGGCCACCAGAAGTGGTAACAGATATATTAGACCGAATATTTCCCTTCTCGGATGTATAACCAGCACCAAAAGCAAACGCAGATTGGCTACGCCATAAGCCACTACCAAATCCAACACTTAATTTTCCAGGTGTATCATTGTAGCGTAAGTTAGACACTGCTAAACCGATAGCCGCTGCTTGTCTTGCCTCTTTGCGTACATTTTCTATGCTGTAATTTAAAGCCTCAAACTTCATATTGGTATAGTTATTAGCACGCTCTACTGCTTCATCAATTGCATCAATAACAATATTATTAACCCGTTGATCTGTGTAGTTCTTCGATTCATCGAGAATAATTTTCATCTGTTCTTTTGTGTAATCATGAAGCTGTCCACCATTTATGGCTTGCTTCGAACCTGATGCAATTTTACCATCAGCAACCTTATCAATCGTTACTGGCTCGCTAGGATTGCCCCCTACTAAAGTAATTTTATTGGTTTTTTTGCCATTTTTATCTCTGTCATAGCGAACAGCATCCTCAGCAATATCGTTAACCTTATCATCAATATCATCGACTTTAGCATCAATATCGAGAACGGTTTCACCGATATCAGCAATTGTATTGGAAATATTATTAACTCTGTTGTTAAGATGCTTGACATCTTTTTCAACACCAGTGATCCGTTCATTGGTTTCCCAAAGCTGTCCACCATTAACCGCATCTTTCGAGTCTTTTTCAACTTTACCATTAGCTACACCGGTAATCTTACTCGGTTTACCATTACGTGAAGCATCATATGCTTTTTTGTTTTCATTCCACTTTAAAGCATCTGAATCGACCTTCTTGATAACATCATCAATACGATTGTTAATATTAGACATTCCGTTATTAACACCATCAAAAGCCTCAGCAACATTATCATAACTTTTCTTTTCACCAATTTTACCATCTTCATCGACTTGAGTAATCTTGAAATTCGGTGCTATCCACTGACCATTCTCATACTTAGCACCACCGCCAAAATACGCTGCAAGTTGATTACTCATGAGGAAAAGCTGGTTACCCGTAATGGCATCTGTGGAACCACTAGAAATGTCACCATCTAAGAGGAACTTAAGTTTACTGTTTGTCTTGCTACCATCTTCACCATGAAGTGCAACAAATGCCTGCTCATCTTCACTCCATAACAGAGCATCTTTAGAGATATCTTCAATTTTCTGGTTAAACTCATTAGATACATTTGTTAGGCGATTGTTTACACCTTGAATATTCCCATCAAGCCCCTTCAAAGCTGAACCAACATCATGATAATTTGCTTTTCCTACCTGACCATCTTCAAGAATAAGAGATAAGCTATATTTAGGACCCTTAAAAGCACCATTTTCGAATGATGTACCACCTCCAAAGTAATTTGCAATATCTCCAGCTATCGTATTAATTTGACTACCATTGATTGCATCGGTTGACTCTTCACTAATATCGCCATCTAAAAGATAGGTAATCTTGCTGTTTGTCTTGCTGCCATCTTCACCATGAAGTGCAACAAATGCCTGCTTATCTTCACTCCATAACAGAGCATCTTTAGAGATACCTTCAATTTTCTGATTAAATTCATTAGATACATTTGTTAGACGATTGTTCACACCTTGGATATTCCCATCAAGCCCCTTCAAAGCTGAACCAACATCAGTATAATTTGCTTTTCCTACCTGACCATCTTCAAGAATAAGAGATAAGCTATATTTAGGACCCTTAAAAACACCATTTTCAAATGAGGCACCACTTCCAAAGTAATTTGCAATGTCTCCAGCTATCGTATTAATTTGGCTGCCATTGATTGCATCGGTTGACTCTTCACTAATATCACCATCCTTCAAAAAGGTAAGCTTGCTGTTTGTCTTGCTGCCATCTTCACCATGAAGCGCAACGAATGCTCGGTCATCTTCACTCCATAATAGAGCATCTTTAGAGATATCTTCAATTTTCTGGTTAAATTCATTAGATACATTTGTTAGGCGATTGTTCACACCTTGGATATTCCCATCAAGCCCCTTCAAAGCTGAACCAACATCAGTATAATTTGCTTTTCCTACCTGACCATCTTCAAGAATAAGAGATAAGCTATATTTAGGACCCTTAAAAGCACCATTTTCGAATGATGTACCACCTCCAAAGTAATTTGCAATATCTCCAGCTATCGTATTAATTTGACTACCATTGATTGCATCGGTTGACTCTTCACTAATATCGCCATCTAAAAGATAGGTAATCTTGCTGTTTGTCTTGCTGCCATCTTCACCATGAAGTGCAACAAATGCCTGCTTATCTTCACTCCATAACAGAGCATCTTTAGAGATACCTTCAATTTTCTGATTAAATTCATTAGATACATTTGTTAGGCGATTGTTCACACCTTGGATATTCCCATCAAGCCCCTTCAAAGCTGAACCAACATCAGTATAATTTGCTTTTCCTACCTGACCATCTTCAAGAATAAGAGATAAGCTATATTTAGGACCCTTAAAAACACCATTTTCAAATGAGGCACCACTTCCAAAGTAATTTGCAATGTCTCCAGCTATCGTATTAATTTGGCTGCCATTGATTGCATCGGTTGACTCTTCACTAATATCACCATCCTTCAAAAAGGTAAGCTTGCTGTTTGTCTTGCTGCCATCTTCACCATGAAGCGCAACGAATGCTCGGTCATCTTCACTCCATAATAGAGCATCTTTAGAAATCTTATCTATGCTTTCATCAAGTTGATCTTTGTTAACAGCTTCATCACCCTTCTCTGCCGCCTTCACACCAGAAATAGAACGTGCTGCATTGCCAACACCTGCAATACTAATTTCAGTACCAGCTGTTTTCGCACCAATGGTGATGGCACTTGATATACTTTCCTGTTGCACAAGATTATTTTCTTTCATTTCAATAATCTTATCATCAATGTTCTTAACATAAAGATTGACACCAGTAAAAGCATCCGTAACATTACGATATTCTTTACCATTAATAAGGAAAGCTGGCTCTATCCCTGCAAGTACATCTGTACTACCACCAAAATATTTTGATGTATTTTGGACAACCTTGAAGAGCTGCGAACCATTGATTGCATCGGTTGACTCTTCACTAATATCACCATCCTTCAAAAAGGTAAGCTTGCTGTTTGTTTTAGTGCCTTCGCCATGAAGCGCAACAAATGCTTGTTCCTGATTACTCCACAATAAAGCATCTTTAGTAAGACCATCAAACTTCTGACTAAACTCATTGGATACATGCGTTAGACGACTATTTACATTTTTGACATTAGCATCAAGCCCTGTCAAAGCGGAACCAACATCTTCAAAAACTTTCTGTTTCGTCTCACCTTCTGTAGAGACAGTAGATAAATTATACTGTGGTCCACTAAAGGCGCCATTATTAAACTCTGTACCACCACCAAAGAAACGCGCAATATCTTTAGATATTTTATTAATTTGGCTACCGTTGATTGCATCATGCGATTCTTCGGCAATTCTACCATCTTTGACATTACGAAGAGCAACTGGTCCATTATTCTTGCTGCCACCTAGGGTAACACTGTTATAATTAACAGTGTTATCATCATTTTTATCGTAACGAACTGAAAAGTCACTCACATTCTTAATGCTATCATTAATATCTGTTATAGTATCATCAAGTTGCTTTTTATTAACAGCTTCATCGTCGTTCTCTGCTGCCTTTACACCAGAAATTGTCCGAACATCACCCGATTTATTTGCAATATTAATTGTTGTACCACCTCTTTCTTTACCAACAGTGATAGGACCATTCTCTTTATCTTGCTTTACAAGAATGTTATGCTTAACACTCTCATGAATATCTACTATAGCGCTATCAAGTTGATCTTTGTTAACAGCTTCATTACCCTTCA
The DNA here is from genome assembly GCF_040545155.1 of Bartonella silvatica. Lineage (NCBI taxonomy): Bacteria > Pseudomonadati > Pseudomonadota > Alphaproteobacteria > Hyphomicrobiales > Bartonellaceae > Bartonella > Bartonella silvatica. The sequence continues at coordinate 12,224 of NZ_JBEPLI010000020.1, forward strand.
CCGCTGCTTTTACACCCGAGATAGTCCGATCCCCTTCACTACCTGCAATATCAATTTTCGTACCATCTTTTCGTGCCCCAATTGTGATAAGCTTCTGACCGTCATCCCATTTAACCAGAGCACTCTCTGCTATTTGATCTTTTACTTTATTCAGCTGCTTATAATTTACTGCTTCATTATCTTGAGTTGCTTCCGCCACCCCTGTAATCGTTTTATTGCCAGCATCAATACCATCAACGCCTATTCTAGCACCATCCTTAAAAATAAAGCCATCATCACTCATCGTACTTCTTCCAGTAACGACACTTGTTAATTTAAGATTATTGCTCAAAGCGAATTTAATCTTATTCTGATTGTCTTTTTCAATCTTTAAGTTATCTTTCCCTACTCCTGTACTGTTTACTGAAAAGTCTACGGTAGTGCCCGGTTTCACAGATGTCTCATTTTTTCCATTAACAGAAAGTTTCCACTCTCCTGATGCCAATTCTCTTAAAGCTTTTAACTGTGCTACATTTACCGCATCAGTATCTTCAGTACCAGCTGCAACCCCTGTAATTTGCCGTGTTAGCTGACCTTCATCACCTTGCGCCCCACCGACTTCACCGACACTAAAAGCCCCTGCTGTACTTTTCCATGTTATATCATTCTTTGTTGAGAGTTTATTTGTTGCAGGATCATAACCCAAAACCCCCTTATCAGTAAGAGAGACAGACCCACCACCTATAGCAACTCCATCCTTAACACGTACCTGCGCATTTGAACCAATCGCAATTGAATACATTTCTGCAGCATGAGCATTGGAACCTATAGCAATAGCATCTTTCTTATAGGCTATTACAAATCTGTCTTGTTCATTATCTTCTACGGACTCACTCCCACCTATTGCAATAGCACCACTCGCTCGCGCTTCAGCTTGCGAACCTATAGCAACTGTATACTCTTTACTCGCCTTTGTTCTAGTACCTAAAGCAACACTATTTAAACCAGAAGCAGTTGCAAGCCCACCAACCGCAACAGCAGATTCTCCTGACGCCTCTGATCCAACCCCCATCGCAACACTAGCCTTGCCACTTGCAAGCGCAGAAACACCAAAAGCTTGTGCTCCACCAGCCCTCGTGGTTGCCCCTGCACCAAATGCTGTTGAATAATTCCCCGTTGCAGAAGAACCACAACCAGTTGCAAAAGAATAAATCCCAAAAGCCTGAGGCATAGCATCAGTAGTCCCACCAGTCAGCGCCCCCATATAACCACCGTTCTGGCTTGTTATGCTATCCCCTGTCCACTCTGCCTTTTTATCCATAGTACCATAAGGACTATAAGCTCCAAATGTTGTATTCTCAATAAATCTATTATACTGCTGCTCTGCAGTAATTCGACGAGTCGCTGACTGCTGTAGCGAACCGCCACGCCCTACTACATTATCCGCACCACAGTAATTATCATCACCAGCAAAAACGACGCTACCGTGACTACCATATGGATACGATACACCGGGACCATTTGTACTTAAATTACTCTGTCCTGTTAGTGCAAGATTAGAAGCAAAAACAGGAGAAACACTGGATAAAAGCGTAGCCATTGCGGCTCCCAACGAAACCGCTTTAACCAAATTTGGTGTTGAATATAATTTTTTCATTAGGAACCTCCTCCAACAAAGCCCAACATCATCACAACGCGCAAAAAAAAACTCATGGCAAAACTCTGTTTGCGCACCCAAAAAACAACTCAATAAAGACAAAACCTCTTCCCCCCTGACACCGGTATTTATGACGGCATCATCCTAAAATGTCTGTGACAACATTTAATCTAGAAAAGTCCCCAACCCTTTTAGCTAGAGGGATTCAAGCTAAAAAATAAAGAAAATACAAACTTTCAGAATACTCCATTATCTCACTCAAAAATATTATGCTTCATCTCACAACAAAAAAAGCTTTTTAAAAAGCAACTTTACTTTTCAGATAAAGCGCATAAGCAGAATGGCAAGAGTATAAAAAAATAATTTTTTGTTTATTTGAAAATAATATTGCTTCATCCATATGAAAAAATATGTCTGATAATATCTGTGCTTATAGATGTAAAATTATGATTTTTTTAAACTTACAGCATAATATAATGGATAATGATTATCATAGGAACATCACACTTCATTATAAAGTAAACTACAATATGTACTTTTAAAGGAATTATTTCCTCAAAAAGTCAAGGGATTTGTGTAGTAAAATTCCACTGTTTTAGTCTCATGTTTTCATAAAAAAAATTTAAAAACTCTATGAATTGTCTTTTCGTTTCCTTTTATAAAACAGAACCTCTTATAAGTATTATTTTTTTACTTTTACATGAATTTTTATATAGCATCGCCAAACAAGAAACGGCCTCTTCCACTCTTGATCACAAATAATCCATTATATTTTTAGTGTTATTATTCTTATTTCTTGAAAACCAAGACTATTGCAGACATGGTGCCATAAACACCATATTTTTCTAAAAAATGTATCTTATTGACTTGTCACACATGCTGTCGCTTTATTTATGTGTGATTTTATCTTCATAAAGCAAAGCTCTCTCCCATAAATCTATTTTAAGGAAGGTAGCCAGGAAAATATTTGGTAAGTATTTTCCGTAGATAAACTATTTTTATTTTAGAATACTGTTAATTAATCTCTTGTGAGGTTGCTACATGGGATCTATCAGCTTCAATTTGACGTTTTAAATGAAGCTTTAAAAGAGGAAAAGTTGCTTCAACTTCTTCAGTATCGTTGATATTTTGAACGAGCTCCTGCAACTTGCTATAAAGCGCTGCTGCTAATTCCGCTATATCTTCAGGGGAAAGCACTATTTTTGCATCACAATAGGCTGTATAAACTATGCGGGCGAGTTTTTTCATAAGACCAGAAGGAATAGCTGACGGTTTAAAACTAAAAGCTTGAGCCTTTGTCATATCTATGAAGACGTCACCACCAGTCAAAAGCCAATTTAAATTAATACCAAATTTTTTTCCATACGATGACAAAACGGTTGCATCAAGAACTCTATCACCGCGCTCGTAATTACCAAGCCCTTGAAGACTAATGCCAATTTTAAGTGAAAATGTATTACGAGATAAGCCTATAAGCTTTCTCGCCTCTGTTAAACGCTTTGCTAATAGAGTTTTAGGTGCATTTATTTGTCGCATCATCCGTTTAAGCAGGAGCCAAAATTATGACCATCACACATGCATAGAGTTGCCATGACGCTTTAGCCAAGCTGTGCCATTGGAGTATCTCCTTAGCAAAACCCTCAATAGCATACCAAATACATCCCTCTCGTGTCAAAAACATTTGGATATAACCCAATGAAAAAGCTAAATATGCTATACCTCTTTTATCAAATTGCCCGCCAAATAAATTTTGATTAATATCTCTCTAAAAGTTATAATCACGCTCACAAAAACAGAAAAAAAGTCTAATAAGGCTTCTCTGGTTTCTTTTGCACTGCACGATAATGCCACTTAAGTCACCTTACCAAAATATGCATATTAAGCGTATTTCCTATATTTTTGTATATATAAGGATACAGTTTATCAATGTCTAAAAGTCAATATAAAATGGGTAAAGCAATGAGTACTTTACGAAAAATAAGGAGATTACTTCTCATTCAACAGCGACACATTTATAAAAAATGCTTACTTCTTATCCATATTAATAATACTGGCTTGTCTCTACTTGGCAATCATGCACCTTTTAAGCTCCGGCTTCATCATCATAATAGCCTATTCTACAAGCAAATTAAAAGCTATGTAGAAATGCGTATTATTCAATACTGCAAACTCTATAATAAAAATATTACCGCCTATTTTCATAAGTAGAAAATTAAAAATTCTCGGGCGATAGAATTTCTTATACACATTGTTTCAAAAGTCGATTCCTTATACAAAATTGACAAAACTGTGATGTTGATATACATGACAACTATTGGTCGTGGCAGTGGGATGATACTCAATATATCAAAGCCGTATGAAAAAACCGCAACATGGGGGAATTAGAATGGCCTCTTTATGCGATAAAGAATTATCCGATACACTTGTTGGTCTTTATGACGATTATAAACGTGGTTTTGATATTGGAGAAGAACTTAAACTATGTGTAGATTTGGCTTTATCTCTTGAGTTAGAACTGAGTATTCACCGTTTAAGCAAAACGGATGCGGTTTTAAAAAAAGAGATCGTACAAACTTTAAATCGTCGTGAAAAACTTCATACAACTGAGAATAAGGCGGATGCAATTTCTTATATAGATTCTGAAAAATGTAAAGAGTAAAAACATAATTTCCATATAGAAAAAGGAGGCCTGATTGTTTTTCTTAACTATAAAATGAACAGGTTTTAAAAACTTCAAAATACCGCGTTATTAATACTTCATGATCATAAAGTTTGTGATACTTTTTACTGATATATAAAAGCGATGTTTTTTATAATACGGCTATAATTACACTATCTTTATTAAAAAGCCTCATCTTAATATTTTCTTATCACCCCTTTAAAAGTAACATATCACTTATAACGATAATCATTATTTTCATATTGAATGCCAAATCTAAACAATGCAAGCTTCTCTTATTTCAACCCCTTTGCTAAAATGAATCAAGCCAAGCCAATTTTCTTGTTCATCAAAAAGAAAACCAATAGATAAAAGTCACTCGAAAAGGAACAAAAGCGACTCTTATGAAGAGTCAATCTTAATGCAAGAGCTGTTGCGACATCATGAATTGAAAAATAGAGTAATACCAGGAGTTATCCCCTGCACAAATCAAGATGACGATACAACAATGAACGTTGCATTACACCTTTTACGAGTCCGCCCTAAAGTAAGGTTTAGGGTAATAAACATGTTTCGTAAAGGTAATCTATTCAATATAAATTATTGTAAATATTTTTGCATGATGTGTGCTTACAACACTGAAGTGCAATTTATTGTTTTTCATTTTTATAAAACAAAACAATAAGCATTCCTACAACTGCAATAATACTTTGAAAAAAGTATATCAATTGAGATGAAATATTATCGGCATCGCTTGCCATAAATAAATAAACGCCAAGGATAAAACATCCAGAGATGCCATTAAAACTTGCCTGCAATCTTCCTTGATACTCAGAGGCACAGTAAAGTTGTGATAAAGAAACTGAAAGAGCCCAACTCGCAAGTCCAAAACCAATCATAAAATAAACAGGAAAAACAATAAAAGTGTATGTATTGACAGACAAAATAACAAGACCAACAGCCATAACAGCGAATAAAAGTGCGAGTGTTTTTCTTATGGATAACACTTTACAAAAAAACGGTGAGAGAAGTGCACCAATAAAAACACCTGCTGAATAAAGTGCTTCAAAAATTGCAAAAGTCCTGCTATCCGCATGTAAAACCTCTTGGGTATAAGGAACCAGAATAACAGGAATAGTCATCAACAGGGTCATAATCATCATCTGACTTATATAGGGCATAAAAAGAACCGGGGTTTGCTTAAAGTAATGAAGTGCTGATATATAATCTTTCCACCAACTTTGCTGATTTTTATATCTGTCCGTTTCATTCACTTTCATTGCCCAATTAAATAAACCAGCAATAATACAGAATATGCCACCAGTCAGGAGAGTTCCTTTTGTTCCAACATAAGAAAGTATAAATCCACTTAACCCCATACCTATGATCGTGCCAAGTTCATAAACCATATCAATTGTCGCATTTGCATTAATAAGCTGTTTTTTTGGAACAATAGTTTTTATTAAAGAAATTGCCGATGGCATATAAAAAGAGATCAAAATGCCTAAGAGAGCAGATAAAAATATTAATTCAATTTCTATACCAAACTGTCCAAGTATTACCCAACCCATAATGACTAAACCTTTGACAATATTTGAAAAGATAATCTGCATTTTACGATTGTATTTATCTGCCAAGACGCCAAAAATAGGTGCAAAAATAATGCTCGGCATCCAGAGAAAAAACATCAGTAGTGCCACCCCCCTGATTGAACCAGTTTGTCCATAAGCAAGCCATGACAATACGATATAATTTAGCCCATTCCCAAATGTAGCAAACAAACCGCTCAACGTAAAATAGAGGAAAGTTCTATTTTTAAATAAAGCAACACGTTCCTTCAAACTTGAAGCGAACATAAGTTATTCTCCTCATCCATACATCATTCAGTATGTAACATAATCACATTTCAAAGATATATTTAGCTCTTATTTTAGTTGATTAAGTTTAAAGAAACAAACTCCTCATTTTGTTAGAGCGTGATTCATTTTTTTATGAAAAGAATATGCTTTCAACATTATATGAGATAATCTTAACCTATTGAAGATTCATAAATATTTCTATTCTCACTGCGCGTTACATTGGAATCAGTAGCACTCATAGTGCGTAAAACAAATGAGTTGTTTTGACTGTACAGTTACCAAGCAAATAAGTCCTCTCGTTTTTACGATAGAGTATTTGAAATTGGTTGTTTCCGCAAGCAGGTTATAAATTTGATGCTTATAAAAGGCATTTAAGTGGTAATCGCACCAAAAGTGAGACAAACTTTTAGAAGAATATATAGAATCTCGGAGTGATTTGGGCAAAGAGCACTTCCCATTTAACTTCCTTTTAAAATTTATACTTGACATAAAGGACAAAGGAAAGCTTCTTTTTGTACAGCGTAATTCGTGAGGAGGGCCACGCCACAAACCATTCAACCACAAAGTGAAAAATTTGATGGATTGGCTGATGATTATGATCGCTATCGCCCTCGCTATCCCCTCACTTTTATTGAAAACCATGCTGCTTCCTTTTAAAGACAAAAAGCATTTGTCTATCATAGATGTGGGAGCGGGAACAGGCATTGCGTTAGAGGGAATTATCAAACTTTTAGGAAATGAACACCACTATCATGCTATCGATGTATCAACAGATATGATTAAGAAGGGACAAAAAAATTTTCCTTTTGTGCAATGGTACCACGGCAAAGCCGAAAGACTCTTGCCTCAAATCGGCAAGGTTGATCTTGTTGTTGCAGCCCAAGCGTTTCAGTGGATGGATCACCCTCTGTTGCTTAGCAACGTCTCAAACCAACTTCGCACTGGAGGTGTCATGGCGGTTATTCAAAACAATCGCAATTTTCAAAATAGTCAATTTCTAGCCACTTATGAATCATTATTAGAAGAAATGAGCCCTAACTATTCCCGTTATTATCGTAATTTTGATTTTTTACAAGAGACGCGTGATGGTCTTGAAGTCAATCCTGAAAAAGTTGCTTTACATACACACAATTGGACGATAACAATCCCATCCGAAGCATTTGTAGGAATGAGTCGCTCTTCAACGCAAGCGCAACGCGCCATTGCTAACTATGGAGAGGAATATTTACAGTAATTGGTTACACTCATAAAACAATATGAAGTGCGAGAAAATTTGGAACTTTTGTATCGAAGTGAACTCTACATCTATATAAAATAACCTTACATCTATGGTTATCTCCGTTACCTTTCAACGCGTTATAATACCCCCAATAAATGAAGTCGTCTCTCCCAAATTGGTTGTATAAAAAATTCCTTAAAGCTGTACTAGCATCCTCAATCTGAGATCATCAATAATTTCTGTCCGATAAGTAAGGGGTCTTACCATCCTAAAACCCAAGCTTATCCCAGCAATGATCAAGAATAACCCTACAACCTTGAATTAAACAGAGACACGCGTAAAAATACCGAATATGGCTCTCAGGCGTAGCTGTGCTCATCATCTAGTAAAGTAACTCTTTATCGGCAAGATGCCCCATAAAAACGCAGCAAAATACCAGTTGCCCCCGCTCCTTAAACTTCTGAAAATGAGATATTATTACAGTAAATATCAGCGTTTGAATTTATATCATTCCCCTATCGAAAAAACTTGACTTATCCTGTAATAGATGCACTAACCGTTTATGAGCGTGTGTACCAATTATAATACTGCATACTTTTAAAGATGCAGACATGGGGGGCGATGTGCGCAAACAGCTAATGTTTCAGTTTTATGGGCTTGTTGTCCTGCTCTATCTTTCTGATATGGTGCTCTTCTTAAGTAACCTTTGGAACGCTTATCGCATAACATCCTCATCGGTTTTTCTAGGCATAACCATGGCTTTGGGGACTCTTACGCCCTATCTTTTGAAAAAAAGTGTTTTGTGCACATTAAAACCTCGTTGTGATTGGTCGATTTATACAAAAGACGGATCGTCATCTATAGCCTCCTTTATTGATTGCTCTTTTTCATTATGTCAACTCCCCTTTTGGTTTTATTGCGGTCTCTATCTCTATTGGTTATCTCTCTTTGATCACCTTAAGTACGCTGGAGACTTATAATACTAAACTCGCGCTTAGTGGCCATATTAGTGCTCAAAAGGCTTCCCGCATTATGCAAACAGTGGTGCAGATTGGTGCCTTTTTGGGTGCAGCATTGAGTGGTTATCTCTTAGAAGCAACCAGCCCAAGAGGGGCAGCAGCTGAAATCGGCTATAATGGTTTGATTGCGGCTATTTGTGTGTTTGACATTATCGTAAGCCTTGTGGCTAGATATGTCATCTTTCGCGATAAATATCATGCCGATAGCGCTACAAACGGCTTGCCTCCTGTCACCGATAAAGAGCCTATGCTTATACCACAGGCAGATGGGCTTTCCCTCGAGCTTAAAACTTTTATGCGTCTGCATAGACCTTATTGGCTTTCATATTTGCGCTTATAATACACTGGCAACTATCCTTTTTCAGAGGTGAACAATTTTGGCTCTGAATATTATGGGTTGTGCAGTGCCATTGCAGGTGTGGGGGCTTTTTTAGCTGCTTTTATCAAGATCCCGCGCTTTGAATTCATCCTTCCAGCTCTTATGTTGGGTTTAGGCGATCTTATTTTTAGTGCCACACAATCACCTTATTTGGCTATGATTTTTTGCTTTTTTATTGGTTTTTCAATGAATACCATGCGGATTAACGCCCGAAAACATATGATTGAAGCAACCCGAACAGAAACTCAAGTAGAGCTGGTGGGAAGCTATAGTGGCATGCTTTATACTCTCTCCCAATCGGCAGGTTATGTTATCCTTGGTCTTCTTACAAGGTCTGCCCTTATGGGACCTCAAGCAGCCATTTACCTTCTCCCCCTTATAGGGCTGATAATTTTTATTTATGTTTTTTTCCTTTCATCACAGCGGGCCAAAGTATGAGTAAATCCGTCCTTATTGTCGATCCTTTCTCCACGGGTGCTCTCTATAGTCCTGCTTTACAAAAATTAGGCTATGCTTGTTATGGCGTTGTCTCTCAACCAGTTCCTTTTTCACACTTTATGCTCTCTTATCAAGGTGAGGGCATGGTAGAAGCGAAACTTTATAGTGTCGATGAAATAAAACAGCGCTTTCCAGTCGGCACGATAAAAGCTGTGGTGGCAGACTCCGAAATAGGTATTTATTGTGCAGAACAATTGGCTGCTTATTATGGTTGTGCCGGAAATAACCCCTTGACCACCGATTGGCGGCGAAAAAAGACCGCAATGTAAAAGCGTCTTTGTGAAAATGGTTTATCCTATATTCGATCAAAAATTCTTACAAAAGATGATTGTGCTCTCGATGATTTTGAAAGCCTCAGTGGCTATGTGGTAAAACCAAACGATTCTGCAGGAAGCGATGGTGTTTTGTTTTTCTCTAACCTACAACACACTGATTTATAATGATAATTCACTGTTTTGCATATTGAATTAGACCCCCGAATAACGTAGGATTCTCTCATTTCAAATCTGTTTATCTTGAATCAAT
>NZ_JBEPLI010000021.1:0-19110 GCF_040545155.1 Bartonella silvatica
AAATGCTTTTATGGGAAGGAGTGTGGGGTGAGGATGTCTGGGGCGGTTGTTGGAAGGGGGAAATTTGCCTTTGGATTGTGTGAGTGGGGTGTAAAAGGGGGAAATGGGTGAGTTAAGTGTTGGGAGCCTTCTTATGGTAAAAAAAGTGTAGGGGGGCGTATGGGGCTTGATACTGTTTTAGCTTTTCGTTGATGGGAGAGAGGATGGAGTATTCCAGTTGAGATGGAGGAAGCTTGTGTGAGATATGGATATTTGAAAACGGAGTGTGCGTGTTGAGAGAATTTTGAGGAGAAGAGCTTGCTTGAGGGTGTTTTGGCATTTACGAATTGGTGGGGGTGAGGGGGGAGACGTTTCTGACCGGAAAGGGACAATAGGGATCTCGTCCATGCCAGAGAATGGTTGGAACAGTGTTTGCCGTTTTGGGATGCTGGGTATTGGAGAGAAGGCTATTGTGGAATCTTTATTGCGTTTGTGGGGCGGTAAAGGAGTGTTGAGGTGCTTTTTTGTGATCGAAGGAAATTGATGAAAAAAGCTGTGAGGTTAAAATGAAAGTAAGATCGTGTTTTGAGTCGATGGCTTTTGGTTGCTTATATTCTGCCACCATCTCTGAAGATAGGTGATAATGTAAGGGATAAAGAAGAATAAAAAAGTGTGGCGCGTTTAAAAATATGAAACAAAAGAAGCAGGATTTGCTGTTTGAAACGAGGGAGGAGAAGGTGAGAGCTTTTCTTTCGGTATTTTTTATGTATTTTCGTATTGGGGTGCTGGTGGGAGAGAGGTTTACAAAGGATTGAATATTCTTGCTTAGGGGCGTGAGGTTCGTGTGGGATGTGGATGCTTGAAAATGGAGCGTGAGTGTTGAGGAAGGACTTTTTTTAAAGTGAAAGTGTTTATTCAGCCAAGGTGAAACGATCAGGCTAAAATAAAGTGAAAAAATAATGGGGAGAGCAAAATGCTCCCCCCCTTAAATGAGAAAATAAACCGATGGGAGGGTCTTTCCATTTTGAAAAAAGATTAATTTGTTTTCATCTTTTCCAGGTTTTCCCATTAGACATATACATGATCTTTTGTCCTGCGGTAACAGTTTGTGTTTTGTTGTTGATGTGAAGTATAGAAGAGAGAGTTGCTTGATGGTCCACAAAGAGTGATTTCCATTTAAAGAGATTAGGAGCGGGAAACATAATCTTGGGTGACCAAGAGCCATTTTGTAGACGAATGGCAATAAGCTCTTCTTTTTTTAAAGCATCTGAAATCGCTTGTGCAGATAGATCTTTCCCATTGACAATTTTCACTGCTGGCGCATCAGGTGATGCTAACCCCCCAAGGTCGCTTATACTATTCATGCAAAAACTGGATTTACATCATATTTGGACAATGTAAGGATCTTTACCAGCCTCCTTGAGCAGAAGCCTTAAGCTGCGCTTGGTATGGGGTATTGTCTGTGCCACGCGAGAAAGGGCTAAAAAAGGTTGAGTTTTGGGGACTCAAGACATAACAGGATGAAAGATGCCTCTTCCAACGAGAATGATCTTCAACAAAACTTGAAGATTTCTGAAGGTTGCCAAAGTCTTTGGGGACTTCAATGACGCCAACCGTTGTTTTTTTTACCAGATATAAGATCAGTGATTGTTCCTGTTATGAGATTTTCATTCTTGGAAACATCTATTTGATATCGACGTCCAATTTTCCATGGAAATTCAATTTCGCAGCGCACTCCTGAGCCTTTATGCGTAAAATGCTGGCATTTATCACTTTTCCATCCCGTTGCATTCCAGATAGAGAAGTGAAGGGTATGACGTCCTCTGTTGAAAAAAGCGATAGCTCCACTTTTTCCATTTTCAAACTGGAATTGATTCCTCCCAAAAATAGATGGAATCAGGACCATCATCGTAAGTTATTTGCTGAAAGAAAGACATAGTTTTGAAGGATATATTCTCAGGCCACGAATGTTCCATCGTAATAACTTTTCCTACGAAAACAGCATAACTTGGCTTACTGATGAGAAGGAATAAAAATATCTTTTTTACATTGCGGTACATATTTAACCTCCTTTAGTTTCGTTAGGCGCAGTGTAAGATGGAAATATTAAAGCATGTATTTACTATTTTTTTGATAAAAAATATGAGAAATATTCTAATTTTTTTATTATACATAAAATATTTTTTTATTTAACTGAAAAGATGTGAAAAAAGTTATACTTTCACTGTTATTTTAAATAGTCTGTCTGTGGTGATCAAAAATGTCGGCTTTAGCCAAAAATAATATCTTCTTTACCCTCTTGCTATGGTGCTTGTGAGGTCCCATATTCGTTTTAGCACTATTCTTTATGCTGCTTTCTTCCCTGTGTTTGGGAGGACTTTGGTGATCTTTGCCCATTTTATCGAGACTGAGCAGTGGTGGTGCAAGAAAGGAAAAAAATGAACCTAGAAAAATATAGCGAACGGTTGCAAGGTTTTTTACAAACAGCACAAAATAATGCTCTCTCTTCTGATCATCAGCAGTTTATGCCAGAACACTTTCTTAAAGTGTTGTTAGATGATGGACAAGGATTGGCAGCATCACTGATCCAAAAAGCCGGAGGTGATCTTTCTCTCATTCAAAAAATGCTCAAAGAAGCGCTGGAGGCTTTGCCAAAAGTGCAAGGGGGAAATGGGCAGCTCTATATGTCGCAGCCCTTGGCAAAAGTTTTCACTATGGCTGAAGAACTCGCAAAAAAAGCAGGGGATCAATTTGTGACAGTGGAGCGCGTGTTGCAAGCGCTCATCATGGAAAAAACGGCAAAAACAGCCGATATTTTAACAAAAGCAGGTTTGAACCCACAAGCACTCAATCAAGCTATTAATGATCTGCGTAAGGGAAAAACAGCCACCAGCCCTCATGCCGAAAGTCAATATGACGCCTTGAAAAAATATGCCCGTGATCTTACCAAAGATGCACGTGAAGGAAAGCTTGATCCTGTTATTGGGCGTGAAGAAGAAATTCGGCGCACTATTCAAGTCCTTTCACGGCGCACCAAAAATAACCCCGTGCTTATCGGTGAGCCCGGTGTGGGAAAAACAGCCATTGTCGAAGGTTTAGCTCTGCGCATTGTGAATGGAGATGTGCCGGAAACTTTGCGTCATAAACAACTTTATGCGCTTGATATGGGAGCGCTTATCGCCGGTGCGAAATATCGCGGTGAATTTGAAGAGCGCCTTAAAGCCGTGTTGGCTGAAGTGCAAGCCGAAAACGGGCAAATTATTCTGTTTATTGATGAATTGCATAATCTTGTTGGGGCTGGGAAATCTGATGGACCTATGGATGCATCAAACCTCTTAAAACCAGCGCTGGCACGTGGAGAGCTCCATTGTGTGGGCGCTACAACACTTGATGAATATCGAAAATATGTCGAAAAAGATGCTGCGCTTGCACGTCGATTCCAACCTGTCTTTGTGCCAGAACCAAGCTTGGATGATACAATCTCTATTTTGCGCGGAATTAAAGAAAAATATGAACAACATCATAAAGTGCGTCTTGCCGACAGTGCTCTCATCGCTGCTGCACGCCTTTCTAACCGCTATATTACGGATCGTTTCTTACCCGATAAAGCCATTGATCTGATCGATGAAGCGGCTGCACGCTTACGGATGCAGGTCGATTCAAAACCGGAAGAACTGGATGTTCTTGATCGGCGTATCTTGCAGTTGAAAATCGAACGGGAAGCTTTGAAAACAGATGTTGAGCCAACGGCAAAAGAACGTTTGAAAGACGTGCAAGATGAACTGGATACATTGGAACAACAGTCGAAAGAAATGACAACGGCTTGGCAGGCAGAAAAACAAAAATTAGGACATGCTGCCGATTTGAAAAAACAGCTTGAAGAAGCCCGTAATGCTCTCGCAATTGCTCAACGTGATGGACAGTTCCAAAAAGCTGGAGAGCTCGCTTATAGCGTCATCCCACAGCTCGAAAAACAATTAAGTATCGCTGAAAATGATGATCAGCAAAATCATCTTGTCGAAGAAACCGTTACGGCCGAACATGTGGCTCGCATCGTTTCACGCTGGACTGGAATTCCCGTCGATCGTATGCTCGAGGCAGAACGAGAGTCGTTATTGCGTATGGAAGATGAAATTAGCACGCGTGTGGTGGGACAAGGAGAAGCCGTGCAAGCTGTCTCTCGTGCTGTGCGACGTGCGCGTGCTGGGTTGCAAGATCCAAATCGTCCTATCGGTTCCTTTATGTTTTTGGGACCAACCGGTGTGGGAAAAACCGAACTCACCAAAGCACTTGCTGCTTTTCTCTTCCAAGATCAAAACGCAATGTTGCGTATCGATATGTCTGAATATATGGAAAAACATGCCGGTGCACGTTTGATTGGTGCGCCGCCAGGATATGTCGGATATGAAGAAGGGGGCGTGTTAACCGAAGCCGTGCGTAGAAGACCTTACCAAGTCATTCTCTTTGATGAAATTGAAAAAGCCCATTCCGATATTTTTAATCTCTTGTTGCAAGTGCTCGATGAGGGACGTTTGACGGATGGGCAAGGACGTACGGTCGATTTTCGCAACACTTTGCTGATTATGACGTCAAATCTTGGAGCTGAATTTTTAACCGCTTTGCCTGAAGGACAAACAACCGATCAGGTTAAAGAGGATGTTATGAAAGTCGTGAAAACGTCTTTCCGTCCGGAGTTTCTTAATCGTATCGATGAGATTATTCTTTTTCAAAGATTACAGCGAAAGGATATGGAACAAATCGTCGATATTCAGATACAACATTTGCAAAATTTACTTGATGAACGCCAAATAACATTGGATGTCAAGCCCGAAGTGCGAAGAGCTCTCGCCGAAAAAGGATATGATCCTCTCTATGGGGCACGTCCTCTCAAACGCATTATCCAAAAAGAAATTCAAGATCCTCTCGCTGAAGATATCTTATTTGGAAAAATTCATGATGAGATGACAGTGACAGTGACAAAGGAAGGCGATCGATTTGCTTTTGTGGCGGAAAATTAATTTGTGACAGAAAATTAAAAAGAGCCCTCTGCGTTAAGCAGGGCTCTCGTATTAAAATGGTGAGAGATGCGCACAGACCCATAAGTGAAGAAATATGCTTATAGGTGAAAAAAATGATGATAAAAACAGAAAAGACTTGACAAGGTAAATCTGAACCAGTATCATAACGATAGAATCATAGTTGTGTGTTCTTTCAGGGGATAGAGTAACGCAGGGGGCAAATCATCATATGAATTCGTTCGGTTGAGCTTGTTGTTCGGTTTTGCCGAGGGGGAATTTTCGAGAGTTTTAACTTGGCTCTTTGCAGAATCTTAAAAGTTGTGGTTCTTGAATGTAGATTTTTCATTAAAACTGGTTGTGGGGTGTCTTCATCACCGATATCAGCGACATCAATCAGAACGTATAATCAATAAGTTTTTCCGTGGTCTATAAAGGGAATGTCTGGTGCGCTAGGGGCCGGAAACGGAGGTTTTTAATCTCTGATCAAAAACATATTGGTTGTGCTTGAAATTTCATTGTCGATTTTACGTTATTTATGGTGAGAAATGAGCTTCTCTTGAGGAGTATAATGATGGCAGATAAAACTTGTCTTCCTTTACGTCGAAGAGGACGCCCAAAAGGGGCTTTGAATAAAACAAAAATCCGTTTTAATGAAGCTCTGCTGACAGCCGCTGAGCAGGCTGGATATCAGTATGGTGAAGATGGGTTGGTCTCTTATCTGCAATATCATGCGTTGAATAATCCTGTGCCTTTTTTTTCCCTTCTTGCAAAAGTTTTGCCTCTACAGACTGGACAAGCAGGAGGAGATGTGAAGACGGTTTCACGTATTGAGATTGTTCCGGTGAAAGCTGAAGGTTCTGTGGTGGAGGCTTCAGTGAATGTGAAGGATAAGGCGGTTGAAACCAGTGCAGAGGGTGGCGTGGTAGGGACTGGGATTGCAGAGAAAGTAAATGCTGTTTGTAAAGTGAAAAAATCGTGATCTTTTACGTTGAAGAGGACGCAAGGGGCTTTGAATAAAACAAAAATCCGTTTTAATGAAGCTCTGCTGACAGCCGCTGAGCAGGCTGGATATCAGTATGGTGAAGATGGGTTGGTCTCTTATCTGCAATATCATGCGTTGAATAATCCTGTGCCTTTTTTTCCCTTCTTGCAAAAGTTTTGCCTCTACAGACTGGACAAGCAGGAGGAGATGTGAAGACGGTTTCACGTATTGAGATTGTTCCGGTGAAAGCTGAAGGTTCTGTGGTGGAGGCTTCAGTGAATGTGAAGGATAAGGCGGTTGAAATCAGTGCAGAGGATGCTGTGGCTGAGACTGCAGAGAAAGTAGATGCTGTTTGTAGAGTGAAAAAATCGTGATCTAGGGGGTGTTGATTGTGGTCTTTCGGGATGCTGAGTAGGAGTGCTTTGTCGATTATGGTCTTTGAAGATGCAGTGAGAGGGCGTGCTTGATTGATGAAAACGACGCAGATTGCTCTGATTCCAAAGCTTATTCCGGTTTTTACTGGAAAAGCCGATGTTCGGTCCGCTTGGGGAGGGCGTGGGTCTGGAAAAACACGTTCCTTTGCTTTGATGTCTGCTGTTATCGGGTATCGGCATGGAAAAGCAGGAGAACGGGGAATTATTCTCTGTGCACGACAATTTCAAAACTCTCTTAATGAAAGTTCGTTGGAGGAAATTAAACGCGCTATTGAAGCATACCCTTTTCTAAAAGACTATTATGAAATCGGAGATAAATATATTAAGTCAAAAGATGGACGTATCGTCTATGTTTTTGCTGGGCTTGATCGTAATATTGCTAGTATTAAATCAATGGGGCGTGTCTTTCTTTGCTGGGTTGATGAGGCGGAGCCTGTGACTGAAACCGCTTGGCAAACACTCATTCCAACTTTGCGTGAAGAAGGAAAAGACTGGAATGCAGAGTTATGGGTCACGTGGAATCCGTCTCGTGAAAATGCACCTGTAGAAAAACGCTTTAGGTATGTCAATGATCCCAATATCAAAGGAGCTGAAATCAATTGGCGCGATAATCCTCAATTCCCAGAAAAACTGAATCGTGATCGGCAGGCTGATTTGCAACAAAGACCGGAACAATATAACCATATTTGGGAAGGAGAATATCTCCAAGCTGTGCAAGGTGCTTATTACCAAAAAGCCCTTCTTGAAGCCGAACAGGAGGGGCGTATTACCACTGTGCCACGTGATCCATTGATGCAGATGAGAATCTTTTGGGATATCGGTGGAACAGGCGCAAAAGCCGATGCGACTGCTTTGTGGGTTGCCCAATTTGTGGGACGGGAAATTCGTGTGCTTGATTATTATGAGGCACAAGGACAGCCTCTTTCAGAGCATATTGGGTGGGTGTTCCAAAAGGGATATGACAAAGCGCTGATGGTTTTGCCCCATGATGGAGCGACAAAAGATCGTGTCTATAATGTGAGTTTCGAAAGTGCTCTTCAACAAGCTGGGTTTCAAACCAGAGTGATTCCGAATCAAGGGGTCGGCGCTGTCAAAATGCGCATCGAAGCCGTAAGGCGATTGTTTCCCGCTATATGGTTTAACCGGGAAACAACAAAGGCGGGCAGAAAAGCGCTCGCTTGGTATCATGAAAAACGTGATGAACAGCGTAATATTGGACTGGGCGCTGAACATGATTGGGCAAGCCATGGCGCTGATAGTTTTGGACTTATGTGTATTGCTTATGAACAGCCACGGAACAAATCTCGAAAAAATGCTTATCACTTTCCTCACCATTCTCAAACCTCATGGATGGCTTTTTAATGAATATTTCTAAAAATCATTTCGATTCAATCGAAACAGTTGAACAACAAGCACTCTTTAAAAAACTCGTCGGATGGTATCATGATGATATTAACCATGTTGAAAAATGGCGAAAAAATGCACAAGAAGACTATGACTTTTATAATGGACGCCAGTGGAATGAACAAGATCTCAACGTTTTGCATGAACAAAATAGACCTGTCATGACCTTTAACCGCATCGCTCCTTTGATTAATGCTGTCATTGGGGCTGAACGCAACAATAAACGACAGGTGCAGTTTATTCCACGCCAAGAAGGCGCTGCATTTGCCAACCAAATCCTCACCGGAGCGGCTGAGTGGTTTCGTGATGAAGCTGATGGCGAATATGAAGATTCCGATGCCTTTCAAGACACAATTATTTGTGGAATGGGATGGACCGATACACGGCTCGATTATGAAGAAGATCCCCAAGGAAAACCCGTTATCGCACGATTAGATCCTATGAAAATGGTATGGGATGCAAGCGCTATTAAACCAAACCTTATCGATGCACAGCACCTATGGTATATTGATGAAAAGCCTTTGGATGTGGCCAGGGAAATGTTTCCTCATGTCCATTGGAGTGATCTCGATGCCGATTGGGTTGGGCAGCGCGCATCTTCGCACCAAGCAAATTATGGTGATATGAAAGGAAGTGCTGATAACTTAGACGGAACAAACAGTTATCAACAGCCGAAAATGGTCACATTGGCAGAATGTCGCTGGTTCGAACGGGAGGTTGTTTATAAAGTTCTCGATCCACAAAGTGGAAAGTTTATTGACTATTCAGAAAAAGAATTCGAAAATTTAGTCAAGGAATTTCCTGATATTCAAGCAACAAGGTTGAATAAAAAAATTGTCAAACGTGCTTTTTTGGGGAGAAAATTGCTCGACGCGCCAGATAAGCCTTTGGTGCCATCTAATCAATTGGGGTGGGAATGTATTACCGGAACCTTTGATAAATTAAGCAGGCAGTTCTATGGTATTGTGAAGCCAACAAAAGATCCACAACGTTGGGCTAATAAATATTTTAGCCAAATCATGCATCTGCTCAATAGTCAGTCAAAAGGCGGTATTATGGCAGAACGTGATGCTTTTGATGATGATCGACAGGCTATGGAAAGTTGGGCAAGAGCAGACAGTATTACTTGGTTGAAAAGTGGTGCTGTGGCGGGAGGACGAATCCAGCCTAAACCCGTTGCACAATTTCCACAAGGCTTCTTTCAGCTCTTTAATGAAGCAAAAGGCGCACTCGAACAAGTGACTGGATTGTCTTCGGAATTTATTGGTACACGTGCTGTCAATCAACCCGGAATCTTAGAACAGCAACGGCGGCAATCAACACTCAATTTGTTGGCTTCTTTCTTTGATGGTTTGCGCCGGTATCGCCAAAGGCAGGGAAAAATTATTCTCTATCTTATCCAAAATTATCTTTCCGATGGACGATTGGTCCGCATTGCTGGAGATGAAAATGCACAATATGTGCCGCTGACACGCGAAATGGTTACCAGTTTGGAATATGATATTGTGGTTGATGATGCGCCAACAAGTCTTAATGAAAAAGAGCGCACATTTGCCATTATTATGCAATTGTTGCCTTTAATGCAGAATTTCGCAACGCCAGAGATTATGCTCGATCTTTTACGTTATTCGCCTTTGCCGGCATCATTGATCCACAAAATTGCCGTTAAAGCACAAAATCAAAATTTAGAGGAACAAAGCGCTCCATTGCAAGGCAACGCTGATGCTGGAGTGGAGCAGTTGCTGCACTCTCTTTTTCACAATGCTGATGAACAGGCTTAAATGCGTTTTGGAGGGGCGAGGAACACAGTGTTGTGAGATGGTAGGTGTGTTGAGAGCGGCGGTTGGTGCTGTTTTTGCAGAATGTGCATAGACCTGTTGGTGTGTGTTGGTGAAGGGCAAAGTGTTATGGGATGGGAGTTGTGTGAGGGTGGAGTGGTTTGCTCTTTTATTCGCCTTTTATCGGCGTCATTTATCCACAGAATTGCTGTCAAAACACAAAATCAGAATTTAGGTGAGCAAAGCGTTCCATTGCAAGGTCGCCGTCCATGCTGGAGTGAATCCGTTGCTGCACTCTCTTTTTCACAATGCCAATGAGCAGGCTTAAATGCGTTTTGGAAGGGCGAGGAGCACAGTGTTTGTAGGATGCTAGGTGTGTTGAGAGCGACTGCTGGTATTGCTTTTGCAGAATGTGCATAGACCTTAGTTGGTGTGTGGGAGTGAAGGGCAAAGTCTTGTGAGAAGGGAGTTGTGTGGGGGAGTGGCTTGTGCTGGTCTGTTTGTAAAAAAATATAATCTTATTGTTTGAAAAAAGAAGGCTAACATTATGGATACAGAAAAATTAACGCTAGCGGAACAAAATCAATTAAAACAAGGGGAGCTTTCAGGAGTCGAACAGAAAGAAAACAGCGAATTGATTGCAGGAGAAAAAGCTCTGCAAGAAAATCCTCAAACTGAGCCAAGCGCGTCTCAACAGCAATTATTGCAAGACGCTACACAGGAAAAAGATGCTCAAAATGAGGCGAACGGGGAAGTGCCTCCAGATCCGCAAAAGGACTTTATGGGGTATATAAAGTGGTTAGGACAAGCGCTTCATAAACAAGAAGCTTTGCTTTCACAACAATCTTCTTCTCCTGCTCTTGCAGCAGAACAGTTGCATGATTTCTATCAGAAATCTGTTGTTGCTGTGAAGCAAAGGCATCATGACTTTGATCAAGCTGCCGATTTTATTTATGAAACCCGCGCTAAGCAATTGGCTGCTTATGCTTCACTTTATCCTGAAATGGCAGACCAAAATGTCGTGGATGGGGTGATTGGAAATGAATTGAAGCAAATTTTACGCGATTGTGCGAAAAAAAATCAAAATCCTGCTGAAGTGATTTATGCTATTGCGCAAAAAATTGGCTATACAAACACATCTCAGCCTATGAATGAAAACTTGCAGGAAAGACACAATTCTGCACGCACGCTTGCTGCCTATAATGGCTTGACTCCAAATGGACCCATTTCTCTGGATATGCTTGACAAAATGTCGGAAGCTGAATTTAGCAATTGGGTTTCTGACCCTAAAAACAGAGCCTCTTTTAACCGCTTGATGGGGGGGGGAGAACTGTAAAAGCAGATATGCTCGGGAGTTTTGGTGGGTTGCTTGAGTGTGTTTGGTGGCAACTGTGGGAGCTTTGGCAGGTATTCTAAGCGTTTTCGGTGACATCTGCGGGGGCTTTTGAGGTAGGTGCGTTTGGCGCGTTTGTGGTATTTATGGAAGCTTTTGAGGTGGCGCTTTTGAAATGAATTGAAGCAAATTTTACGCGATTGTGCGAAAAAAAATCAAAATCCTGCTGAAGTGATTTATGCTATTGCGCAAAAAGTTGGTTATACAAACACATCTCAGCCTATGAATGAAAACTTGCAGGAAAGACACAATTCTGCACGCACGCTTGCTGCCTATAATGGCTTGACTCCGAATGGACCCATTTCTCTGGATATGCTTGACAAAATGTCGGAAGCCGAATTGAGCAATTGGGTTTCTGATCCCATGGGGGTTTTATTCCCAAAACAGAGCCTCTTTTAACCGCTTGCTGGGGGGGTGGAGAACTGTAAAAGCAGATATGCTCGGGAGTTTTGGTGGGTGTTGTTTGTTTTGTAGCATTCGTGGGCGAATGTTGCTTGAGTGTTTTGTGGCATCTGTGGGGCTTTTGAGGCGAAGATGTTTGAGTGTTTTCAGTGGTTATTGGGGGGATTGGGTGGGGAGTTATTTGGTGGGGCTGGGGGCGTTTCTCAAAGGGGGTGCAAAAGACGATTAAAATCATGTGAAATAATCAATCCATTATTTGGAAGTGAAAAAGTTTGAAATGTTTACAACCGGTGATTTGCCGGTTTTTTTTATGTCAATAATCTTTAAGAGGATAAAATGGCCGTAACCTATATCGGAATTAATGACCCAATGGCAGTACGCACATGGTCTAAACTATTGAACCAAGAAGTGTCAAAAGCAATCCCTATTGCGCCTTTGATTGGAGAAGATTCCAACAGTATTGTACAATTAAAAGATGAAACCACCAAAGCAAGTGGTGATGCCGTGAGCTTTAATTTGCGGGTACAGTTGCTCGGTGATGGGGTGAGTGAGGGACAAGCGCTGGAAGGAAATGAAGAAGCGCTCCAATTTCTCAGTGATCGCTTGGCCATTAATGAACTGGTTCATGCTGTGCGTGTTAAAAATGAAGGCACAATTGATCAGCAACGTATTTTGCACGATTTGCGTACTGAAGCCAAAAATGGCTTGGTTGATTGGTATGCTGATCGTCTTAGTATGATGTTCTTCATTCAAGTTTGCGGATATACCGCAAAAGCGATTAACTTTGAAGGGCGCTCTATTAACCTTAAACCGGTCCATTATGGCTTTAATGCGCCAACTGCACCAACCAGTAAACGAGTTGTGCGGCCGAATGGAAAAACAAAAGATGAAGACTTGAAAGAAAATGATGTCTTTAATCTTAAATTAATCGATAAAGCCGTTGAACGGGCTAAGCTGGCAAATCCAAAAATTAGACCTGTACGCGTTGATGGTGAAAATGTCTATGTGCTTTATCTTCATCCAACGCAAGTCACACAATTGCGCACCAATACAGATGCTGGGCAGTGGCTTGATATTACCAAAGCAATCTATAATGGAAGCCGTCTCAAAAACCCAATCTATGATGGTTCGCTGGGGATGTATAATGGTGTTGTCTTGCGTGAAGCCGAACACATCACCGAAGGTGTTGAATCGGGGGAAACCAATAAACCGGTGTCCAATGTACGCCGAGCTGTGCTGTTGGGCGCGCAGAGTGCTGTGATCGCTTTTGGAAAAGACCGTGGGGCAACACGTTATAAATTGGTGGAAGAGCTCTTCGACTATGAAAGAGAGTTTGGTGTTGCAGCAAAAACCATTATTGGTATGAAAAAAACATGCTTCACTTTGCCAGGAAGTACGCAAGGTGCTCAGGATTTCGCGACCATTGTGATTCCAACTTATGGCGTGCCTGCTTAAACAATTTTATGAAAGCTTTTCAATCTTCTCTTCCCAATGAGCGTGTTTGTTGGGGAGAGAGGTCAAGGCTTTATACATAAAGGATTATCTCTGATGATGACCGATTTTGCTGATGATCATAATGAGCTCTCACCATTGAATCACAAAAGTTTTGATTATATGGTCGCGCTTATTCAAGATGAAATCGACGATACAACCGATGAATATTCTGTTCAAATTCAAGATTCAATTTTTACGGCTTTGCGCTTGTGTGAACGGGAACCCTTCTTTTTTAACGAAAAAAAACAGGTGATGTTAAAAACACAAAGGGGAAAAACGTGGTACGGACAAGAAGAAGGTGTTTTGATTGAATCAGAAAAAGCCTTGGAGTCTGTCATTTTAGGAAACAATGATCTAACAAAAAGACCATTGCTTTTTAAGTCTTTTGAGGCGTTGCAGAAACAATATGGTGAACAGCCTTCGCAAGGAAGACCTCTCTTTTATACTTGCCTTGATCAAAAAATAGGACTTTTTCCAACGCCTGAGCAGGTGGAGAGTGTGTATCTTTTTTATGCTCCCCTCCGCTGTGGAAACGAACAGGTGCGTGAGGAGGGACCTTGGTGGACTCATGCTTTTGATCTTATTAAAGCACGGGCAAAATACGAACTCTATAAAAATATCCTTAAAGATCCCGAATATGCGGCTGTTTCTTTTAGTGACTTTCAAGAACAGCTCCAAGCTTTGCGATGTGAAACATCGCGTCGAAAAGGTGCTTCAAAGATTCTGCCTATGCGTTTTTAAATCCTGTTTTCTTAATGGGGTGGTGATTGGCATTGATGGCTGATGCTGGTGGTTGGTGTTGGTGGCTGATGTTGTATCAAATCGCGGTTCTCTCTTCTTGATCATTTGCGATTTCTCTTTTTATAACAGGGTCTAGGGCTCTTCTGGTTAAAATAAACAAGCCTTAAAAAAAATCGCATCAATAAGGCTTTTTAAATATTCTGCTAATGGGGTTATCAATGGCTTTTTTTCCAATCGCTGATTATCGGCCTGATGTGGCTGACATTAATGCTTGCTTTACCGATGAACTCGTCAATGTGTTGCCTGCCGATGGCTCTTATATTCCTATGCCAAGCTTTAAACCTTTGACAGAGGCTTGCCCTGGGACCTTTTTAGGGGCGCATGCTGTTAAATCAAAAAATGGTGTCTCTGTTATTGTGGGAACAGAAAAAAAAATCTACCTCCTCGATAATACTACAATGTCTTGGAAAGATATCAGCCCAAAAGGAAAATCTTATCTCGCAAATGTTGATGCGCCATGGTCTTTCGCTTTGTTTGGTGATTATGTCATTGCTGTTAATGCCAATGATAAACCACAAGTCATTGATATTAATCATGATAAAACTTTTAGAGATTTAGGAGGAAATCCACCCCAAGCAGGAATTGTGCGCGTGTGGGGGGATTTTGTCTGTCTGATGAAGTTGAGTGAACATCCAAGACGCGTTCATTGGTCTGGCTTGAATGATGCTGAATTTTGGACCGTGGGGAAAAAAAGTTGCGATTATCAGGACTTTCCCGATGGTGGTTTTGTGCAAGGGGCAACCGAAACAACAAATCCAATCATCTTTATGCGTTCTGCAATTTATGCTGGATCTTTTATTCCAGGCTCTAAGATTATTTTCAGCTTCCAAAAAATACACGATAAACGTGGGGTCAAAAATGCTGAATCAATCGTTTGTAGAGGAGACTTAGCCTTTTTCGCTGATGAGGGCGGATTTTATCAGATAACCAATGAAGGACAAATTATTCCTATTGGCTTTGAAAAAGTCGACCGAACACTGGCACAAAAAGCCAGTCAGAATAATCTATATACGCTCTCAGCCGCGGTCGACGGGGTCTATAATCGCGTTTATTGGATGGTTGGTCTCGATGGCGATATCGATAAACCTATTCTCCTCATTTATGATTGGGGACTGCAAAAATGGACAAAAGCTGTTGTGCCTATCAAAATGATTTTGCCCATCTTTTGGGCTGGAATCACCTTAGAAGGGCTTGATAAAATCTCTCAGAATATTGATGAGTTACCCTTTTCACTCGATAGTAATGTTTGGAAAAATGAATCTCCTGTTCTTGGTGCTTTTGATCATCAAGGAAGACTTGGCGCGTTTGCTGGTGATCCTATGGCTTGTGTGATTACATCACAGGAAATGGGGCAGACAAATGGCATGATAACGAGGGTGAAAAATATTATGCCTCAAGTCAATAGTGCAGAATTTTATCTCTCTGTGGGAATGCGCTTTCGACAATCTATCGAAGAAAAAACTGTTTGGTTGCCAGAAAAAAAGCCATCTCACAATACGGGGCAAGTCCATGTCCGTGCAAGAGCACGATTTTATCGTTTTAAATTGCGCATCCCTGAGGGTATGAATTGGTCTCATGTGACAGGATTTGATGTTGAGTTAAAACCGGCTGGTGTACGCTGATCATTTGTGCTTTGTGGAGCAGATCTTTTTGCGTGGGAAGCGGTCTCGAAAATATGGGGCAGCGCCATGTTCGTGCAAGGGTGGGGCGTCTCGTGTAAAGCCAAGGTGTTATCGTTTTAAATTGTGCATTCCTTTAGGGCATGAATGGGTCTTATGGGAGAAGGATTTTATGTTGCGTTAGAACCGGTATGCACTGATTATTTGTGCTTTGTGAAGAAAACCATTTGGTGTGGGAGCGGTCTCGAAAATATGGGGTAGTGCCATGTTCGCGTAAGGGTGGGGCGTCTCGTGTAAAGCCAAGGTTTTATCGTTTTAAATTGTGCATTCCTTTAGGGCATGAATGGGTCTCATGGGAGAAGGATTTGATGTTGTGTTAAAACCGGCTGGTAGGGGGGATTTCAATGTTTTTAATCATCGTGATGGGGTTGTTTTATGCTGTGGGGACGTCGCGTGTTTAAAGAGGAGATGCGTAGAAAACTGAAAGAGAAAAAAGGATGACATCACAGGATTATAGTCAAAATCTTTATTCTGCTCATCTCACAGATCAATGGCCATGGGAAAAAATAGCGCCTTATCAAGAGGCGCTTAATGCGGCTATGAAAAAATATGCACAGCGCTTTCCGGATGATGTTTGTTTGCAAACAATCGCTGAAGAGCTCGCTTGTGGACAAGCCCAATTGTGGCTCGTCTTAAAAAATAAAACAAAATTTAGTGCTTTTGCCATTACAAAAGTTGAAATAACCCATAGCGGAAAAAAGCGCGTTGTCCTTTCAGATCTGGCGGGAGAGGGAGGGACAAAATTGGTCAAATTGATTGATCAAGTGGAACAGTGGGCACGCACAATCAATGCTGAAGAAATGCACATGTTTGGAAGGGCTGGATGGGATAAAATGCTCAACCACCATGGATATTCGCGTAATCTGATTCATTATAGAAAGGTTATAAAACCATGAGTAGAAAAACAACACCTCAAGTGCAGACAACAACACAAGTTAATGCACCACCTTCTTGGGCTGCTGATATCTTTAAAACTGCCAGTGCTCAAGCACTGGACCTTTATAATAAAGGAATAGGCGGCAATGTTTATCAGGGGCAGCGCGTTGCTGAGCTTAGCCCTATGACACAAAATGCGCTCACCGGTTTACAGCAGGCAGCGCAACAATATAACAACCCCACTTTCACACAGGGGCTGAATGGACCAACACAAAGTGCGACAAACCTTCTGGGGATGGCTAAAGGAAACTGGATTGGAAATAATAGTAAATTTAATGCTGCATTGCAAAATGCCCTTAGAAATACATCTGATGCGATTAATCAATCAATGGCTGGAGCTGGGCGATATGGCTCAGGTGCACATACCGGTGTTCTCGCTGATGAATTGGGGGCATTGGCAACAAGTGCCACCGCACAGCAATATAACCAAGATGTGCGTAATATGATGAATGCTAATCAGATGATTGATCGGTCATTCTATGATCAGATTAATGCAGCAAACAATTATTATCAAGGACAAAGCAATGCGCAAAGCAACGCTTTGAAGGGCGGAATCGTTCAAGATACAAACCGCCAGAATGAATTAGATGCTCAGCGTCAAAAATGGCTAGAACAAGATAATCAAGGGTGGAACCGATTAGAACAGTTGCTCGGCGTAGGAACAAAAGCAGCTGGAAATTACGGTACAGTATCAGGAAAATCAACGACAATGCCCTCTATCACAAGAGATCCGTTGAGTGATGCGCAAAAAGCAATCGGATTGATCGGCGGAATCCTAGGACTTTGTGATGTGAGAGCAAAAGAAAATATCGTGAGGGTGGGTGAAAAAAATGGCTATCCCCTTTATACCTTTCATTATAAAGGAAATCCGCAGCGCTATCGTGGGGTGTTGGCTCAAGATATCTTACGGTTGAAACCGGAAGCTGTTTTTGTCAATGCCAAAACAAAATTACTCCATGTTGATTATCAGCAAATCGGCTTGCATATGGAGAAAATAACAGCACCTAAAAATAAAATAATCACGTTCTTTTCTTCTTTCTTTGCGCGTCTTCCCTTTTTGAAAAAAGGATATATCCTATGAGTTCGATTTATGATTGGTCACTTAATGCAGCTGAAAATGCCTCTGTGGATGAGATTATCAACTGGGCAGAGGGACAGCCTCCAAGCTCGGTGAATGATAGTGCACGCGCGATGATGCAACGTATCAAAGAATATTTATTCGATATTGGAGGAGGCGCTGAAACACAGTTTGTTGTCGATGAAGAGACAAATAGCACCTCTATTCGTTTGGCGATAAAGTCTTCTTTTAAGGTTTATATGAATGGGATTGTGGTGCGCTTTAAAGCAAAGGGAGTGAATAAAGGCATAACAAATATTGCTTTAAACCAACTCCTTTCACGACCTGTTTATATGGCAACTTCTGAGGGGATTGCCCCTTTAAAGGGAGGCGAAATTCAAAAGGGGGCTCTTTATGAAATTGCCTACCTTTCTGATATTCCAGGAAAAAATCATGATGGGTGGTTTTTAACAAACCCCACGATTAAACCACCTGAAATTCCTCCTCTTCCTCCTTTACCTGAAACGTTTTCACCAGGATATATTGGTACTTTTGCTACAGAAAAAATACCAAAAGATTGGTTGTTGTGTGATGGTCAGGAATATTCTCGTATAGAATATGGCAATCTCTTTGATGTTTTAGGAGAAACATGGGGAAAAGGAGATGGGCAAACAACATTTAATGTTCCGGATTTTCGTGGCATGTTTTTACGTGGGCTCGATAGTGGCAAAGGGATTGATAAAGGACGCTCTCTTGGAAGCTTACAAAAAGATTCTTTTAAAGCCCATACCCATGAAGGAAAAACAAATGCGGCTGGTGAGCATACACACGAAATTCAGCAGCAGTATGGAGCCTATATCGATAGAGGCGACCCAGTGTATTTCTTTGTCTATAACAAGTTTAAGGGAAAGACTAATACCGGTTCTGCGGGCAAGCACGCGCATGAAATCGTGATGGAAGAAACAGGGGAGCACGAAACACGACCGGTTAATACAGCTGTTGTTTACGCGATCAAAGCTTGAGGGTGAACATTTTGCCAAAAGGTAAAAACTGTTCAAATTGGGTGCAAAAAAATGATGCCCCGACTCGGGGTACACATTCAACTTTGGTGACCAAAGGAGGTCACTTTGATGGTCAATGGGGGCAAAAAGTGCTTCCTTTTATTCCATATTTGCGAGGGATAAAAAGTGAGATAAATCTCTTGTGATTTTTCCAGTATGTGATGGTCCTTTTTATCTCTTTGCTTTTGTTATAGCGCTATGTATTGTTATCGCTTTTTTAGTGAAAAGTATTTTTGCTTTTCATCAGGTGTTTTTATCTCAAGGGATAAATCTTTTGTAAAAAATTGAATCAGAAGAATAGGCTTCTCTTTTAAAAAAGGAGGGGAAGCTTCATCTGGTTTATCTATGATTGGCTCTGTGATGGTAACAGGTTTTTTGTGATGATAGCAATTGGGGCAAGAAATCGTAAGCTTCTATCATAATGCTTTGCTTTAAAAATTTTACCAGCAAGAGTACCTTTGCAAGAGAATGGCGCGTTAAATGCTGCAGCGTTATAGATTGTTGTGTGGCATTATAAGCGTGTTGCTTGACATGAAAAAAAGCTAAAAAAAATGCAAAAAGACTTGTAGGCGCTTTTTAGAATTTTTATTTTTTCAATGGCGTGGCGTGGCGTGGCGTGGCGTGGCGTGGCGTGGCGTGGCGTGGCGTGGCGTGGCGTGGCGTGGCGTGGCGTGGCGTGGCGTGGCGTGGCG
>NZ_JBEPLI010000022.1:0-18410 GCF_040545155.1 Bartonella silvatica
GCGTGGCGTGGCGTGGCGTGGCGTGGCGTGGCGTGGCGTGGCGTGGCGTGGCGTGGCGTGGCGTGGCGTGGCGTGGCGTGGCGTGGCGTGGCGTGGCGTGTTTGCATCAATTTTTCACTAAAAATATGCAAATGCCTATCAAGAGAGTCGTTTTTGCCAATATAATTTGTGTGTCAAAAGGGGAGAACATTATGGCGCTTTTTCCATTTTCTATTTCTGATATTGATGATCCTGAACATGTTCGTGTGGTTCTTTATGCCAGTGGCAGAATGGGCCATGCGCCTTTAAACGCTCTTTTGAGGCAAGATATTGCGCGCTTTGATCAAAAAAAGGGCAAAAATACCGAAACGCTCGCAAAGAGAATGGATGTTTTAGAAAAAAAATTGAACACAGCTATCAAAGACCTTAACGTCCTTAAAGGACTCATAAGTTGGGATGATTAAGAAAGCGAACAATGAAAATCCTGAGACGAGAGAGGTGGTTGAGATCTTTTGGGGCCTGTTTTAAGCCCTTGTGTTAAGCGCGGTTGACATTATTCTCCTCTTTAAACCGTCCCCTATATCAAATTTATGCGTGAATGACTTTATTTTCTTTCATATAAACAAGCTATGAAACTTATGGTGTGGAGGGTTTCATTCAAGAGGGGCGTTGGTGGCTGATGCCTATAATACTATGATCTCTTGGTTCTTAAGTGTGCACATGTTGCGATAAAAGTGCTCTTATGATTCCTCATATGCCTCCATTTTTTTGGGCGAAAAGGGATGGTTTCTTGATCGAAACTTTTTTGTAAAAAAAAACAGCATTTTAGAAAGTTCTTGCGGAGAAAATGGCTCGCTTTTTAACCAATATGTCTACGGCTGTTGTGTTTTTCTTGACAAAATCTGTGCTTTTCTTGTTATCGATCAAGCAATATTTCAAAGTCCACAGCGTGTTTGAAATGGTGGGAAAGCTGGGCAAAAGGAGTGCGCTTTATCCATTTTTTCATACTGGGAGCATGCGTGTTGGGTTTTTCTGTGTCATTTCTAAAATGGGAAGACCGCTTCATTTTAGTAGCATATAAAGGCTGGCAAGATAAAGGCAGAAGCCAATCATTCACCTTGTCATCATCCTTTCATTGAAGTTTTACAACTTTCAAAAGTCTCTAGAGTGATGTCCTTTAAAGAATAGAGAGCACGCATTGTTTCACGTTTTTTACGCTCCTTAATGGGCATGGGTTTTATGCATTTATGGAGCATGATTTTCATGCAAAACAGAACGCTATTTTATTGCTAATGCTCTTTTTAAAGAAATCTATTTTAACGTTTCCACGTCTATTTTACAACGGTGTTCGTGAATGGAAAAAGCCATTGAGCGACATCATCTTTATGCTTGTGAAGGCGCAAAGCCAGCACGCATCATGGCGCGCGCGTGGGATATTCCACCAGACTTTTTGAAGCGAAGGGGGCTTTTTACGCCTTATCTTCTTGTGTTTTACCCATATGCTGACCTTGCCCATGATGTGCAAGCAAGAGATTTTGATTGTTTTAATGTGAGAGGGGAAATGGCGAGAAAATTTTATAATTTTATCATATTGAGCGCTATGACGTAAGTTGTATAATGATCATTATATCTTTATAAATCAATATGTTATCTGTTTAAATCTTTTTGCCAGATTATGAGGGCAAATGATGCGTTTACTGCTCGGGATGGTTTATTGATGGCGTTTTTTATGGATGGAGTGGTTTTTCCTCTAAAGTTTATAGATTTTGTTCGTGTATTTGCATATTGGGATGAAAAACATGAAGTCGCGCAATCTGCTGTCACGATGAACGCGTTTCTGTTCAAGGTTTTGTGCATCAGCACCATGATTGTCTTTTATTGCGGTTGTCTCTTATTGTGCTGCTATCAACATTATCGTTTTTCAATTCCGACTTTATTATAGAGTGACTATTCCTTTCCACTTCATCTTTTTTCTGGGGGGGAGCCTTTGTTATTGAAGATTGAAATGTGTCGGTAAAAAGAAATGTGGTCTTCTCTACGTTTCTTTATTGCTTCCTCCGGCAGTTTGATGATGTTATTTTTCAATTCCAAAGGGAGAAGACTGGGTTTTATGAACCCACGTCAAATAATATAACAAATAATATAAGATGTGTAAGGCGAGGATTGATGTCTCTATTTTTTTAATGAAGTATGAAAAAATTCTATTTCAAAAAAAGAAAGGGGAACGCAAAATTTGGAGAAGTCTGTGTGAAAAGGTAGATGACAAGGTTAATGAGTGAAGGAGGTTAGCAGAATTTATAAAAGCATCTAGGGGCAATATTGTGATGGGGGGGCTTGTGGTGCAAGATTTAGAAAAGAGGGGCGATGTTATTCCAGCATTTTATAGTGTTGAGGATCATTTCAACAGTTTTTTTTGAAATTTTGGGCAATATGTATAAAGTTTCTATACATATTTTCTCTTCATAAGGTTGGAGAGTATAGAGATATGTTATTGATGATGGTCCAATGATATTGAGGGGTTTGATCATTTATCAATGCATTCTATTATAAATATTGAGCACGTGTTTTTTTGTTTTATATGGACTGTCTTGGGGTGTGTATGAAAAACAAAATGAAGTTTTTGTTGATATGATTCAGCATGATATGCATATAAAAGCGTATGGGAGACTTCTGTCAGAGAAGCAGCGTTTATTGCCTTTTATTTTGATGAAACAAATCTATGCGGCGTTTCTCATGGGGTTTTACATCAATAAGTTCTTATGGTAATGGCTCTGTAGCTTTTTTATAAAGCACATGAATAAGATTCCAATCAGTATGATCAATCATAAAAAGGGAATAAATACTTATCATACAAGGAAAAAAGTGTTTTGATATAAAAAGATTAATGGTTTTTTGCGGCAATATCGCGTGTGTGTATTGGCGTTTTTCTCGTTTTTTTTACTGTCAAAAGGCTTCTCTTAAGATTATTAAAGGGTACTATTTTTATGGAAAACAGAATCCGTGCAAGGCAAAGGGCTTATTTCAAAAAATTATATCGAAAGATCGCTTTTTTGGGGTTGTTGCTTTTTTCCGTTGCTGTGTGTTGTTTTGTCATCATAAAAATGATTGGTTATTTTTCTTCCCACCAACAAATGGCACAAAAAGCACCTGTCGAATTGGCAATCCCTGTCTTTGATTCACGTGTGTATTGCAAAGAAATTTCTGCTTCAGTGATGCCCAATATGAAGGGGGAAATGTATCAGCGTTGTATTAATTTGGAAAGTGAAGCTTATTTTGCTGTTCGTGAAATGTGGGATGCACTTTCCAATGCAACAAAAAAACAATGTATGAAAATGGTGCGACCAGGGGATGGAAATTATTTTCTCTTACGCGATTGTTTGATCAGTGAAAAAGAAGGAAAAGCACGCCATTACTTTTAAATGTCTCAATAAATTTCACCCAAGTAACTTTAATAATGTTAGGGGATGAAAAATAGTAAGTTTTGAAGAATATCTATTTTGTAACGGCGATGCTTTCTTAAAAAAGAGAATGGTATGGAATATGGGGGCATTCTCTTTTTAAAAAATATGCTTTTCCCAAACCTATGTCGCAAAGTCACCAAATAGTATTATGATACCATTCATGGATGCTGTCGCGAAAGGGGGGGCGTAGATCTCTTAAAAAACGACACTGATTATGCAGGAGGTGCCAGAGATATAAGGCAAGAAAAAAGCTTGATGGTTTTGTGTGCTTTACTGTTTATGATAAGGTTAGCAGAATCCATGGTGAGACTGGCAGAAAAGGGCGTGTTATAGGCAGGACAGAGATTGTTTTGTTCTGGTATTACGTTTTGGTTAACAGCGGTAAAGCCGCGAGAGAATATATGATTTAGCGCCAATGATAAAAATATGGTCCGTCCATTGCTGTGAAGGAATCTTTTGGCTTAAAAGGTTGTATCTCCATGGATGCCATCGGTTTTTTTGCTGTTTCGTATGATTTAGAGCTTCGTATCTTTTTTTTGAAAAATATTGGGTTGAAGGCTGTGGATAAGAGATGGTTTCAAAAATCGCTCACCATGCTTTCATAAAAGCCTAAAGTTCATCCTTTTGATTAATTAAGAAGAGCGGAGAAACAGTAGCACCAAAATGGCTCAAAGGGATAGAAAAATTCTCAAGATTCTCGGTTGGCCTTTGTTGATCATGATAAAATGAGAAAAAAGACGTACTTCTTTATTCGCAGTTTTATGAGTGTTTGGAGCATTATGAGGTCAATAGATTAAATGCTGTGTTCGTTTTGTAAATAAAGTTTTCTCATCGGGCAGTATAGCAAAAATTGGAAAGCGCATAATCCCGCGCTTATTGATCGGTTTTGGCGTTCTTTCCGTTGATTTTCATTTTTACAAAGACTTTGTAAAAGACTGTTTGTTTCCTTTTTGAATTTGTGTTTTCACATTTCTATACCTGGTCTCTCTTTTGTTTATATTTTATTTTTAGACAAAACGAGGAACCTATCGTGTTGTTTATGCATTTTGGTAAGGAGATTGATCTCGTGACGAGGATAGGGCTTGAAGAATGTTTAACGCTCATCTATCTCTCTAAATTAGAAAGATTTATAGAGTATTCGTAGATTATCACTTATAAAGGGGTTGCTTTCGCGCGCAAGAAAGGCTATGTTTATGGGGGAAATAGGTTCGTGCCGTAACTGTGGGATAGAAATATTGAGAGGTTTAGTGTGCGAAGGGTAGGGGATATCGGCGTTTTTTAGAATCAGTGGTTATAGAACAAAAGAGGATTTCTGTCATTCTTAGGGGGTGTTTTCTTACTAAGGATATTACGTATTTATTCTCTTTTCTGTTTTTCCACAAGATGGTTATTTTTTTAGTAAAATATGGTCTATTTTAAAAAAAACACTTGGCATTTTATATGAACATCACTAGTTTCCTGTCGGTTAACAGAGAAAAAGGGAATTTTTTGGCTTATGGTTTCCCTGCTGTTTTGTGATTTTCAAAAAATATATGCTTTTATCAAATATCAGTAGGTATCGTTTGAGTAAAGTAAAACGCGGATAGTCTGAAACCGTATTTTAAACATGACTAGCATTGTTGAAAAATAATGCGGTGAATAGAGAGTTAATAAAGAGTCAATTAAGACACACATACTCCAAAAAGGGATAAAAATGAGGCCACAACAAAATAGACGGGTACGCGGTCGTAACAATAATAGCAATGGTAATCACAATAATCGTCGCGGCCCTAATCCGTTGTCTCGGAATTATGAAAGTAGCGGTCCGGACGTTAAGATTCGCGGCAATGCACAACAGATTGCGGATAAATACATCAGTCTTGCTCGTGATGCACAGGGGGCTGGTGATCGCATTATGTCAGAGAATTATTTGCAACATGCTGAACATTATTTGCGTATTATTTTGGCAGCGGCTGGACAAGCATCACAGTCTGCGCGACGTGATGAAAACAGCGAGCAAGAATGTGGTGAAGTAAACGCTGAAGGTGAGCAAAAGAACATGGTCGATACCACTGATACCTCTCAGGGAGGTTCACAGAAAAATGGTCATGGACATCATCATGCCAAAGCACAAAATGGGCATGCGAATAATGAGGAAACATGGGAAGAAAATACAGCTGTCTTTGAAAGCAAAAGTGAGAAAGAACAATCTTCAGTTGAAGAAAATGCTGAGCCTAGTAAAAAAACAAGACGACCTGTACGGCGGCGTGCAGCACGAGCTAAAGAAGAAAAATCGCTTGAATTTCCCAATTTTGAGTTGTCAAGTGCAACATCAGAAACGTCTCAAAATGGTGATGCACCCTTGGTAAAAAACGCGTCGATGCCTGTGGTGGATAAGGAAATACAGAAAAAAACACGTCGACGCCGGACTGTAGCCTCTTCTTCAGTTGAAGAAAATGTTTAAGCGAGAAGAGTAGGGATCGGCATCATTAAGGAGTCTTCTTTAAGGGGGCAGGGTTTTATTTTTCGGGACAATTATATCTTTGGTTTTTGTGTTGAGTATTTCGTGTTTTCAACTGTATTGGACACGATAAGCAATGACTCACAACAGATGTGTTGTTGTTGAGAATTGTTTCTTTGTTTGTGGTGGATAAGGAAATACAGAAAAAAACACGTCGACGCCGGACTGTAGACTCTTCTTCAGTTGAAGAAAATCTTTAAGCGAGAAGAATAGGGATCGGTATCATTAAAGAATATTCTTTAAGGAAATGGAGGAGAAGTTTCCTCTTCTATCGTTTTAACGGAAAAAACAGCAATCAATGCACCGGTATGATAGTTATAAATCATAAACTTTTCTTGCCCATCGGGTGTTAAGATTTTAAATACAATATCGTGTTCTGAAAGGCTTTGCGACCAAATCTTTGCGTTTTTGGGTAAAGAAAGTGTGTGGTGGGCGACTTCATTATTTTGATTATGAGGGGAAAAGGAAGCTATTTGTTTTGGAGTGGATCCCGTTGCTGCAATTTTGTAGATAACACCAACTAAGACGGCAAGAATCAGAATAAGCGTTATTGAAATGGATACAATCATTAAACGCACCAGCTTTTTTCTTACGCGTTCAACTGCGGGATCTAAAGGGGTATCTTGAGGAACGGCATTTTGTTTTGTGTGATGGTATTTTGAAGTTTCAATTGGCTTATTATCCATCATGCTTTCTTTCCCTATTCATTATTTTTTTTAGTATGATGGGTTTATGCTTTTAAGGTTTTTTGTGCAAGAGGTTTGTGGATAGAAGATATGAAAGAGGCAATGGTGTTGATACAATATTTGCTTCGTGTAATTGAGGTGTTTGATCACTTATATTTTCACTTTTAAGGAAAAAATTGCCTCGGTTTGTCACGGACCAGGTCAGTTTGATTTTTTGTTTCTGTAAGTTTGCATCTGTACTGGTGCATTGAGCAAAGATTTGTTGCCCATAGGATGCAAATTTTTTTGTAGAAGGTATCAGGGATTGCTCACAGGCTTGTGCCGTTTGGTAAATTTTGACCATCTTATTGTTCGAATAACAGCTGTTAAAGTCATCTGAGCATGAAACCAATAAAAGGATAAAAGCAAGGCTATTCATAAAAATATTTTCTCAATAAAAGGTTGACAGCCTTAGGTCGCATTTGTCAGCCTATAGGCTTCTTATTGATAAATAAACGTTTTTAAGGATTCAAGGTTCCCTTATCCGGTTCCCTTATCCGGTTCCCTTATCCGGTTCCCTTATCCGGTTCCCTTATCCGGTTCCCTTATCCGGTTCCCTTATCCGGTTGTGTTATGGAGATATGTTTGGCACTTCTAGGAGGGAGGGGAGCTCGTTTTAGAGAAAAAATATCCCGATGTTATGGTATCATAAGAGCTCTTGGCGGGAGCCGTGGTTTATTTTTGGTGTTTTTATTTTTTAAGAAAAAACATCAAAATAAGTATCAGGAACACACAGGCAATAAACAATGCCTTCTTCTGTTAATTTGAAAGTTGCTGAACCATTGACAGAAACAGGAACAATCTTTTCTAGAACTGCACTGCCAAAACAAGATCTTTTATGGCTGGGCGAAAGCGTGTTGACTTCAAAATTTTCATTCCAAGTAATGAGGAGTTGCATTTTTCCATTTGTTTTTGTGTTAACTTCACAGTGGATACAGATATTTCCCTTGTCTTGCGATAAGGCACCAAAAGAAAGAGAATTGACAATAAGTTCATGAAAAGCCAAACCAATATGCAACGCAGCATTGGGAAAAAGATAGGGATCGGCACCGTCAATGGAAAAACGTTCTGTTTCTTTCATTAAATAACCCAAAGCTTGAGATTGGACTAATTCGCGAAATTGGGCACCACGCCAATCGGACTCGGTGATAAGATCTTGGGAATGGGAAAGAGAATGCAGCCTTCCTTGAAATTTGCGTAAAAAAATCTGAAGCGATTCCGTATAGCGTGCGGTTTGGCTGGCAATACTTTGGATAATGGCAAGAAGATTTTTAGAACGATGACTGACTTCTCGAAGGAGTATTTTCAAGACCTGTTCACGTCGACGCAGCCCTGAGATATCAACACCGGTCGTGATAATACCGATAATGTCTTCGTTATCATTGCGGTGGCAATCAATGGAAAATTTATACCAAATGGCTTGTTTGCTCATATCCTCAAACCGAGCTTCAATGGTTTGCATTTTGCCGGTGGATAAAACCTGTAATTTGATTGTTTCCATATTGTCGGCGAGATCGAGTGAAAACAAATCACTATCACGACACCCCATCCGCCATTTATAATGCAAATACTGCGGTAAATTTTCAGCCCATACATAGTCTAAATTTGTTGTTTGGTATAAAACACAAATATTAGCGCTTTGGATTGCCTGCATGAGAGCGCTAAGATGTGATGTGTCCATAGGGGGCTTTGGAAAAGGTGTCACGATCATGGTGAGGTGATACTTCCATTCTAGGCCGCTTTAGAAGCATTCTCTTGAAAAAATAAAGCTTGGGAAATAAGCGCTTTCACCATATCTGGATGAAAAGGCTTGGTGATTAAAAATGTCGGTTCTGGACGCTCTCCAGTCAGTAACCTTTCAGGAAAAGCTGTGATAAAAATAACCGGAATGCGGTCATTTTGTAAAATATCATTGACGGCATCAATGCCCGAACTGTTATCGGCCAATTGAATATCCGCTAAAATCAAGCGGGGCTTTTTATGATGATACATCACGACAGCTTCATCTCGGGTTCGTGCTATGCCAACGACTTGATGACCAAGGCTTTCTACCATTTGTTCAATATCCATGGCAATAAGAGGCTCATCTTCAATGATCATTACTTGGGTGGCTATTTGTTGGGAAATATCCATTGAGGCTTGGTTGAGAAGCTTGCGAAACTCTTTTGCATTCAGCCCCATGATTTCACTGGCCTCTTGTTCGTTAAAGCCTTCAACACCAATTAATAAAAACGCTTGGCGGGCACGGGGCGTGAGATAAGATAATTTGGCACTGGTTTTTTGTTCAAGACCAAATTGTGGCAAAGGTTCTGGTATATTGGGTGTGGTTTGGTCAAAAAGGTGGCAAAAAAGCCAATAGGTTCCAATGCGGTCACTGGATGCATTCGGGAAAATCGAAATATCAGCAATCAATGCTTCCAACATCGCCGAGACATAAGCATCGCCAGATGATTGGCTGCCGGTGACAGAGCGGGCAAAACGGCGAAGATAGGGAAGATGCGGCGCAATGCGTGTTGATAATGACATAATGTATAACTCCTTTGACCTCTAAAGCACTTTATTGGTTGAAATTCTCAGAAGATGAAAAAGTTCCTTTTTTGTGTGGAACTTTTTACCTGCAGCTATATTTACAACCATAGGGCGAAAATTTTTATTTGTGCTACTGATGTTATATGGATTAGGGGGGTAAAAAATGAACGACCGTGATGAAAAAAATCTCACCAATCACCTTGCAGTTGGTGATGATCTTCTCGGGGTCAATAGTGAAATAGCACGCAAATTACGACAGTTTTATCTGGAAATTCAGGAAGAAGCACTTCCGCGCTGTCTGCTGGAACTCTTAGAAAAATTAGAACGTGCAGAGCAATTTGGCTTAGACAATGTGGAAAAGGTGTGAAACCTTTATGACAAAGCGCGTACAAAACTTTAAACAAGAACTCCTTTTGGTTCTTCCTGCTCTGAGAGCTTTTGCTGTTTCTTTGAGTGGTAAAAATGATAGAGCTGAGGATTTGGTTCAAGATACCATTATGAAAGCATGGGCTAAGCAGGACAGTTTTGAGATGGGAACCAATCTCAAAGCATGGCTTTTTACGATTTTACGCAATGAATTTTACAGTCAGATGCGCAAAAAAGGGCGAGAAGTTCAAGACACTGATGGCATATTAACGCAAAATGTGGCGGTTCATCCTGCTCAATATGGGTCACTTGATTTGCAAGATTTTAAAAAAGCCTTAAATATGCTTTCTGCCTCTCAAAGAGAAGCCATTATTCTTATAGGAGCATCGGGCTTTTCTTATGAAGATGCGGCTGCGATTTGCAATTGTGCTGTTGGCACCATTAAAAGCCGTGTTAGCCGGGCACGTAATCGCTTACAGGAACTTCTCAAGGTGAATGGTGAATCCGATTATGGTCCTGATTCTTATTCGTCGGGAAGTACATTGTGTTCATTTGACGGCTAAAAAAGCGTAAAAATTATGGTTGATAGCCTTGTTTTTTTAATTCTCGTTATAGCTATTAAGGTAAAGTCAGTATCTGAGGAAATTCAGAAACTTGGTTTGTCTGCTTAGGAAAAGTAAAAAGAGCCTGTATGAAAATATCTAGCGCGCTTTAATATACTGTTCTCTAGAGTAGTCTTCCTTTGTGCTGAAAAGTGACAAATTTCAGGTTCGCCAATGGAAATTCTATGACAACAAAGACGCGTTTGCTTCCTCAAATCCCTTCGGCTGATTCAAGCATATCAAGTTGGCGTTGGGTGGCAATTGTTGTTTCTCTTGTGATGGCTCTTCTCGCATCAGCTTTTATTATTCTGCTTTCAAATGCTGTTGATCGGGAAATAGCACAGTTGAATACAAGTTCAGAATTGCGTGAACAGGCTGATTTGGTGCTTATTGGTTTGATTGATATGGCAATTGCTGATCGCAGCTATACCAAAAATCGAAAGGTAGAAGATAAAGTCCGCTTTGAAAATGCAGAGAAAGAGATTGAAAATATTCTCGATTATATCGCACTTATTGTGCATGCCCATCCGCAATGGCAGGAATGGTTTACAGATTTTAAAGAAGAAGTTGAAACACGAAAAGATTTTATGAATGCTCATATGAATGCTCTTGATCAATTTCCCGATCAAGCTTCTCAACCTTTTCCTTCCTCGGGCACTGAGAAGATTCAAGTGGCACGTTTAGCACAATTGATGACAAGTTTTATTAATGGTGATGATGTGGTGCGGCAAAAACAGCGCGAGGGTATAGCCTTTATGCGGGCAGCTTTAACATTGGCGGCGATTGTTTCTGTCGTGAGTACTTTTGTTTCTGCTTATTTCGTCATTAATCGGTTTCATCGTGATGTGCGTTCTTTAAAAATGTATCAATTGTTGCTGCATAGTGAAAATATTGCTCTGGAAGCACGGGTAAAGGAACGGACGCAAGAATTGGAAAGAGCGCGCAATCATGCCGAAAAAGAACGGCAACGTGTTGAAATACTCTTACAAGATGCAAGTCATCGCATTGGCAATTCTCTTGGAACGGTGTCTTCTTTGCTCGGGCTTCAACTCAATCGTAGTAAAAATGAAGAAGTGCGCTCTGTTCTTGGGGCGGCGCGCGATCGTATTCAGACAATCTCTACAGCGCATCGTCGTTTGCGTTTGAGTGATGATATGGAAACAACTTTATTGGCAGAATTTCTCAGTTCGGTGGTCCATGATGTCGAGTTAGCGGTTCCTTTGGAATTGCGTGAAAATATAACTATTCACACAAACTTTAAAGATTGTCGGTTGTCTTCAAGAGATGCAACTACCCTTGGAATTATTCTTGGGGAACTGCTGACAAATTCCTTAAAACATGCTTTTCCTCATCAGCGTGTGGGCCATATTTATATCTCGTTTGGTCCCGCGCTAAACGGGCAGTTAATGTTGATTGTGGAGGATGATGGTGTGGGCATGAAAAGTCAAACGCCAGAACAAAAAACAGGTCTTGGTCGCTTGGTTGTGGAGCAGCTTTGTATGCAGTTTGGTGAGAAACCCCTTTTTGAAACCTCTGCTCTGGGAGGGACAAAGATTACCATCCCCTTGCCAAAACTGAATACAGGAAATGAAAAAGGTGCATAGTTTGAAGAATGCACCTTTTATCTCTTCAAAGTTTTTTACAAAAAACTTTATTTATAGGGAGTAAGAGCAAACGCTCTTATAAATTACTACAACTGGTAAAGAAGGGGATTTTTCCTCCATTTATCCCTAAATCTTTGACAAAAAATGGTTTTCCTGTTTTTCCATTGTAAGCTTTTACGATCATGTTTTTTCCTCGCACATCGACAAGATAGTAGTCTCCTTTGAAGAGTGCGCCTGCTGTATATACAGGGATTTTCCCAAAAACTTTATCATTTGGTGCGCGGCATGCCCATTGCATATGCTGATGTCCTACAAAAATTGCTTTGACATTGTGCCGCATAATAATTGATTTAAATCGAGCGAGATCTTTTGCATTTTTGGGACGAAGAAAATGAGAATCCTTATCTTTAAAATAGGGACGCGCATCGTGGAAGTTGAGAATGGTCACTTTTCCTCTTCTATCAGCAGCCTTTAAATCTTTTTCCAACCAATTTAAAGCTTTCGTTATGTGTACGTTCGTTTGACCATCCGATAGGGTGGTTGTATAAGTTGGATAATTTTGAAGTTGTACATAATGAATATCTCCATAATCCCACGAGTAACTTAAACTCCCGGTTATGCGCAGACGCGTTGTATCATAGTATGGAGACTTATAATATTTCACATCTTGATTAAACTCAGGTAAAGCAGCGCTATATTTCTTCATTTCTTGGAACATTCTTTTGACAGCACTTATGGCACATGCATCCTTTGAAAGATTTGATATTGGTATCATACAATCTCGAACATTATTGTAGTAATCATGGTTCCCAAGTCCTTCATAGATGGGGTAAGCGATGCTTTTATAGACATTTTCATAGTCTTGATAGGTTTGTGGTCGACCAAACTCAGTTAAGTCGCCGTTAATAATATAAAATGCAGCGGCGTGTGATTCTATGGCTTTGGCAACTTTTTGATTTGTTTGTATCCATGGGAATCTGTTGGCACGCCCGTTCGGATCACCCGATTCCAAACGCCATGGCTGTGGATCGGCTGCTATGACGACAGTATAATTTTTTAGGGGAGTCTTTCTTTTTACATACCAAATTGTTCTTGCGTTCTTACCTTTTCCCTCCATTCTTTCAAAATAATAATTTTTGTTGCTTGAAGTCGCTAAATATTCGCTGTCGCCCTGATAGGGATTATACCATCGGAATGTTAAATAAGTTCCATCATCTACAACACGATATCTCACCCATCCACCGGCGCCAAAAAGCCAAGCATCAGAGGTTGTGGATACTTCTCCTACAGAGCTGGGTGCAATGATTCTCGAAGGTCCTAATTCCTTTCCATGTGCCCCTGACTTCCATAGGCCACGCTCGACACCTTTATCAACGAGCACCATAGAAGTCGGTGGATAGGTGAGTTCATTAACAATATATACTTCTGTTGAACGATCATCAAAGGCTCGAGATTGAGGTTTTGGTAATTTTTTGATGAAACTTTCTCTTGTTTCATGGGTTACAGAAAGGTTTTGCGCATAAACAAAACAAAGATTCATAAATATAAAAATGGTTAGAGCAATTGCAGTTGTTAGCACATATTTGTATTTCATAAAATTATCCACACAAAGTTAGAACACTCCCATAAAATATTTGCTGAAACATTCAACGGGTGCGAACTCTTAAGAGTTGTTCAAATTCATTTTTTAAGAAATATTTTGTAACAATTTTTAGATGGGATGAGGGTCCTAAAAAGAGAGTTTACAAAAGCAGTTTATATTGACACCATTAAGGTCAACTCCTGGTAACTATTTGTTCAATTTATATTTTTTTCTTAAACTGAACGTTTTCCTTTCCTGAATCAAACTATGGAGATACTCACTTCGAAACCAAAGCTTTATGACTTTTTTGTGGTATAAATTGAGTGATAATCAATTAGAGTGCATCATTATTAACGAGGTTTGTATAAGACTTTAAGAGAACGCTATAAGCTTTAATATGGAGACTTTTCCTCTGCGCTTCGACAAAATAGTTGTCTCTTTTGTAAAATGCTTTTGCCCTCTATGTAAAAATATTGTTGAAGACTTTGTCATTTGGCTCTCAGTTAAAGGGGGCGTTGTGATTCATTGTAAAAGATGATGGTGTGGGTATGAAAAGCTAGGTTTTTATTATTTGATTTTTGAACAGCAACAGTTTGGTGAAAAGTCCCTTTTTGAAGCTATGGTTTTGAGGGGTATAAAGATCGCTGTTTCTTTTGCCGTCTTTATACTCAGTTTGGGTGAAAAAAGAAACGTTTGCTTTGTCAAGGTTACTTGAAGATCGCTTTTGGTTTGTTGAGATTGAAAAGAAAAAGTTCCTTTATAAATTACTACAACTCTCAAAGAATTCTATATTGGTGCCTATCACGCCTAAATCTTCGATCAAAGTAGGTTTTCCGGTTATGCCATTATTAAGCTTTAACATGGATATTCTTTCCCTGTACCCTGATGTGGTAATAGTCTCCTCTAAAGAGTGCTCATGCCGTGTAGACAGGTATATTTCCAAAAACTTTATCATCTTGTGCACGACAATAACTTTGAAAATGCCTATGACCAACAAAAATTGCTTTAACATTATGAGAGGTAATGATTGATTTAAATACCGATAGACCTTGAAAATTTTTGGGTAATAAAATGGGAAGAAGTATTAGGAAAAAATGCTTTTGCATCGTGGAAATTTATAACAGTGACTTTCCCTCTTGCATCAGTAGCAGCTAAATCTTTTTTAGCCAATCCAAAGAGCTCTTAACATGGGTGATCATATCCCTTTGTTTTAGATTAACCGTATAAGTTGGATAATTGTGCAATTGTACGTAGTGAATATCTCCATAATCCCACGAGTAACCAAAATTTCCTTCTATAGAACGAACAGATTTGTTAGACGGACTGGTCAACTCCGTGATGTCTTGATTGAAATGGGGGAGTTCGTTCTTGTATTTTTTGATTTCTTTGATCATTCTAGAGATGGTGTCTATAGTACATGCATCACCTGAAAAATTCTTATCTTCAGGCATTATACAATGACCGACATTAATCGCATAATCATGGTTACCAAGCCCTTCATAAACAGGAGAGCCAAGATTTTTGTATGTATTGATATAATCTTCGTAGGTTTCTCTACGACCAAACTCCGTTAAGTCACCATTGACGATATGAAACGTCGGTTTTTGTGATTTTATTGCTTTTGCAGCTTTCCTATTTTTCTTAAGCCATAGGACTGTGTTTGTTTTATTGTTAGGATCACCAGACTCCAAACGCCATGCTTGCGGATCGCTCATGATGATCACAGTATAGTTTTGGGGTGAGGTTTTCTTTGGGCTATTTGAAGACTTTTGGGCTTTATGACGAGAATTAATTTCGTCAGTTAATGGATGGTTTAAATTTCCAAATTTGGTTTTTGATTTTGTCGCCTCATGAGGTCTCTTTGAAACTTCCTGTTCTCCTCCAATAGTATAATTTGTATAACTCAATATTGATAAAAAATAATACTTATATTTGTATATTTATATTTCATCAAATTAGCCCCTCGGTTATTTGATCGTTTTTTATTTACAATAATATATTATAATATTTTCCAAAATATAGTTTTTTAAAACAATTTTTTATTAAATATAACTTGTATTATAAGCTTTTAACTTCGATATATATTTATTTTGGGGTCATTTTTGTTATTAAGAGTCCTTTATTTTATTTATT
Organism: Bartonella silvatica; assembly: GCF_040545155.1. Lineage (NCBI taxonomy): Bacteria > Pseudomonadati > Pseudomonadota > Alphaproteobacteria > Hyphomicrobiales > Bartonellaceae > Bartonella > Bartonella silvatica. The sequence continues at coordinate 15,482 of NZ_JBEPLI010000022.1, forward strand.
GCGAGACGTGCAATTGTTTTTTGATTTTTTTCTTGTTCAATTTCTTTATGGTTAAATTTTTCTTTTCTGATTGCGCTTTTGAGACTGTTATTTCATTTTGCGCGTGACAAGATATTGCTATCGCTTTTTCTGAGACAAGAAAAAAAGGAACCAAAGCTATAATAATAATTTTATCAATTTGTGTTTTACATAATTTTACATTTATGAAAATTTCAATTTAAAATTTAAGATAAAAATCTATGAAAATTAAGAAGGTAAGTTTTATATTATTTCCTTGATGTTTATAGAAAAAACTTAAACTTTGTTATTCCTTATGATCTTTTAAAATATAGGGAATCATGCGGTTTTCAGTGTCTTAATCGAATATATGAAGAGTTACCGTTTGCTCTTTTTTAGATTTCCACGGTACGCCTGAATAAGGGGATAGAAGCTATGATTATTTTTGAATTCCGTAGACCCTAAAATATTCTTGTAAATTCTAGGATATTTTTTGAAAGATTTTAAATGTTCATAAGCTTTTGTGAGGAAGATACTTGCCGGTGCTTTGATGTTTTAAGTATCGTCAGAAGGTGTTATCGGGCTCTCTAGCAAGGAATCAATATTATTTTTTTCTTTTAGAAACGCTTGTAAATCTTGATTGGTTAAAGCTTTGCTGTCCGGTATGCGGATGCGCATCGGATCTACTTTTACACCGTTGACAATGATTTCAAAGTGACAATGGGGGCCTGTTGCCATTCCCGTTGATCCGACATAGCCAATGATTTGTCCTTGACGCACTTTAACACCTGGTTTGATGCCTGGTGCATAACGGCTTTGGTGTGAATAACTGCTAATATAACCATTGCTGTGTTTAATTTCTGTGTGGTTTCCATAACCACCGGTCACACCTACCCTTGTGACAATTCCATCGCCGACAGCAATAATGGGGGATCCTTTTGGGGCAACCCAATCAACACCAGTATGCATGCGGACATAGCCTAAAATAGGGTGTTTGCGTGGTCCAAAGGGGGAGCCAAAAACGCCATTTGGTGTGGGTTTACGCAGCAAGAAAGGTTTTGAGCTTTTTCCTTCTGAATCATAGTAATCGACGGTTCCATCTTTTGATTGATAGCGGTAATATTTGTAGATTGTATTGCCGAAGGTAAGACTGATATAGCGAATTTCAGGATCTGTGTTGTGGAGGCTTTTCTTTATTTTTTTGTTCTTTTTTTCGTCTTTATCTGTGCCGTTTTGTTGTGGGAGTGCATAAAATATTTCGATCTGATCGGTTGGTGTGATCCGACTTTTCATATCAATATTGTTGGCAAGCAGACGAATGAGACGTTGTGAGAGAGATTGCGATATATTATGGCTAAGTAGAGCCGTATAGAGTGCATCATAAGTTGTTGGTAATTGTGTTGTGATATAAGGATGCGGAATACCATTATGAAAAGCTGCTTTAAGCGCTTGAGACATTTGGGGTTCTGCACTTTCAACAAACTGCCCCTTATCATTGAGAGCAATGGTGAGGACATGATATTTCCCTTGGTAAATACTTGCGCGTACGAGATGGTCCTCTTCTCCTGCTTGTGTCACAATACCGATGCGTAAAAGGCTTCCCTCTTTTAGAGTATCAGAGTGGTTAAACTTGACTAAATTGCTTACGACTTGTTCAATTTGCTCTTTTGTATAGCTGGTGCTTTTGAAGATATCGGCTATTTTTTGTTTTTTTCGAATAGGAATAATATCCTCAGCATAGTTTTTTGCCAGATCAATGCGGTGGCTTTGAGGAGAAACGGTTACATTTTCTTGAACAATGCGCACTTGAGGGGTATCTACAAACTGAGAATCAGAAGAGAGATTTTCTAGATTTAAAGGGTCGATGAGTGTCAGCATTGAGAGCAGTTCATGGTTTTTTTCTAAAGAAAATCCAGCGTCTTTTAACTCTTTCTGTACTTCCGCGTCGGTCAGTATATCGGCTGCATTGAAGTTTAGCTGATCAATATCTAAATCACGGCTGCGCAGCACAATCTTTGTTTCCACTTTTGCTCCATAAATATGTCCTGAGGCTTGTTGTGTTGAGATTGGTTCTTTCGAATCACTGGCCATAATGCTTAAAGCATCAAATTTAGGATAACGATATTTTTGTGAGCGTTCTTCCGCTAAAGCCATTCGAATCCATTCGAAACGTTGTGTTTGAATGACTTTTTCTTCTCCCTTTTTTTGTAAAACGGATAATTCAAATTGGCGTTTACGATCAAAGCTTTGTCGTGCATGGGTCGGGGAAATACGATCACCTTTATTATTGGCATCAGGGTCTTGTGCTCGTGAAAGATTTTCGAGTTTAAACCACTGTGGGGGGGTTACCAATCGCTGTTGCTCATCGAGCGCGGCAAAGAGTGCGATTCCCATCAGAATACAAGAAGTGATTCCCGTGAGAACCGTTCCTGTGAGCCAACGGACAGAAACCTTTCGGCGTGCTGGCCGCAAGCGTTTGACAACAAGAGCAGGGTCTTGTCCGGGATCGTTTTTCTGTGTTTCGTTATCCCACATAGATTTTTAGAGTACTTTTCAAATATTAAACGACGTAAGGCTAGCATAGCTTTGTATCTTTCTACAAGAAGCTGTTTATCTTTATAGATAATACAATTTTTTTTCATATTACCATGTTTTTTCTTTATCATAGGCGTGAAGAAAGATTGAAGAACAATCGCAATGCTGGATCGGGGCTCGGTATTAAACAAAATCATAAAATAGATGTGTGGGGATTCTTTGGGAAACACGCGGTCTTTGAAAGTTATCATTCTTAAAGGATTAAAAACCATCATTTATAGTGGTGTTTAAAAAAGCAATAAATTTAAAAAAAAGATAAAAAATGATATTGACTCTTTGATTAAAAGGGGTCTATATATCGCGACGTGACGAGGGCAGTTTCTGCTTGCGATGGTTG
>NZ_JBEPLI010000023.1:0-16372 GCF_040545155.1 Bartonella silvatica
ATCGCTGCTGTTAGTGATGTCTTCCCATGATCAACGTGACCAATCGTACCAATATTAACATGCGGCTTCGTACGTTCAAATTTGCTCTTTGCCATTTGAGCTCTCCATTTTCCATCCAAATCAAGGACTAAGTTAAAAATTAATGACTTAAAAAATCACGCGTATTTCTTCTGAATCTCCAAAGCAACGGCCGAAGGAACAGGCTCGTAATGATCAAACTGCATTGTATATTGCGCACGCCCCTGACTCATAGAGCGAAGAGTGTTCACATAACCAAACATATTTGCCAAAGGAACCATTGCATTGACAACTGTCGCAATGCCACGTGCTTCAGTTCCTGAAATTTGACCACGACGAGAGTTGAGATCACCAATAACATCACCAACATAATCTTCTGGTGTTACAACCTCCACTTTCATAATTGGCTCAAGAAGCTGCGCACCCGCTTTCTTCGCCCCATCGCGAAATGCCGCACGAGCAGCAATCTCAAAAGCCAAAACAGAAGAGTCAACGTCATGGTAACCACCGTCAATCAAAGTAGCCTTTACACCAAGCATAGGAAATCCCGCAAGAGGACCAGACCCCATAACGCTCTCAATTCCCTTTTGAACACCAGGAATATATTCTTTAGGAACAGCACCACCAACAATTTTCGACTCAAAGATAAAGTCATCCCCATCATGAGGCTCGAAAATAATTTTTACACGAGCAAATTGCCCAGCACCACCAGACTGTTTCTTATGTGTATAATCAATTTCCGCTACTTTAGTAATCGACTCACGATATGCAACCTGAGGCTGACCAATATTCGCTTCAACTTTAAACTCACGCCGCATACGGTCAACAATAATATCAAGGTGAAGCTCACCCATTCCAGCTATAATAGTCTGCCCCGATTCCTCATCAGACTTCACACGAAATGAAGGATCCTCAGCAGCCAAGCGATTAAGCGCAATACCCATTTTCTCCTGATCTGCTTTTGTTTTTGGCTCAATCGCAATCTCAATCACAGGATCTGGAAAATCCATCCGTTCTAAAATAATCGGCTTCAGAGGATCACAGAGAGTATCTCCTGTTGTCGTTTCCTTCAGCCCTGCAAGAGCAACAATATCACCAGCAAAGGCCTCCTCAATATCCTCACGAGAATTAGAATGCATTTGAAGCATACGCCCTAAACGCTCTCTTTTTCTTTTCACAGTATTTTCAAGAGAAACACCTTTTTGCACCTTACCAGAATAAATACGACAAAATGTTAAAGACCCCACAAACGGATCATTCATAATCTTAAAAGCAAGCATAGAAAGTGGAGCATCATCTGAGGATTCACGCGTCGCCTCATTTTCAGTTTTTACATCAATACCATTAATTGGCGGCACATCAACTGGAGAAGGAAGATAAGAAACAACAGCATCCAAAAGCGGCTGCACCCCTTTATTTTTAAAAGCTGTACCACAAAGGACTGGATGAAACTGGACATCTATAGTCCCTTTACGAATAAGGGCAACAAGCTGCTCATTCGTCGGCATAACACCCTCCAGATAGGCCTCCGTAGCCGCTTCATCAACCTCAACAGCCATCTCAATCAATTTTTCGCGATACTCTTCCGCCTTTTCCTTCAAATCAGAGGGAATTTCACCCACTACCGCTGCAGAACCGATAGAACCATCCCACTCCAAGGCCTTCATTTCAACGAGATCAACGACACCCTTAAAGTCATTTTCAGCACCAATTGGCAACTGCACAACAAGCGCCTTAGCCCCCAAACGAGAACCAACCATTTCTACACTACGATAGAAATCAGCACCTATCTTATCCATTTTATTAACAAAAACCATACGCGGCACACGATATTTTTCAGCCTGCCTCCAAACAGTCTCCGTCTGAGGCTCCACACCAGCATTCGCATCTAATAAAGCAATCGCTCCATCAAGGACACGCAATGAACGTTCAACTTCGATAGTAAAATCGACGTGACCTGGCGTATCAATGATATTAAAGCGCCGCTTGCGACCATCACGCCCCTCCCAAAAGGTTGTTGTCGCAGCAGATGTGATCGTAATACCACGCTCCTGCTCCTGCTCCATCCAATCCATCGTAGAAGCACCATCATGAGTTTCACCAATTTTATGGCTCTTACCCGTATAGAACAAAATGCGCTCAGTCATAGTGGTCTTACCAGCATCAATATGTGCCATAATACCGAAATTACGATAGTCTTCAATTTTATATTCGCGAGCCATTGTATTTGCCTTAAATCTTAAACATACCTACCAGCGATAATGAGAAAATGCACGATTTGCCTCAGCCATACGGTGAACATCTTCACGCTTTTTCACTGCAGAACCACGATTATTAGCCGCATCCATCAACTCACCAGAAAGACGATCAATCATCGTTGTCTCATTCCGCCCACGTGCCGCTGAAATCAACCAGCGAATAGCAAGAGCCTGACGACGATCAGGACGAACATCAATTGGAACCTGATAAGTAGCACCACCAACACGGCGCGAACGAACCTCAATATGAGGAGCAACATTCTCTAGCGCTTGATGAAACAGGGCCACAGGATCCGTCTTCACTTTCTTCTCAACAACCTCAAGCGCACCATACACTATGCGCTCAGCGACCGATTTCTTACCACTAAACATAATGGCATTCATAAATTTCGTAATAACCAGATCACCAAATTTAGGATCCGGATTAATCTCACGTTTTTCTGCTCTATGGCGACGGGACATTAGCTTTGTCTCTCAATATTATTTTGGACGCTTTGCGCCATATTTTGAACGACGCTGTTTACGATTCTTGACACCCTGAGTATCAAGCAAACCACGAATAATGTGATAACGAACTCCTGGCAAATCCTTCACACGACCACCCCGAATCATAACAACTGAGTGTTCTTGGAGATTATGCCCTTCCCCAGGAATATAACCAATTACCTCAAATCCATTTGTCAAACGGACCTTAGCAACCTTACGAAGCGCAGAGTTCGGTTTCTTCGGCGTTGTTGTATAAACACGCGTACAAACACCACGCTTTTGCGGGTTCGACTGGAGAGCAGGAACCTTATTACGCTTAACCGACACAACACGCGGCTTGCGAATTAACTGGTTTACGGTAGGCATGCAACCTTCCTCTTTTTCGATCTATACTCGTTTACCCTTTTGGGCTTTTCATTTCCAACCACCCCGAAAACCGGAGCAAATACCTGTTCTACACATAAAACCAGGCCAACTGTTAAAAACAGCTTACCCGACGACACGCAGAGAAGGCAATAGCCTTTTGCACTAGCACTTAAATCTTTAAAACAGAACCTGCTTGAATGAACTTTTGAATAAATATCCAAATCTACTAATCACTCTCACATCAGCTATAGTGTCCTCTCATAGCGAGAACATATACATTCGTCAAGAACTAAACATAAGAAACTTGAAAAAAATAAATAATACTTGAAATTAGGTTTTCACAGAAATTCTTGATAAATGAAATATTCATAGTAAGATCTATCTACAATAAACCAAGGACCACAACATAACGCATTGTGAATAAATTTATAGAAATAACTTAGACAATAATAACAAACTTCATAATTAATATTATTTAAGATTAAAGGCCATGAAAGTAGCAACGTGGAATATCGCTGGGATAAAAGCGCGACACAAAACATTATATCAATGGCTAAAGCAAGAAGAACCCGACATAGTCTGTTTACAAGAAACAAAAACTATTGATGACAACTTTCCCCGTGATTCAATTGAAGAATTAGGTTATCATATAGAGGCACACGGACAAAAAAGTTTTAATGGTGTTGCGATTCTTTCTAAAAAAACACCTGATGAAGTAAACCGCCGCTTACCAGGCAATAATAATGATGAACAAGCGCGCTATATTGAAGCCGTTTATTCAACAAACAAAGGTGTTATCCGTATCGCCTCCATCTATCTTCCAAATGGAAACCCTGTAGAAAGCGAAAAATACTCCTATAAAATGAACTGGATGGAAAGATTTTATGCGCATGCGAAATCATTACTTGCATATGAAGAGCCCCTTATTCTAGCCGGTGACTATAATGTTATCCCTACCTCATTGGATGCAAAGAAGCCCCACGAGTGGAGTCATGATGCTTTATTCCTTCCACAGACAAGACAAGCATTTCAACGCATTGTGCACTTAGGTTTTTACGACGCTATTCGTAATGTTACAGATACCTCCTCCTTTAGCTTCTGGGACTTTCAAGCCAGTGCTTGGCGAAAAAATAACGGAATTCGTATTGATCATCTACTATTATCACCAGAGGCCGTGGACCAACTGATCTGTGCTTACAGCCAAACAGAAGTGAGAGGATACCAAAAAACATCGGATCACACGCCTGTTTGGGCTCACTTTAAGTTTGATTAATAAAGTAAAGCACTCATTTTATTAAGTTAAAAAAATATCCCACCTAGAATAATAAATGTGCTACATCATACATGGTAATATATCTTAAACAATCAATAATGAACAAAACAGAGGGTACAATGAGAAAAGCAATGTTAATATTTATTGCAGCGGCTATTGGGATGGCAAACGCTGCATATGCTGGAAATGATACACTTGAAAAAATTAAAAAAACAGGAGAAATTACCTTAGGAGTTCGTGAATCGTCAGGTTTAGGCTATGCCCTTGGTGATGGAAAATATGTCGGTTTCCATACAGAAATGGCTGAGCATATTGTTAACGATATTTCCCAAAAAATTGGTAAACCAATTAAAATTAAGTACCTTCCTATCACATCACAAAACAGAATTCCTCTCTTGAGAAACAAAACCTATGATTTTGAGTGTGGTTCAACAACAAATGACGTTGCCCGCAGTAAAGAAGCAGCATTTGCTTATACCACTTATGTCGAAGAAGTTCGAATTGCCGTAAAGAAAAACTCTAACATTAAATCCCTTGCTGACTTAAATGGAAAAACAGTTGCAACCACTACTGGTGCAACATCTGTACAACTTCTCCGTAAAAATAAACGCGCAAAAAACCTTCATTTCAACGTTGTAAAAGGGAAAGATCATGGAGATAGCTTCTTATTATTAGAATCAGGCCGTGCTGACGCATTTGTTATGGATGCTTCAATTCTTGCGGGACATATCGCTAAATCAAAAGATCCATCTGATTATATCATTCTTGATACTGTGCTTTCAGTCGAACCCATTGCTTGTATGCTTCGCTTAAATGACAAAAAACTCGAAAAAGCAATCAATGATAGTATCCTACACCAGATTAAAGATGGGTCGCTTGAGAAGCTTTATGATAAATGGTTTATGGAACCAATCCCACCTGCTAATACTGTTATGAACCTTCCCTTATCAAAACAAACGAGATATGCTTGGGAACACCCAAACAATAAACCTCGTGAAAGCTACACTCAAAATAATTGATGAACTTCTAAATAAAAAATAACTACACTCTTTTCAAATAGAGTGTAGTTGTGTTTTCGTTCATTTGTTAATAAACTTAACATATATAAGTACTACTCATTTCTCACTCTATTTTACAGGTGATTCGATTTAGGAAGTATCAACTAATGGACTTTTCTTTCCTTTGTAGAGATGATCTTAACCAAACACTCGTGGCTGGATGTCTTGGAACACCTGGTGTGAGTCATACTTATTTAGACACATTGCTTGATGGCTTTAAAAATACAGTTATATTATCCATTTCCTCACTAATATTGGCTGTATTCTTGGGTGTTATTATAGGGACAATGCGTACTTTACCAAACACGTCCATAATCCGTTGTTTCTTGCGCCTGATTGGAAGCATCTGGGTAGAAGTTATGCGTAACATTCCGCTGCTTGTTCAAGTCTTTCTATGGTATTTTGTTGCGCCTAAGATTTATCCACCAGCAATGAGTTTTTCACCGATTCTATTGGTAACCTGCGCTTTGGGATTTTTTACATCTGCTCGAATCGCAGAACAAGTTCGCTCAGGGATTGAGGCTATTCCTTCTGGACAGCGTTATGCAGCCATGGCAATGGGATTTACGACCTATCAAGTCTATCGTTATATTATATTACCGCGCGCCATACGCACAATTATGCCACCGCTTACATCAGAAGCAATGGGCATTGTAAAGAATTCATCCATAGCCTTCGCTGTTTCAATAAATGAACTGATGCAATTTCAATATCAAGCGATTGAAGAGGTCAGTCATGTTTATGAAAACTATCTCATCGTTACGCTTCTATATATTCTTGTAGCTTTATGCATATTTATCGTTATGACAATAATTGAGCAAATGCTAAAAATTCCTAATTTTCAAACAGAGGAACACTGAATATGATCGATTTCATAACCTCTCAGTTTGGATTTTCTTCTCCTTTCGATTTTTCAGACTTTGATTTTTCATTTTTCACTTTTGATATATTTCGTTCTTATATTTTATCAGGGTTACTCTTTAGCGTTTTTCTAACCTTTTTTGCAACAGCATTTGGACTTATTTTCGGAACGCTATTAGCAATGATGCGGCTTTCTTCTATGAAGCTACTCTCTTGGCTTGCAGTAATTTACATAACGGCTATGCGCTCAATTCCGCTTGTTATGGTTATTTTATGGTTTTTTGTACTTTTACCTTTTCTCACAGGCTCGTCAATTGGTGCAAACAAATCAGCACTCATCACCTTTACCGCATTTGAAACCGCTTATTTTGCAGAAATTATGCGTGCAGGCATAAACTCTGTTTCGCAAGGACAAAAACATGCAGGGCAAGCTCTTGGAATGACGTATTGGCAAAATATGTATATCGTAATTCTTCCACAAGCTTTGAGAGATATGCTTCCTGTTTTTTTAACACAGGTCATTATCCTATTCCAAGATACAACTCTTGTCTATGCAATCAGCGGTAATAGCCTTTTAAACAGTTTTGATATTGTTGCTAATAATTTTGGTGTAAAGCAAGAAGCTTATATCTTAGCAGCCGTCTTCTATTTTGTTATCTGTTTCACATTGTCACAAATAGTTCTATATTTACAGAAAAAAACATCCATTATTCGCTAACAGGAAAAAAAATGTCTACTCATATGATCGAAATAAAAAATGTTTCTAACTGGTATGGCGAAGTTAATGTTCTTAAAAACTGTACAGCCAATATTAATAAAGGAGAAGTTGTTGTGGTTTGTGGACCATCCGGCTCCGGAAAATCAACACTCATTAAAACCATTAACGCTTTAGTGCCTTTTCAAAAAGGTGAAATTTGGATTAACGGAACACCGGTTCATTCCCCAAAAACAAATCTTCCTAAATTACGCAGTCAAGTAGGAATGGTTTTTCAGCACTTCGAACTTTTTCCACATTTATCTGTCACAGAAAATTTGACAATTGCACAAATCAAAGTTCTAAAGCGCAGCAAAAAAGAAGCACTTGACCGTGGTCTATTGTATCTTGAACGTGTTGGACTCATTGAACATAAAGATAAATATCCTGGTCAACTTTCTGGTGGTCAACAACAACGTGTTGCTATCGCGCGCGCCTTAACTATGGATCCACTTGTTATGCTTTTTGATGAACCAACATCGGCTTTAGATCCTGAAATGGTAGGAGAAGTGTTAGATGTCATGGTCAATTTAGCAGAAGAAGGAATGACAATGATTTGCGTAACCCATGAAATGGGATTCGCAGAAAAAGTTTCGGAGCGTGTTGTTTTCATGGATCAAGGAAAAATTCTTGAAGACTGCTTATCTAAAGAGTTCTTTTCGAATCCTCAAGCTAGAACACCACGCACACAAGAATTTTTATCTAAAGTTCTCAACCATTAACTATCACATTACAATTATAAGCTTTTCTTTTGTAGCTGCAACATCAACGAAACATAATTTACGGATGAGAATGTTCCACTAACATATTAAAGAACTGTTATTTTTTAAAATATCATCAACCAGAGACATTGCAGCGCGTTTTTCAAATTCATTACAAACAGAAAAAGCATATTCTTGCATAGGGCGAATCCAATCTCGGTCTTTTACATTAGCTTTTTCATAGGCTATAGTTAACATAACAGCGCCGCGAACAGTTTTTCCTGCCTGAAGAAATATATTTCCAAGCATCGCTTGAGCACGATGATTTCCTTTTCTAGCTGAAAGTTGAAACCATCGTGCTGCCTGTAAAAGGTTTTTCTCTCTTCCCTCTCCCTTTAAAAACATTTTTTCCAACTGATATTGAGCTGTGGGGTTTCTATAATTCACCGCAGCCCGCATATAAAGATAAGCAGCATAAGAAGGATTAGCTTTTACAAATGTACGAGGAATACCTTTTTTGATATAATTTGCAAGTTTTACCAATGCATCAGAAACATAGCTCTCACCCTCTGAGCCAAGGTAAGCACCTTTTTAACGATATGCGCAAAAAATTTATACGCTCTATAATCATCTTCAGGAACACCATCACCATCTGCATAGATATGACCAAACTTCCAACTTGCACCAATATTGCCCATACGCGCTGCGCGCTGTAAATCTGAAATGGCTTGATTTATTTGACCATTTTTATAAGCAAACATACCACGCTTTAAAAAATAAAACGAATCAGCAGCAGATTTCTGTGCACTATTTACGTCTATGACATAAGTAAAGCAAAGAACTCCCCCTCCAATTATAACAATCGCAGCTTTTTTCCATAACCTAAGTCTATTTATCATCCACCCCCTCTTATCTTATTGTTTATTATATTCAAAAAACCACAATAAAAAACATTTAAGATATAATATATTATAATGCATAATGTATATTATATATAATTTTACTTCAATTATATTTATTAGAATAATAATGATATATAATAAGTACTCAACAAGAACAGTAAATAACTTAAATAAAAAAGTATAATGCAGACCAACTTATAGTTTTATAAACGTAAAAAGGACAGCAGTTCTTAAACTCTATCTAGAGTATCTGTAAACAAAGTACTAAAAAGTTGAATTAAAAAATCTTTCTTAAAAAAAACTCTCAATGAGAAATGACAATAGCCTGAACTCATACAAGAAAAAATTGTAATTATGTCAATCTCTCTAAAGCAACAGATATTTTTTTCTGCGCAGCACGTAATTCTACAATCCTATTACGCTCAAGCTCAACAATTTCAGGTTTTGCATTTTCTATAAATTTAGGATTGTTTAATTTAACTGATAGTTTTTCAATATCCTGCTCCATTTTATTCATGTTTTTCATTAAACGAGCACGCTCAGCTTCCAAATCAATTAACTGCCCCAATGGTAAACAAAAGATCTCCTCTCCTAAAATCATCTGCGCCGATACCTTTGGAGCTTTTTCAGAGAAATCAATCGTCTCAATACGCGCTAATTTTTTAAGAAGCGCACCATAACGTTGCACACGCTCTCGTGTTATTTTTCCCCCTTCTACAATAACAAGAGGTGCAAACGTACCGGCCGGAATATTCATTTCAAAACGCACAGACCGAATTCCACTGACGACATCAATAAGCCAGTTAATATCAGAAGCGGCCTCTTCATCCACAAATGCTCCTTCTGGCCATGATACTAACGCCAGCATATCCTCACGCTTCATTTCCTGCGTTTCTGTAAGAGACCATAATTCTTCTGTCATATGAGGCATAAAAGGATGAAGAAGCTTATAAACCTCATCTAAAACAAAAGCAGTACATGCCTGTGCTTCATTTCTAGCTTCCTCATTCGAACTTTGAAACACTGGTTTTAAAAGCTCCAGATACCAGTCACACAATGTATGCCAAATAAAATGATAAAGTGCACGAGCAGCTTCATTAAATTTATAATTTTCAATGCCAGAAGTTACGATCGAAGCAGTTTTAGATAACTCTGTTAAAATCCAACGATTAAGCGCAAGCTTTGCTTTTTCCGGCTTAAAATCCGGATCATGCTTAACACCATTCATCTGTGAAAATCGAGTAGCATTCCATAATTTTGTAGCAAAATTACGATAACCTGCAATACGGGAAGGATCAAGTTTTACATCACGCCCCTGTGCAGCCATAATTGCCAAAGTAAAACGAAGTGCATCTGCGCTATACTGATCAATGAGCTCCAATGGATCAATAACATTCCCCTTGGACTTAGACATCTTTGCTCCCTTTTGATCTCGAACGAGAGCGTGTACATAAACCGTTGGAAAAGGCACCTCACCCATAAAGTGAAGTCCCATCATCACCATGCGAGCAACCCAAAAAAAGATAATATCAAACCCTGTAACGGATAAAGATGTTGGATAAAAGGTCACTAATTCAGTTGTTTTATTTGGCCACCCCAATGTTGAAAAAGGCCAAAGAGCAGATGAAAACCATGTATCCAGAACATCTTGATCACGCGTTAATTCAACCACCTCACCATAATGAGAAAAAGCCGCAGCTAAAGCTTCTTCTTCAGTTTTTTCAACAAAAACGGCACCATCAGGACCGCACCAAGCTGGTATCTGATGTCCCCACCATAATTGACGCGAAATACACCATGGTTGAATATTTTGCATCCAATTGAAATAGGTTTTCTTCCAATTATCGGGGACAAATTGCATCTTTCCTTGCTGAACTGCTTCTATTGCTGGCTTCGCTAATTCTGCAGCATGAACATACCATTGGTCTGTTAAAAATGGCTCAATAGGTACACCACTGCGATCTCCATGCGGAATAGTGTGAGGATGATCATCAACAGCAGCCAAATATCCTCTCTCTTGCATCAAAGAAACAATCCGGGCGCGCGCAACAAAACGATCAGAGTGATCTAAATCTTCCACCAATATTTTTAAGTCATCAGATAAAGTGAGCCCCTCAAAAAATGCTTCATTCTCACGGAGAAAAATTTCAGCTTTCTTCGTAAAGATATTAATTAAACGTAAATTATTTCGCTGCCCTACCTCAAAATCATTGAAGTCATGTGCTGGTGTAATTTTTACAGCACCACTTCCCTCATCAGGATCTGCATGTGCATCAGCAACAATCAATAACCGACGCCCAACAAGCGGCAAAATAGCATTGTGACCAATAAGATCCTTATAACGATCATCTTCAGGATTTACCGCGATTCCGGTATCCCCAAGCATTGTTTCTGGCCGTGTTGTCGCAACAATTATAAAAGTTGTAGAATCATTGGGATCAAAAACTTTACCTTCCAGTGGATATCTAAAGTGCCACAAACAGCCTTTAACTTCTTTTTGCTCAACCTCAAGATCCGAAATAGCTGTTAACAGTTTAGGATCCCAGTTAACCAAACGCTTATCTTTATATATCAACCCTTGTTTATAAAGCGTCACAAAAACTTCACGAACCGCTTGAGATAACCCCTCATCCATTGTAAATCGCTCACGCGACCAATCACATGAAACCCCAAGACGACGCAGCTGATTTGCAATAACCCCCCCAGTCTCATGACGCCACGCCCAAATACGCTCAATAAATTTTTCTCGCCCCATTTCTTGGCGTGTTGGCTCTTTACGCTCCGCAAGTTGACGTTCAACAATCATTTGTGTAGCGATCCCTGCGTGATCCATACCAGGTTGCCACAACACATTCTTACCACGCATCCGCTGGTATCTAACCATAATGTCTTGAATTGTCGTATTAAGCGCGTGCCCCATATGAAGTGAGCCTGTAACATTGGGAGGCGGTAGCATAACACAAAAAGGCTCCGCATCACTTTTTGAACCTACTCCCGCTTCAAAAGCACCACGAGCCTCCCATCTCTTTGCAACCCGTTGCTCTATAGAAGCAGCATCATAGTTTTTTTCTAACATTCTACCACCCATAACACCGCTGAAAAAACGCAATATATAATCTAAAAGATGATCGTACTATCTACAAAACGCACTCATTCAAGTTACATCTGAAAAGGTCTATACAAAACTTTCATAAAAACGAAAAGTAACAGAAAAAAACAAAGAGCTAGGAAGACTTCTTAATGGCCTTAACGATCTCTTCACGCAGAATATTTTCAAGCAAAATGGGCAGTTTATTTTTTAACCACTCAGCTATAGCCGGACGCAAAACATCCTTCGCAATCTTCTCCGCAGAAGAAACACAATACTCAGATAACTCAACACGACTAGACACTATATTCTCTGCTTGCGAAACATGTACCTCACCACTATATTCCTTTGCTTTATGAACAGAACTCTGTTCCTCAGAAGAGGGCTTCACATTTTTTATATCCACGCCAACTGTACCATTTTCCACCCCTTTACCCTCTTTCCCTTGCATCAAAGAAAAGTCCTGTTTTTCAGAAGAAAGACCAATACGATCAGCCAAAGCCTTCATGGCATCATCAACTGATAAGGTTGCATCATACCCCTCCTCTGCTGTTCCTTCTGAACGATCTGCAGGAACACTTGTTACACTACTATCATTTAAAAAGTGATCAGGCTGAACCGCATTTTCCTCGATTATTTCTCGTATAGATGTCAAAATTTCATCCATACTCGGCTCACGTAATACGCTTGAACTCTGTACCATACCCTAAAACCTTTCAAAGACGCAAAAAACAAACAGAATCACATTCTCAGTGTAAACAAAAGAATTATAAGATCAACACACTCTCTTCTATAATTTTAAACATGGCTGTCCTTAAAAAGGCATGACAGACAATTATAGTAATGCTCAAATAATCTATTTTCTGACATGACCAACGATCGATTTTATCATCTTTTAAAATAAAGACTCTTTGCAGATTAAAAAGGCATTTTTATGTATTATCGTATAGAGTTGACCGTTTTCAAACCCAAATAACTTGCAGTCAATTTACCAACAGAAGACTGAACATTATAGCTCGCAACGATAGCATTTCGTTCTGCCATTGCAAGCGCGATTTGAGCATTAATCAATTGGGTCCGAGAATTCAAAACATCTAATGTTGTCGCCTGCCCCACACGGTTTTCTTGAACACGCCCCTTAAGAGCAATTTCAGCAGCGCGAACACTTTCACGGTAAGCAACAACAGATGCACTGGCTCCCTCTAACTGAAACCAAGCAGAAGTAAGGGCCTGCCTTGTATTACTATAAGCCAAATCAAGCTGAAGACGCGCCTGACCAAGCTGTTCCCTCGACTGGCGAATTTGAGCAGATGTACGCCCTCCTTCAAAGATTGGAACACTCACGGATAATCCTATTGATTTAGAAACGCCATCTTCTCCAACACCGCTATAGATGCGGTTATAAGACGCTTCTGCAGAAAAATCAACCTTAGGAAGCAACGCACCTTCTTTCGCCTTTACATTGTAAAGACTAGCATCAACCAAGTATCTTGCATAGAGAATCGCTGGATGCATAGCAGAACTCATTTGGTAAGCAATATCAAGATTTACGGGTAAATTTCCTGCGACTACCGGACGCTGTAACTTTGCAGGATCAGAACCAATGACCTGTCGATAAGCGGCCTCCGCTGCTTTTACATCAGCATGAGCAAGCCTCAGTTCAGAAACAGCCACGGAACGTGCAGCCTGTGCCTGAGCAAGATCAATACGCCCTCCCTCTCCCACGTCAAGTTTTGCTTTATTCGAACGAACATGT
This sequence comes from Bartonella silvatica, assembly GCF_040545155.1. Classification (NCBI taxonomy): domain Bacteria; kingdom Pseudomonadati; phylum Pseudomonadota; class Alphaproteobacteria; order Hyphomicrobiales; family Bartonellaceae; genus Bartonella; species Bartonella silvatica. Next base: position 13,522 of record NZ_JBEPLI010000023.1, read on the forward strand.
TCTTCAAGAGCGGCTAAATTTTCTCTACGAAGATCTGCAACACGACGTGCTTGATATACATTCGCATATGCTGTCACAACATCTAGGAATGTATTTTGCTCAGCATTACGAAGGTATTCACGCTGCGCCCGCAACTTCACCTGAGCAGAGGAAAAAGTATTTTGTGTAATAAAACCATCGAATAACCTTTGGTTTAACCTTACCCCCACAGACCCAGAAGTGGTATAAGATCCCGAAATAGACCGATTACGTCCATAACTTCCTACCCCTTCAATTTGCGGCAATAAACCTGACCGTGCAATGACTACATCATCACTTGATATACGCACAGCTGCACGTTCACTATTTAATTTGGCATTATGTATATAAGCTTTAGCAAAAGCATCCATCAATGTTTCAGCACGAACTGACCCCGATATAAGAATACCCAAAATCAGCAAAAAAGGTACCTGAAACTTCTTATTTATTCCGAACACAACAACAAACCCCCAATTAGAGATAAAAAATCTTCTATTTACAAATACTAAAATACAAAGTGAGGTATTTTTAAAAAGCCAGGGAGACGCTTTACAGCAAGATTAAAAGCACGACGTACCGCAATAACACCATCTTCTTTTACGTAGATTCGCGCAACACCAGAATTACCACATCCCTCAACCACAACGAGACGCCCACCATCTTTCATTTGATCAAAAATACCTTCCGGAACAAAATCAACAGCTCCCTCGATAAAAATCAAATCATACGGCCCATCAACAGTGCACCCCTGCTCTAAAGGCCCATGAACCACAACCACATTTTTATACCAATCACATTCTAAAGCCTCAGCAGCTTGCTCGGCAAGAACTTTATTATTTTCTAATGCAACCACAGATTTAGCAAGCTTTGAAAGCAATGCTGCACAATAACCACTATTCGCGCCAACGTCTAAAACAACATCAGATGCTTTTACAGAAGCAAGCTGTAACAGTTTTGCTAAAGAAGCAGGTGCCATCAAATAACATGCCGGCACACCCTCTTGCTCTGGATATACCATAATATCAGAATCAAGGTAACTTAAAGCCTTCATATCTTCTGGTACAAACTTTTCACGCGGCACCGTTAAAAATGCTTCAAGAACCGATAAATCCGTTACATCAACTGTACGAATTTGATTGTCAACCATTTTGCGGCGAAGCTCAGCAAAATCTGCAATCATGATGACCATTCTCTCCTATGTATAACAAGGACCACAAAAAAACGACAATAATGAGGACCTCAATTTCTTTACTATGTGTATCACAAAAAAGAGCACTTCTAACGAGCAATCAAATTCGATCTGCACTGTCGGTAAAATACCTTATCATAAAGGAGAACACTTCACTTAAAATATTACCCCTAAAGGCCATCTTGTTTAAAATCGGCTGGAGGCCTCGCCCGGAATCGAACCGGGATACAAGGATTTGCAGTCCTCTGCGTAACCATTCCGCCACAAGGCCCCATTAACAAACACACAACTGTCAATAAGGGAAGGCAACGCGTCCGTCAAGATGTAGACACTTTCTCTATTCTTTTTTCCTCTTTTTCTTCAATTTATAATATTTTTTTAAAAAAAAGTAATTTTATCCTTTGCAAATCAGTATTGCTTTGCTATAGCCCTTGCAGATGCTCATGCGTTGTGTTCCCCGGTAGCTCAGCGGTAGAGCAACCGGCTGTTAACCGGTTGGTCGCTGGTTCGAATCCGGCCCGGGGAGCCATTTATTTTTTTATTAAGAATAACTTATTGGTTTTCCGAGTGTTTTTTGTAGTCAGGGATTCCCAAATAACAGTGGGGGAATAGGATTTTGTAATATGCCTCTTAATTATTGCGAATCAAAAGCTCTTTTCGGGGTATTTTTTTGCCATGCCTGCTACCCAAAGGGTCTCGACGTCTAAAAAATCAAAATCCTTAAAGATCTTTCGAACCGCATCACAATCATTCAGACTCAAAACAAATTTTCCTTGGATACCCTTGGTAACTTTTGCCATACTTAAAAAATCCTCTTCAACAAAATTCCCAGAGCTATAGCACTTCTTCTGTACAAGATAAGTCGGGTCTAAATAAAATAAACTATCAGGCGCATCAAAGATGCTCGATAACCCGCTCTCGCGATAAATTTAAGATGGTCGTATCAAGCAATTTTTGCCTAACACGTCTCATCCTTGATAACAGCTTTTCGGGATTAAACCCTACTGGTCTCTTTCTTCCAAAACTAAAAGAGAGATAATCTTCTTTCCCATACAGAACGCAACGTTGGAGAAACAAAAAGCGAGCGGCTCTTTCAACTTTGGAAAGGCTTTCTGAGTCAATCGTCGCAAGATCAAAAAACAACTGTCTTAAACAAACAAACCACTCCAATCGTTTGGCTAAATCATCAAAATAGTTTTGAACACATTGAAACAGATTTGTGATCTCTCCATTCAAATCATTAATCACCGAATATTTTGCTGGTCTTTTATTTAGAAAAATAACACCAGAGCCTAAAAACGATTCAACATAGGTTTCATGATCAATACTATTTAAAATCGGTATAATTTTCTTACGAAGATAGCGTTTTCCACCCATCCACGCAAACAATGTTTGTATAAATTCTTGTTTTGTCATATTTTTAAAGGAAAGATTTTGTGAATTCTAACTCTTGGTTATCCACTTTTTAAGGTGTGAGAAAACACTTTCTAACGCGTCCATAAGGCGGGCAAAATCAATAACAAACATAAAGACAATAAAGGTAAACCATTTCACTATACGAGACATCATCTTTAAACCTTGGTAGGTTTCTATCATCTCATGAAGAAGCTGCCGTTCTGTGTCACTAAGCTCTTTATCTTGCCT
>NZ_JBEPLI010000024.1:0-16359 GCF_040545155.1 Bartonella silvatica
GCCGCTGGTGAATGGTTAGATATTCAAAAATCGGTTTATGCAACCTCCCGTGCAAAGAACCCAATCTTTGATGGTTCTCTTGGCATGTATAATGGTGTTGTTTTACGCGAGGCTATTCATGTCACCCATGGTGTTAACTCGACAAATAATACAGCGGTAAAGAGTGTGCGTCGTGCGGTTTTCTTAGGAGCACAGAGTGCGATTATAGGTTTTGGGAAAAATCATAGTGCAACGAATTACACGCTTAAAGAAGAGTATTTTGATTATGAACGTGAATTTGGTGTAGCTGCAAAGACCTTGATAGGAATGAAGAAAACCCGTTTCCAAATGCCAAATAGCGCACAGACAGCACAAGATTTTGGAACGATTGTTATTCCTACCTACAGCGGTGAAGCAGCAGCGTAATCATTAAGGAGGAAAACAAGACATGGCAGATCAATTACCCTCTCCCTTGCAAGGAAGAAATCTACATACCCAACAGGTGAGTTTCTTACGTTTGAATATCTCACATAAAGAGAAGCATCTTACGGAGAAAATAGGGATATTACCCCGTGGTGCTTTGATCACTTCAATTAAAACGTTTGTGAAGACAGCGTTTTCTGAGACGAAATTGAAGATTGGCAGCACTTATGGTGGCAATGAGTTTGGCGAAAAAGATATCAAAGCCCAAGGCACACAAGATTTTACACCAACAGACCAAAAGGTTTTTACTCCAGAGGATAAAGAAATGACCTTTTATGCAACACGAGATAAAACCACTGATGCTGGTGAATGTATTGTGGTTGTGCAATTTGTGACAAATCATTGAGGGGACAAGACATGGCAGATTATTTACCACAGCCCTTGCAAGGGAGAAATCTTCATACGCAGCAGGTAAGCTTTTTGCGTCTTAATTTTAGCTATGAAGATAAAGAACAGGCGATGAAGATAGGCACCCTCCCTAGAGGTGCTTTGATTACTTCGATTAAAGTATATGTTAAGACAGCATTTTCGGACACGAAGGTTAAAATAGGCAGCACTGCTGGAGGAACTGAATTTGGTGAAGCAGAAATCAAACAGCAGGCAGTCAAAGAGGTTAAACCTAGCAATCAGAAGGAGTTTGTCCCTTATGATAAAGAGGTCACGCTTTATGCCAAAGCCGACAAAACAGTACAAGCTGGTCAAGCAAGTATAGTCGTTGAATTCGTGACCAATCATTGAAATTGAGGGGAGAGATCTATTAACTCCCCTTCAATTTATGAAGTAGAAGAGTGTACAGAAAGTTGCAAATTAAGGGCAGATAAGACAGCGACTAAGGTAGAAAGTTTTGGATCACCGGTTTTACTTAAAGAGCGGTATAACCCACTGCGTTCTCGATTGGTTTCTTTTGCTAAGGCACTCATATTTTGAGTACGAGCAACAATCCCAAGGGCATCAGCTATATGAGCAGCATCACCGGTTTTAAAGGCTTCATTGAGAAATGCTTGTTGTACTTCGATGTCTTCAAGATATTCTTCTGGTTTAAATGGGGTTATTTTCATCACTGTATTCCTCTTTTAACTTTAACGCTTGTTCAATATCCCTTTTCTGTGTCGATTTATCTCCACCACATAACAAAAGGATAAAATGAGAACCTTTTTGGATAAAATAAATTCTGTAACCTGCGCCATAGTGGATACGCAATTCACCTATGCCATTAAAGAATTTAATGTCACCTAAAAGACCTTGTTTTAAGCGTACAACACGTTGAAGAATAATAGCCTTAACGCTTTTATCTTTAAGTTTCTTAAGCCAAGTATCAAATTCTACCGTTTTATGAATGAACACCATTGGTGCACTGTAATACACACAATATAAAATGTCAAGGCAAGTTTTTTCACAGAAAGGTATTCTGATGTCACGTCATTATATTCGTATACGCACAGGAGGACCGATATCGGCAAAGCAAGATGTTTTTCGTCATAAAAAAACGCTTTCGCACTTGGTGTCGGTCATTCAAGATGAGATTGATGACATCACGGATGAGTATGTAGTGCAAATCCAAGAAAGTATTTTTGCTGCTATTCGTTTTTGTGAGAGGGAAAGTTTTTACTTTAACGAAAGCCGTGATGTGGTGTTTGAGACGCGGGCGGGTCAGGGAACTTATGATGCAAGTGACATCCGTCATATCGAAAGTGCTGTTAAAATCAAAAACGTTTATTTGAGTTCTGATCAACATCATAAGTTTGCATTGGAGTGTAAGGATCATGTTTCTTTAGAGCCTTTGTTATCATCAGAGCAGCAAGGAACGCCGGTTTGTTACAGTTATTTTGATAGGAAACTGTATCTTTATCCCACACCGGATAGAGTGTATCAGATACAACTTCTTTTCTCTCCACAGCGCTTATCAGAGATAGAGAGTGTTGATGAGGAACACCCATGGTTTATCTATGGTTTTGATTTGATCAAAGCGCGTGCAAAATATGAACTGTACAAGAATATTCTGAAAGACCCTGATTGTGCAGCCGCTGCTTATAATGACTTTAACGAGCAATTGCATGCATTGCGTGCAGAGACCTCTAAACGTCATAATGTGACCCGAATAATTCCAACGGATTTCTAATATGGTGTATTTTCCAATCGCTGATTACAGACCAGATGTTTCGGTCGTCAACGGTAGCTTTACGGATACGCTTGTGAATGTTTTACCGGCTGATGGCTGTTACATTCCGATGCCTAGTGCAACGGTTGTTTCTGACCCTTTGGAAGAAAAGCCTTTGGGGTGTATAGCCCTTAGAAGTGGTTATGGTGTCAAGATTATCGTAGGAGGCAAGAAAAAGCTTTACAGTTATGATAGCCAAACGAAGGGTTGGAAGGACATAAGCCAAACTGGTGTGACCTATCAAGCAAATGAGGAGAATAAATGGTCCTTTGCATTGTTTGGTGAAGCCATTATTGCGGTGAATAAAAATGATAAACCGCAAGTTTTTAATACCCATAGTTCTGAACGATTTGAAGATTTAGGAGGCAGTCCACCGAAAGCAGGTTTGGTGAAGGTTTGGGGTGATTTTGTTTGTTTGATGCAATTGACAGATCACCCCAATCGTATTCATTGGTCGGGTTTGAATGATGCAACGCACTGGACGGTTAAAGAGAAAAATTGCGATTTTCAAGATTTTCCGGATGGAGAATATGTTCAAGGGTCTACGGAATCCGCCAATCCACTCATTTTTATGCGTTCTGCTATTTATGCAGGAACCTTTGTTCCAGGTTCTAAAATTGTATTTACGTTTCAAAAGATCCAAGACAAGCGCGGGGCGCGCAGTGCAGCTTCTATAGCGTGTCGAGGGAGTGATGCTTTTTTTGCTAGTGATGGTGGCTTTTATCAGATGAGTTCTGATGGTCAACTTTTGCCGATAGGTTTTGAGAAGGTTGATAGAACAGTTTTTAAAACCTTTGATAAGTTTGCTCTTGATGAGATGCGAGGGGTTATAGACCCCGTAGATAATCGGATTTACTGGTCATTAAAGAGAGGTAATAACGAGCAAACGACCTTTGTTTATGATTGGGGACTGCAGAAGTGGTCGACGCTACAAGGAGACCTTTTCACATTGTTTTCTGTTTTTACGACAGGTTATACTTTAGAACAATTGGATGAGATTTCGATCAATCTTGAGGATTTACCTGCCTCTCTTGATAGTTCGATTTGGCAAAGTGGCGCCCCAATGCTTGGTGGCTTTGATAGCGATAATCGGCTTGTTGTGTTTACGGGAGCGCCGATGGAAGCAACTGTTGTTTCGCAAGAAATGGGGGCACAAAATGGAAGTTTTAACTTTATCACGAAGTTGTTTGCCGAAGTTGATACGACGCAAGGTCTTTTAAGTATAGGCGAGCGGCGAGTTCGTCATGATCAGACGCCGATCACATGGCACAAAGAGAGGGTGTGTTCATTTGTGACGGGTGCTTATCACGGGCGTTCACGCAATCGTTATCACCGCTTTAAATTGCGCATTCCTAAGAATGAATCTTGGACAACGATTACGGGTTTTAATGTGGATTTACGTCCTTTTGGTAGAGAGTAATGGCAAAAGTCTTTTTGACCAGTTCTTGGGATATGGAGCGTATATCCCCTTATCTTGAAGAAATCATTGCATCTTTTAGAGAGTATGTAGAGTGTTTCAAACATGAAATTACGTTGCAAGAACTCATTGAATCTATTTGCAGTGGTACGAAACAGTTATGGCTTGTTTTGGATGATGAAGAGCGCTTTTTAGCGGTCGTCACGACCCAGATACAACAAACAGTTTTAGGAAAGAAACGCGCTCTGATTTGTGAATGTAGTGGCAAAGGTGTTCTTGATTTGGTTGACAATTTGCACGTTGCAGAGGATTGGGCGCGTGAGAATGGGGCTTTTGAGATAGAGATTTTGGGTCGCTTAGGCTGGAAACGTGCACTGACCAAACAAGGCTATGGCATAGATATGCTTTATTATAGGAAGGAATTGTAAAATGGGGAGCCAAACACCAACAACGACAGAACAGAAGCAGGTGCAGACAAGTGCCCCTCCTGCTTGGATGGCAGATGTATTTAAGCGTGGCGGTACGGATGCATATAATCTGTATAATACAGGGATTGGTGGGAATGTGTATGGGGGGCCTCGTGTTGCACCGTTAAGTGCTCAAACCACCCAAGCCATAGGTGGTCTTGGAAGTATTCCGCATCATTATCAAAATCGCTCTTTGATGAATACAATTTATAATCCAACGTCGGCAGCAAGCAATCTTGGAAGAATGGCTTCTGGCGGTCTGGTTGGACAGAATCCGTCTTTTAATGCCGCCCTTCAAAATAGCTTAGACCGTGTAAGAGATACGATTAACAGCTCTTTTGCAGGTGCGGGTCGTTATGGGTCCGGTGCACATGCAGGTGTATTGGCAAATGAACTTGGTGCTTTGTCCACAAGTGCTATGGCAGATCAATATAATCGTGATGCGGACCGCATGATGCAAGCCAATGCCATGATAGACCAAGCCAATCAAAATCAGTTGGGAGCCTCAAATAACTTCTTACAGGGTTATGGCAATGCCTATTCCAATGCCATACAGGGGGGAGGTGTGCTTGATGCCCACAATCAGAGAATTGTTGATGCCAATCGTGAACGTTGGCTGGAGCAAGATAATAGCGGCTGGAACAGACTGAACATGTTGATGAACGCCGGTCGTGGTTTTGCAGGCAATTACGGGACGACGACGAATAATGTGTCAGGCTCTACGATGGCAGGCAATAACCCATGGAAAAATGTAGGGGCTATAGGTTCTCTGGCACTTCATACAGCACCTATGGCTTTTGGTTATATGGCAGGTGGTCCAATGGGAGCAGCGTTGGCAGGAGGAGCATCCAAGCTTTTTTTAGATTACATGAATCAAAAGAAAGCTCTGGAGAATAATTAAAGAATAGTTTTGTAGGAGAGTGTGATGGCATTTCCATTATTAGGCTTAGCTTCTGGGGTAGCAGGTGGGGCAGCATTGAGATATGGACCTCATATTTTTAGGTATCTTTATCCCAGAGTAGCTCCAAAAATGGTTACAGGGGCGAAAGGATTGGGACAATTAATGAAACCAAACCTGAAGAATCCTTTAGTAATTGGTGGGGCGATTGGGAGTATTCTGGATAATATAAATGAAGCACATGCCCCATCCAACCCCTATTTACAGAATAGTCTGAATCCATATGGACCATTTATGCCCTATACGGCTCCTAGAACGGAAATGCCTCTTGGATTTGATCAACATCCACCCATGCCAAATGCACTAGAGAGTACTCCACAAGAACTAAAACCTCATGTTAGTGAACAAACGCAACCATTAGCACCCGCTTCCCCAACACCGCCTCCTGAACTGACAGATGCAGAGAAATTTTTACAGTCCAATACTTACAAATTTTTTCAATCAGATGCGTATCAGAAGCTCAAAGATCTTTTTGCAGGTATGGCGGCAGCACCCACAGATGGTTCTGGATGGGATGCGCTAGCAAGTGGTGTGAAGCATCTTAATGAAGGAGATAAACAAAGAGGGCAGGTTAACCAAACTGTCGAGTATCTGAAATCTAAAGGATATAGCGAAGAAGAAGCTGCTGTCATGGTACGGAATCCTCAAATGCTTAGTGCGATGCTCACAAATACAGGTAGAAAAGACTTTAATGATGGAACCTCGTTAATTGATGATCCAACATCACCAACAGGAAAAAGAGTAGTTTATAACCCTGGAAGCAAAGCGTATATGGAAAATAAACGTGCTGCTTCTTTGATCAAAAGTAAACAAATATATGGAAAAGTTTTGATAGACGATATCGATCTTTTGCAGAGATATGCCGATAAATTTGGAAATTATGCCACAGGTCATATGGCTAAGGCAGCTAGCTATGTGCTTTCAGGGTCAGAACAATCAGATGCACGACTTATTATACAATCAATAAAATCTCGAATAGCGCTTGATCGTATAGATCAAATGAAAATGCTCTCGCCAAGAGGGACGATAGGGCTTGGAAATGTTAGTGATAAAGACATTGAAATGTTAAAACAGTCTCTGGGTGATTTAAGTTTCGACATGTCTCCACAAGAATTTAAACGTCGTTTGAACATAATAAAAACTGTTATATCAAAACTTAATTCTGAAGTAGTAGGTATTTTACTAGGTGATATTGATCCTACAGAAGAAAATATGATCAATGCTGTTAATGGAAACCATAGTCAATATTCTTCTGATCAGTTGATGTCACAAGGAGGCAGTAAAAATATACCTACAATGAAATGGCAGGAAGGTATCGACAGAGATGATATCACTGTGTTTATAGATGCGTCTACCGGTAAGCGTATTGAAAAGGAAGAGTATTAATGAATACTTATACTAGCATTCCAGAATATGTAACATCTAAAAGTGGAAAACGTTACCGTTTGCGTGTTCTCGATGACAATTCGAGAGGTGGCACTCCAGAATATGTAACATCTAAAAGTGGAAAACGTTATCGTTTGCGTGTTCTCGATGATGCCTCCAACTTTGAAGAAACAACATCACCCCAACATTCAGAAATAAGTGGCGGTGAAGCTTTTTTGAACTCTTTAAAGCATGGTTTGAGTTTTAATTTAGATGATGAGATTGCAGCGCTCACAGCGGCAGGACGTGATTCTGATGATGATTGGGCAATAACGGCTTTTGGGAAGGGACTTGTCAACTATTGGCTTGGAGATAAGCAAACCAGAGAGAAGTATGAGAAAGAAGTCAATAGAATACGTGATTATTATCGTAGGATGGGTGATCAACATTATTGGACTTCTTTTGCAGGAAATGCTTTAGGGTCGGCAATTCCTTCACTTGCGACTTTAGGGGCAGGAGCATTAGCTTCTGGAGCCCGTTTTATAGCGCCTACACTTGCAAATAGTATTGGAGGATCAAAGTTAGGTCAATTGTTTTTAAAAGCTGGTCAAACATCGGTAGGACGAAAAGCAGGAAATGTAGGTAAATATGTAGGTGAGAAAGTAAGTCCGTTTTTAGGCATTACGCATAAAACAACATTGCCGCATTTGCTTAAAGTAGGGGCGGCATCTGGTGCATTACAGGGGGTAGGTGAAGGTGTAGGGTTAGGTCATACACTTCAAAGTGCAGCAGTTGGTGGAGGATTGGGAGCGGGAGGGACAGCTGTTGGAAGTGCTTTAGGTCATTTGGCTGGTTCTACTGTTGGTGGAATACGAAGATTGTTTTCTCCTTCTCATACAAAAGAAGGTGTTGCAAAAGCAACGTTGAGAGAAATCAGTAAGAATTTAAGTAAGGAGGCTTCTGAAGAGCTAGGAAAATCTTTTAAGAATGCAGTCTCTACCGATTACGTAGCGGATCATAGTCCCTCTTTACAAGATCTTGTTTTTAAGGTTGCTGGAAAAAACCAAGGAGCTTATCTTGATTTAACCAAAAGAGCTAAAGAGAGAGCACTAGCAGGAGGGGAGCGTATTCATCAGGCGGTTGATGAACACTTTGTTCCTCGTCAAAATATTACAAATTTAAAAGATGATCTTATTGCGAATAGGGAAGCAGTATCACATGCTCTTTACGAAATAGCCAAGAAGACTCCGGTAGGAGAAAAATATTATGGTGCGCTTAACGAATTAATGGAGCGCCCTTATTTCAAACAAGCTTATGATGCGGGGTTAGAGAAGTTTATCAGTGATGGCAACAAAGTCAGTCCATTTTCTTCTCAAAAGTTTAGTCTCCTTAAGCAGAAACCTAGCATGGGGTTACTTCATGAAACTAAGTATAGACTTAATCATATGATAGATACAGCTAGGAACACAGGAGATGACAGCAAAGCCCGCAGTTTAGTTGGCATTCAGAAAAAATTGTTAGAGATTATGGATGATATATCGTCTGAATATAAGAAGGCGCGGGGTCTGTATTATCACTATAGTTCAGATATAGACGCTATGCGTGAAGGTTCTAAAATCCTTAGCAAGTCGGTTAATAAGGATGAGTTCAGTCAAATTTTTGATGAATTATCAGAGGGACAACAAGAATACTTTAAAAAGGGTTCAAGAAGAGAACTTCTCAAGGATATGGAGCAAACAGGAGATAAAGTTTCTCAGGCAAAGCAAATTTTTGATGCAGATGATCTGTACGATAAGTTTGCCAAGGTTTATGGAGCCGATAAAGCTTCTGCTGTTAAGAATGTTGTCAATAAACAAGCCGATTATGCAGATTTTTATAACAGAATACCAAATCGCAAAGCGGATAAAGATATCTCTTTTACGCATCATGTCAGTGTGCCAACGGGTACACGCGATGCAGCCTTTCAAACAGGCAAAGCCGCATTGAAGGCTTCAGGGATTCCTTTCAAACAAGCAGCATCTAGAGAGCGTGAAAGTATTGAAAAGGATATGGTCAAGTTGTTAACAAAGGGAACAGAGATTTCGAACGATAAAATTGTCGATCTTATTCAACGGATGGTGAAGGCGTATCATAATGGATATGCGACGAAAGAGTGGGTGAAAAAGCTCTCTGCTGCTTTGTTTGGGGGAGAAGGAAAAGAATTAGCAAGGCACTTTAATATGCTGAGTACGTGGAAGTAGAGGAGAATGTACAAGCTATGACCCGTTATAGTCCTTCAGTTGATCAAGCGATCCGTCAAGCAGCAGCGCGCTATGGTTTGCCAGAAAGCTATTTATACCGTGTTGCACAAGTGGAAAGTGGCGGCAATCCGAATGCAAGAAACCCACGTTCTTCTGCAGGTGGTCTGTATCAATTTATAAACAGCACAGCCAAGCAATATGGTTTGCAAGACCGTTTTGATCCCATGCAAGCAGCGGATGCCATGGGGCGCTTGACACGTGACAATCGCAACTATTTAAGCCGTGTTTTAGGGAGAGCGCCTACCGATGCGGAATTGTATTTAGCCCACCAACAAGGGGCAGGAGGAGCCGCGCGCCTTTTGCAAAATCCCCATGCCAATGCAGCGCAAATGGTTGGGAGGAATGCGGTTGGCTTGAATGGTGGCAACAGCGCTATGCGTGCCAGTGATTTTGCCAACCGTGTATTTCAGATGTATGGTGTGCAGCCTTATAGAGCAAGCCCTCTAGCACAGCGAAGCTTTGGCAATAGAGACAACCTTCTAGAGGTTTTAAGAGCATTATTAGCATCACAAGAAGAGTCTTCAGAAGAAGAGAGTGATGATGATACGCCTTTGATGACGTCATTCATGAGGGCATTTTACGGACCATTTTACCGGAATTAGGATTTACACCCATGTCAACGATCTATGATTGGTCGCTTAGAGCGGCGGATAACACACGTGCAGATGATTTGATTGATTGGTCAGAGGGACAACGCCCTAGCACGATCAATAACAGCGCCCGTGGAATGATGCAGCGTGTGCGGGAGTATCTGTGGGATACAGGTGGTGCGCTTGAAGGTGTTGTAACGGTAAATCATAGTGACCAAACGACCGTCATAAGGTTGCAAAGTAAGTCGCTCTTTTTAGAGTATAAGAATGATATTGTTTTGCGGTTTAAAGCGCGTGGCAAGAATGTAGGAGCGACCACAGTTATTTTGAATAGCTTATCAAGTAAGCCGGTTTACAAGGCATCAGACACCGGTGTTGCAACCTTGTTAGAGGGAGGGGAAATCCAAACTGGCTGCATATATACACTCGTATATGATGAAGAGATTTCTGGCTGGCATTTGCTTAATCCTACTCCTCTGGCATCACCACAAGGCTTGGCAAATTCTCTTTATCCAGCAGGCTTGATAGGGACGTTTGCAATGCAAGCAATCCCCAATGGTTGGTTATTGTGTGATGGTAGTGCTTATTCACGGAGTCTTTATAGTAATCTTTTCGCGACCATAGGGACGACATGGGGAAGTGGGGACGGGGTTAGAACATTTAATGTACCGGATTTACGGGGCATGTTTTTACGGGGTTTTGATGCTGGACGCAATGTTGATACAGGACGTAGTTTTGCCAGTGTCCAGCAGGATTTAATCCAAGCGCATAGACATGAAGGTCATAGGATATCAGTTTCACAGATGTCTGATGATGATGCACGTTATTGGCATGGGGAGGCGACCACTTTATGGGGGCATGCGCTTGATGAGGATCAAATATCGAAAGTTGCGACGGTTTCTGGGGTCAGAAAAGAGGATATTCAGGTCTATGATGTTTTTGCGGTTCCTTATGGACAACCACAAACACAACAAATGGCGTCATTAAGGGATAGGGAGAGTGAGACGCGTCCTATCAATGTCTCCGTTGTTTTTGCCATAAAGACATGAGGACAATATGTCACATATTTATAACTGGTCTTTAACAGCGTCAGAGAATGCAGGCGCTGATAGTCTTATTAATTGGTCAGAGGGTCAGTCACCCCATACTGTAAATAATAGTGCCCGTGGGATGATGCAACGTGTGCGAGAGTATTTATCAGATATTGGTGGTGCGCTTGATAGTCATTTTGAGATTGATCATCACCAGCAACAAACGACCATTGGCTTAACCAGCAGCTCATCACTTTCCCGTTATAGCAATGGTCTTTCTTTACGGTTTAAGGCGAAGGAGAGTAATGTTGGTGTCACCACGATTAGGCTCAATAATCTTGGCGGTCAATCAGTTTACAAAGCGTCAGAAACGGGTGTAACAGCTGTTGTCGGAGGAGAGATACAAAGAGGGTGTGCTTACACCCTTGTGTATGATGAAGAGATTTCGGGCTGGCAGTTACTGAATCCTACGCTCAGAAAAGTTTTTGATTTTCACCGTTTGCCTACGGGCTTTATAGGCACTTTTGCCATGGAAAGCTTGCCGGAAGGTTGGCTGCCTTGTGATGGTCGTTCATATTCGCGTGATAAATATCGTACCCTTTTTGCGACCATAGGAACGATGTGGGGAAGTGGAGATGAAACAACGTTTAATGTTCCGGATTTACGGGGCATGTTTTTGCGTGGTTTTGATTATAGCGGTTTTGTTGATCATGGTCGTATTTTTGGCAGTGTGCAACAGTGCTCTTTGAGAAATCATGAACATAGTATTGGTTTTTCACCTCCAGTAGAAAGCAGTGGGAGGAGGAAGAGGAGTATTGTTGTAGATTATACATTTGCACATGTAACTGATACAGTTCCCCATGGATCTAGTCAAGACGAGGAATGTATAGGTTTAAGTGGAGATGCCTTGGCAAGATGCAATGAAGCTTTTGAAAGAGAAGTCGTCCTTGCCCCCGAACTTCCTTCATTGAATGAAGGTAAAGTCTATACTTTACACCCGTTTTTTCTGAGGCATGGAGATACTATAAAGACGTATAGAATTCCTAAACGCGGAGGAGAAGATCTAGGCATGCATGATCATATTATCATGATGGATAGTTTTGGAGGAGCAGAAACACGCCCGCTTAATATGAGTATAGTCTATGGGATAAAGAGTTGATGAGGAGCTGAGATGTTATCGAAACCATTTGCAATATCAGAGCTTAGCGACCCGTCTAAAGTACGGGTTGTTTTGTATACAGGGAGTGGTTTTGTGCATGCGCCGCTCAGTGGTCTCGTTGACCTCTTGAAGGATGCTTTGAACAAGGATCATGAAGAAAGTTTAAAGGCATTAAAGTCCGAAATTGAAGAATTATGAACGTGTTTATTTTAGGCATTTATTTTGAATGATGTAAGGAAGAAATTCGATGGGGATACCATATCATACGCATGACTATCAGATACCAGTGGCAACGAAAGAAGAGATCATAGAGGGGGTTTCAGAGGATACGGTTGTTGTTCCGAAGTTGTTAGGGACGGCAAGTCTTTATCCTCGCGAAGTTTTTGCGAGTGCGGAACAAGGGGTTCAGGCGCAACAGAGTTCAGAACGAGCGCTAGGATTATCGACGGTAGCGAAGCAAACAGCGGATGCAGCGAAACGGTTGGCAGATGATGCGAAAGAATTAGCCGATGGAGCGGCAGTCACGGTAGCACAAGCTTTGACGACAGCGTCCAGAGCTGAGACAAGTGCGCATGAAGCGAAGACCACAGCCGATGATGCGTTGAAAAAAGGACGTGATGCGAAGAGTCAAGCAGCAAGCGCTCATCAAAGGTCGATGGATGTAAAGCAAGAGGTAGAGAAAGCGCTTACGCTATCCAATTCTGCAAAGCAAACAGCAGATGATGCCAAGGGATTAGCAGAAGAAGCGAAAAGTTTAGCAGAAAAAGCGAGTACAGGTGTCACATCAGTCACACAAGTAGCGGTTTCAACGCAAAGAACAGCGGAGCAAGCTTTAGCAGAAGCAACGTCAGTGAAAGCAACAGTGTCTCGAGTAGAGATGGCAACATCAGAAGCGAAGACACTGTCAACAGAAGCCAAACAAATTGCAGCGACAGCGACGTCTAAAGCAGAGAGTGCAACAAGCAAATCAGAAGCCTCATCTTTGGTAGCTAGTGAAGCAAAAGAAACCGCCTTGAGAGCGTTGACGGGCGTTAATGATCTAAAACAGTCGGTTGATCATGTGAAGAATACAGCGGAGGGGGCAAAACAGACAGCGGAAGGAGCACAACAAAAGGTTTTAACCGTAGAAACCGTTTCTAGGGAAGCCAAGAGCCAAGCGGTTGAAGTTAAACAATTGGTTGAAGAAGTTAAGATGACAGCGCATTCTGCAGAAACGATAGCGACTAGTGCGAAGCAAATAGCAGATAGTGCCAAGGGATTAGCAGAAGAAGCGAAAAATAAATCAGATGATGCGCATGTTCTTTCGCAAGCGGCTAAGAATACAGCAGACACGGCACAAGAGAAAGTTTTAGGCGTTGAAAAGAAGGTGGATGATGTATCGCGTACAGCATCAGAATCTAAAACGATTGCGCAAGAGGCACAACAAGAAGCATCAGAAGCGTCTAGAATAGCCAATGAAGCGAAGGTAACAGCAGAGCAGGCATTGCAAGCGGATAGACAAGCAGTTCGTGAAGGTGGAGAAGCCAGCAAAAGTTTAGCAGAAGCTGTTCAGAAGAAATCAGAGGAAGCTGAGAGAGTTGCGCAAGCAAGTAAGAGAGCTTGTGAAGAAGCCAAGCAATTAGCAACAGACGCCAAAAATGCTTCTATTAATGCGCTTACAGAAGCGAGCGATGCGAAAGAGAAAGCGTCTACAGCGCTTACCACAGTCAATGATGTAAAGAATGTTTCTGAAGAAGTAAAAGGCTTAGCAGAAAAAGCGAGTACGGCCTCTACAGAGGCGCAAAAGAAGTCAGAGGAAGCGTTAAGAGAAGCGACTTCTGCAAAAGCCACGGCGGATATGGCGTCTAGCACAGCCAATGATGCAAAGGGGCGTGCTGATGAAGCTAAAACGGTATCAGAAGAGGCGAAGAATCTTGCACAGACAAGCAAGACTGCTTGTGATGAAGTCAAGCAAAGGATTGGTGATGTTAAAAGTGTTGCAGAGAGTGCCTTATCGACCGCCACGACAGCCAAGCAGAAAGGTGATGAGATAAGCCAACAAACCTTAGAAGCGTTAACGAAGTCTGGTGAAGCGAAGACCCTATCAGAAGAAGCAAAAGCTAAAGCAGAAAGTTTAGAAACAGTTGTGAATGCAGCGAAAACGACGAGTGATCAAGCCAGTCAAGTAGCGACATCTTCGAAGAGCGTGTCAGAAGAAGCGAAGAAAAAAGCTGAGACAGCAAGTAGCAGAGCATATGAAGCCAAAGATGAAGCCACTAAAGCCAAGGAAACAGCTGATAAAGCGAAAAGGACAGCAGAAGAAGCAAAAAATGTTACAGATCAAGTAAAAAAAACATTAGATACAACGAAGCAAGAGCTTGATGGTATCAAGAGGTCATTATCAGTCGCAACAGCAACGTCTAATTCCGCGAAGAGCACAGCAACAGTCGCTCTTACGACAGCTTCAAAGGCAAAAGAGCTATCAGAAGAGATAAATACTTTACTGAAAGAATTCAATTTAACGGTTCTTTCCGTATCCACACCGTTTCTTGTTGCGACAGGAAAAAAACAACTAACCTTGAAAAAAGGAACGCGCATAACCTTAGGCCGCACTAATGATATTTTGGTCGCAAATTATACGACAGATACAAGAATAAATGTTCCTTCTCTTTCTGCAGGTAAAGATTACTATGTTTATTTGGTCGCTGATGGAGAACAGTATTATAAATTTGTTCTATCAGACAACTCTACTTATCCTACAGGTTATACAGCGACAAACTCTCGAAAGGTAGGAGGGTTTCATACGCTTTGTGTAGATGTTGATACCATAAAAGATCACCCGTTATCGGGTTATCAAGCAGGGGATATTTTACCCAATTCAGTTTGGTGTTTGAATCACCGTCCGCATAGTTCACCAGAAGGGATGGTCTACGATCCCTCGCAAAATATTTGGGTTGATATTTATCTTCAATCAGGAACGGATGAAAATACGCGTTCAGTGTATGGTGTTCCAGTGACAACGAATCGTCAGTATGCAGATCATGTCACAGATATGATGCGCGTTAAGAAGTCTCTATTGAGTGATGAGGAATTTTGTTCAGCCATGTATGGAAGTAATGATATGAAGTCTATTCAAGGAAAGCAGGCGCCTTCTCCTAAGACTTCTGGAGGTCATGTTGACACGGCAAATCGTCGTATGATTTCCCACATAGGTTGTGAAGAAGGTTGCGGTTATGTTTGGCAATATATATCTGGCGCTTTTCCACTGCATACAGCTGTAAAGGTTGGATCAAAGTATCAAATTCAAACTCAGACGAGTGTATTAGTGGCAGGGGGTAGTTGGTCTAATGATGGCACGAGTGGACGTTTTACACGAGTAGGAGTTAATACGAATAGTTCCAATGAACAAGTTGGAGCGCGAGGCTGTAGCCGTCCGCGTAGTTTTGTATAGTAGGATATGAAAATGATAGATTATCCAGAGTATTTAAATAGCAAAGAAGATTATGTGAACATGCTTTCTTTTGACAAAGTTGAAACGGTAAGAAGGTTGGAGATGCTTTTATCAACGCGTTTTTATTGGAGCTTTGTTAAAGAGCTTAGTGAAGGTGAAAAAGGATTAGAAGATGACACGCGTAAAGTTTTTATAACAACAGATATGCCGTTTCCTTCAAATGGTGCTTTTATAGACAAGCGCTGTCAGTATGAATTACAGGAAAGTGAATATGCCCCGATATTTCGGCTTGGTTTTTGTGTTGATGAAGTGGAACAATTGATCAAAGAGCATAGCCAATAGAGATCATCAAAGAAGATTTTTATGCAGCCTCACTGATGTGGGGCTTTTTTTATGGAGGATGAGATGAGAAAGATATCCAAAGAAGGTTTAGAGCTTATCAAACAATGGGAAGGATTGCGTTTGGAAGCCTATAGGGATACGGCGTGTATTTGGACTATTGGTTATGGTCACACGAGTCATGTAGGTAGTCCCCTTGTCAAAAAAGGTATGCGTATTACGCAAGAGCGTGCAGAAGAAATTCTTTGTGATGACTTAAAGCAATTTGAGAATGCAGTAGAGGAAACGGTTACGGTTTCGTTAACGGATTGCCAATTCGCGGCTCTCGTTTCGTTTTGCTATAATGTAGGAACGAAAGCCTTTTGCAAGTCAAGTTTGTTAAAAAAACTTAATAAGGGGGATTATGATTGTGTACCAGCAGAATTACAGAAATGGAATAAGGTGGGTGGTAAGCCTCTTCAGGGTTTATCCAACCGTCGTGCAGCAGAAGCTGGTTTGTGGGCAAAGGGGTCTTATATTTCTTCAAACTATCAAAGAGTGGAAGCGAAAGAGGCAACGGGTCTTTTGAAAGTAGAAGCTTTAGCACCGATCATAGGGTCTTGTTCAGGCTTTGGGGGCTTATTGGTTGGCAATGGTCCAGTGCAATGGGCATTCGCAGGTCTTATGGTTTTAGCCGCTTGTAC
>NZ_JBEPLI010000025.1:0-14895 GCF_040545155.1 Bartonella silvatica
AGTATGCAGCATGAAGCAGGCTTCTATGTCGATGGTCTTGTTTCTTATGGTGTGTTTAAAGGTGATGTTCTCACCCTTGCACGGGGTAAGACAGCCACATTGCAGGGTAATCCTCTGAGTGTTTCTTTGACCGGTGGTCAGACATTTGTAACGGGATATGAAGGTGTTGTCTTTGATCCACAGGCTCAGATAGTTTATCAGCATCTTCAGTTTAAGCAGTCCCATGATGTTGACGGCTTTGACATTGATATGGGTAAACTTGATCAGTGGGTTGCACGTGTTGGTGGTCGTTTAACGAAGACAGCGAGTGGATCTGAAGAAGCAAATACTGTTTCCTTCTATGGTAAGCTTTATTTGACACATGGTTTTGGAGGAGAACAATCTGTGCGTTTCAAAGATGCATTCCAGTTAGGTTCTTTTGGTTCTTCCTTAGAAGCTGGATTGGGATTTGATGCTAAACTTTCTCAAAAGTTTTCATTGCAGGGTGATCTGGCTTACCAGCACAAACTGACTAAGGCTGGTTTTTCCGGAATAAGTTTTTTTGGTGGGTTACGCTATCATTTCTAATGCCATTATAGTTTGAGTGAAGTCTTGAAACAACCACAAGCTATGCTTGTGGTTTTTTCTTTCTGTTGTTTTGTGAGTCATTTTCAAAGTTAAATTTGGAGCGTATACAACGGCTTCCAAAAACTACACTTTGTACTAATTTTACCTGCTTACACTTATAGAGATAAGTTCTTCTAGAGTATATTGGAAGGATATATGAAGTGATTATTTTAAGCCGCATTTTTGCAGAAATAAAAATACGAATCGTGACTTTATTTTGTTATTTTTTTGTTTTTTACTTTACATAAAATCCAAAACAAATTATTCGGATCAGCTTCTAATAGATTAATCGTGAGATGGGTCTCTTTGTTTTTTAATGAAAATAGAAAAGAAAGTTTATAGCGGATTATGATTAAAATTTTAAAAAATCATGTATGTTTATGTGTTCTTACAACATCTGTTTTTTCCTTCGTATTCAATATAGATGCTTATGCGCAGGATTCTCAATCTTCGTGTGGTTCTCTTTTTAAGTCATATTCATGTGATGCGCTTGGAAATGCTCCTGTATCATATGTGGATAATTTTGAGATAGCGTCGGGTCAAGCTATGGTCATTATGAAGACTTCTAACATAGTGATAAAACAAGGGGAAAAAACAAATTCAAAAACTGATGAGAACTTACAATTGAAAAGATCTGGTTTGATAACATCAGAAGTCATTGCTTCTCAAAAGGCAATTACCGTTTTAGATAAGGTGTCTGTCACTGGATCTGGAAAAAAAGTGGTAGGCAGGAGTAATAACGGGGTAAAACAAGCAGTTTTGGGGGTACAGCAAGATGGTTTTCTCGTTTTTAAAAATGGTAAGATTGATGTTAGCTATGTTCATGGTTTAGTGGGTGAAAGTTCACCAGCCATCTTTTCTCGTGATAAATCTTCGCTACAGTTGCAAGGAATGTCTAAGGTTTCTTTTGAAGATTCAAATATTGTTATTAAGGGGCATAGGGTTCATGGTTTGCATCTTCAGGGAAGCTTTTCGGAAAATAAGTATAAACAAGGTGAGATGATCTCTCAGTTAGGGGTATTTCAGTTTAAGAAGACTAACTTTCACGTTCCAGATGGTACAGCTATTTATGTGAATGATGCGAGGAGATTCCCTTATATTACTGTATCAGAGAAATCGCGTATTTCTGCTGATCAATTATTAGAAGTTAAAAATAACTCGTATGCAGGAGTTGAGGCTAATAATTCTTCTCTTATCGGGGGAGTGCACGTTGATGAAAATTCTTATGCTGAACTTGAGCTATCGAATAAATCACAATGGACTGTGGCACCGAGAAAAAACAATCAACGGCAGAATGTACAGTCTGTGGATTCGTCAATTTCATTTGTAAGGCTTATTAATAGTTCTATCGTTTTTAAGAAACCAAAAGATGCTTATTATCAAACACTTCATATAGGGGAGTTGAATGGTAATACTTCGGATTATGCTTATGTTGCACATGGCGATGTGCGCCTTCTTGTCAATGCATCTTTTATGACAGATGATCAAAACAAGGGAATCAAGGCTGATAAACTTTTAATCTATGGTGATGTCTATGGAACAACTAAAGTGCATATCGTATCGGGTTTACCTAATTCAGAGAAAAAAAAGCACTTTAGCCAAGGTGAAAGGAAAGACTCTGAGAGTGTTTCCATTATTCAAGTTTATGGAAAGGCAACAGCAGATTCCTTTAAGCTTCCCATTGGTTATGCAACATTGAAAGGCTCGCCTTATCTATATCGTCTTCGTGCTTATGGTCCAGATTCTGCTCATGGTGACGCAAAACATGAAAATAAGCTGATTAAACAAAAACAGGTTAATAGTATTGAAGGCTTCTGGGATTTCCGACTTGAGCCTGAATATATTAGGCAGGTTTCTGCTCGATATCGATCTAAGTTGCAGAATATTGATTCTCGTCGTCGTGTAACGCGCTCTGCTGAAGTTCGTGCTGGACATGATTACCCTGTAACTGGTACTGGTGATTCTGTTCTTCATTCTGAGGTAGAAGTTAAGGCGGTTGTGCCACAAGTTCCAACCTATCTGCTTTTACCAAACAGCATATTTCATGCTGGTTTGATGGATATCAGCAATCAAAACAAACAGTTGGAAATGCAGCGTGCTACTTTCAGTGGGATGCTAGAAATTTCTGGAAACCCTGCTTCATTTTTACGTGGTTATGGTGGAAGTTATCGCTACAGTTCAGATTTATCTGCCTTTGAATATGGTTATGGGGGTGATTTTAACTATAATGCTATAGAGACAGGTGCTCTGCTGGATACCATTGAAAATGCTGATATTGCGGTCTCTTTTGGGGTTATGGGGTCTTATGGTAAGCTTTCTTTGCAGCCTGTAGATGTTGAATATAGCCAGAAAAGTGCCTTTGATAAATGGACAGCTGCAGCATATGGTAGTATGCAGCATGATGCAGGTTTTTATATTGACGGTATTTTATCTTATGGTTTGTTCCAAGGTGATGTTCTTACCCTTGCAAGAGGCAAGACAGCAACCCTGAAAGGAAATTCTTTAAGTGCTTCCTTGGTTAGTGGTAAGTCGTTTATGACAGGGCATAAAGGACTTCTTTTTGATCCACAAGTTCAGGTTATTTATCAAAATTTGAAATTTGATAAAGCATCTGATATTGATGGTTTTGATATTGAGATGGGAAAACCTAAACAGTGGCTTATGCGTGTTGGAGGACGTTTAATAAAGACTCTTTCTACATCTAAAATAGGGCAAATTGTTTCTTTTAATGGAAAGATTCATTTTTCTCATAGTCTTAAAGGAAAACAATCTGTGCACTTTAAAGATGCCTTTCAACTAGGGGCTTTTGGTTCTTCCCTAGAAGCTGGGTTAGGTTTTAATGCACAATTGTCTTCCAAATTTACTTTTCATGGGGATGTAACCTATCAGCATCAGCTGACCAAAGCTGGTTTGTCAGGAGCGCGTTTTTCTGGCGGACTTCGCTATCGTTTTTAGATACTTATGAAATGTAAGATCATTTTTATGCAGGTCTAGAGTGTTGTATGAAGTGTCAAATATTAAACTTATCATAATTGGATATACTCTTTTTTCTTATATAAAAACGGAGAAGAGTTATGATTGATATAGTTAAAAACTGTTGATTTTATTTACTTTTACAACGGTCTTCCTTCTAAAAGTTATTAGATATTTGTGATAAAGTCATAATTTTAAAACTTCCCGTGATACAGCGGGGAGTTTTGTTTATATGGAGGACACATCACTCAAAGTAAAATCGAATTTTTTAAAAGTTTTTGAGGAATATTCTCTTATTTATACTTGTGTTATTGTTATATATGTAGAAAAAAGACGCGTAGTTATTGGTATATCTCAGATAACCGTCTTTGGTGGTAAGTTAGACTAAATATATGTGTAGGCAGCGGAAAAGTTGTCCTCATAGATGAAAATTTTAAGGATATACTTAGCCTTTATATTTAGAACAAAAATTGTTTGAACAAGAAATAGAGGCGGCTAAGGGGAGGCAAAAGCTGTTCATATTTCATATAATATCGATATAGAAGGAAAAAATGGGTCTTATCTTAATAAATTGATATTGATCCGGTTTTCATAAGTGTGACAATATGGGTATTTTTCAAAATATTTCTTAATTTTAGAGTGGGATCACCTCCTTTTGTAATAAACTTTATCTTTTTTAGCGTTGAGGAAGAGGTTGTTTGCACTATTTTAGGAAAAGGTTGGCAGAATACCTTTATGAAAAAATATTAAAAGAATATTTTGGTTATGTAAGGCTACACAGAAAAAGTTTCAATTGTTTATATGTTCATGAAGGATAAATTATAAACACGCTTTGGTAATTGAACTGTCATTGAACTGCCAAAAAATATCGTAAGAATGCTCTCCAATACTTAATTTTGTGTGTTTTCTGTTGTAAAGCGTGGCAAGGTTTGTGAGCTAGGTAAAAAGGAAGGGTTTCTATGTATCAGATTGATTACAACAGTTATCGTTCTACTAAAAGTTTTAATCGTCGTGTTCGTTTTCTTGTGATGCATTATACGTCACTTGATTTTAGAGCATCAGTTATGGCTCTTACAGGAGAAGAGGTGAGTGTCCACTATCTTGTTCCTGATCCAACAGAGAAGACATATATTGAAGCAGGATTTAAGGATCTACGTATCTTTAACCTGGTGGATGAAAATGAGCGTGCGTGGCACGCGGGTGTGAGTGCATGGGCTGGGCACAGTAATTTGAACGATACATCCATTGGAATTGAAATCGTTAATTTAGCAAATGATCATTCTAATTCTTTAGAGGATATGCATGTTGAAAAAACTGTAAAAGATAGGCAGATTTTGAATCTAGTTTATAAAGATGGAGATAAATTAAAGAATGAGATTCATTCATCGGGTGAGGGAGGGCATGCGTGTTCTACAGCTTTGCAGTTTGAGACGGCTGTTATGACAGCTGACAAAAATGAAAATATTACATTTCCTCCTTATAATTCACAGCAGATTGATGCAGTTAAGGAGCTTGCACTCAATATTCTACAGAGATACCCAGATATTACGCCAACCGATGTTGTTGGACATAGCGATATTGCCATTGGTAGAAAGAGTGACCCAGGAGCTGCTTTCCCGTGGAAAGAGTTTTATTTGGCGGGTATTGGGGCGTGGTATGATGATAAAGTAAAGGATCATTATCAAAAACAGTTCTATAAGAGTTTTCCATCCAAAGTGGACGTTTTGGGTAAGTTGAAATGTTATGGATACGATACTTCAATTGCATACACTGAAGTTGGATATAAGCAATTAATCCGAGCATTTCAGCTTCATTTTCGTCAAGAAAATTATGATGGAATTCTAGATATTGAAACAGCAGCAATTATCTATGCTTTGGTCGATAAGTATTTTCCATCAAATTAATTGACTTCATGCCATTGATGACTGTTTTATCACAGAAAAAGTTTAAAAGACTTTCATAAGTTTCTCACGAAATTTAAAGTAAGTATAATTTTTTTCTTTTTTATCACACACTTTTTTGATTCATTTAAATATAGTGATCATTGTGGATATTATTATAAAGGTTGTATTAAGTTTTTCTGATTGAATAAGTGTGAAAGTAAATCATTTATGGTTTGAGAGAAAAATTTTACATAGAGATATATTTATAAAAAATGCAAAAGCTCTATAGCTTTGTGAGGTAAACCCTAAATTCTATCTCTCTATCAGACATATTATACTTTTATCTAAACAGTATATATAAAATTAAGATGTTGTGTGCACTTGTTACAAGTCAACATCATTATTATATTTTCTGGTTTGTAGGTATTGTAATAGCCTTTGCATTAAGATTCTTTATAAGAGGTATTCTTACCCCCACGTCAGCACTATTTATGATGTATCAGAGGATGGTCTTGAATGAGAGGATCCTGCGTTACTCGAATTTCTGATTCAAGATGTAAAGCGATGAATTATATTTATAGATAAATGTGTTGTTTCATATAATTAAAATATAATGCTTGAAAATTTTTATTGGGAAAGAAGTGTATAAAAAGCTTTCCTATAGATATGAAATAAAAAACACGAATTGCGATTCTACATTTGTGGCGTATAAGAAAATCTTAAAAATTATCAAAGAAGATAAAGAGTACACATAGTAAAATAGTGAACTGTGTTCAGAGCTTTGAAGAATATACCGCTTTTTCGCTTGAATATGTATTTCATCTGTTTCAAAAACACTAAAATTATCAAGAACTTTGGTAGTTTATCGCAGTATTATTCATTTTACTAAAAATCATTCTACGATTATTGTCTCATGCTTTAAAATTATAGCCATCTTATTTTTTTCAAAGCTATTTTCGCAATTTTATCAAACATTTATTGATAATAAAGATCTTCATGATTTGAATGATCTCTGAAAAGTGCGTGAACTATACTTATAAGCACGTAAGTTATTGATTTTTTTAGAATATTTTTAATAGAGAAAGTAGATTTGGCAGAAAATAAATATCTAAGAGACAAGGATATGATGACCACATGTGGCTTAAAAGATAAAAACTGGCAATATATATTGCCAGTTTTTATCGGTATATATTTTTGTGTAATCTAAAAGAATTAGAATGAACGTTGGAGACGAATCATACCTTGAAACGCACTTTTTCCATTCAGAGAATATTTATAGCTTTTAAGATCATCTACTGCTTTAAAAGTGCGATCATCATTCCAAGAAACGTAAGTTAACTCAGGTGTAATAACAAATCCTGGAACCAGCGTGTATGCAATATTTACAGACGTTGCAAAGGCTTTTACAGCGCTATAAGAGACTTGAGCGTTTAAATTTGCCTTTGAAGTCAGTTTGTAAGTCGCTCCAGCCCAAGCGGCCCACTTACCACCCCAGTTTGCATAAATCGTTGTACTTTCTCGTGCCAGTTCACCGCGGTTATCCTTATCTTCTGTGTAGTAATCAACGCCGTTTTTATAACCAACCATCGCCCACAGGTTTAAGCGGTCACTGACATTAAAGTCCATGCGCACTTTACCAGCCCATTTTTTATAATAAGCATCATAAGCTGCAACCGTTGAAAAACCACCCCATTTTTGCATAAACTTTATACCAAAAACAAGATTAGGCGTATAATCTTTTGTTCTTTTACTTGGTTTATCATCGTCAGAAACAATGGCAATTTTATCATCTTTATTGACATAGTAATATGTTAATCCGTCACCTAGGCCATCACTTGACGCGTCATTGATATAAGCATTACCTAATTCAGCTCCGATAATTGCGGAAAATCCGGTATCACCACTAAAGGTATAAGAGACAAAACTCGTGCGTGTTGTACCTGCTGGTGCTATAGTATCATCATTGATAACATTTCCGTATCCACCGGTCCAGGTGTTGAATATAGTATCATCAAGACCTACACGAAAACCACCAAGTTCAATATAAGCTGCTGCGAGCGTTGCTCCAGCTCTATTTTTACCATCTCCCCAACTAGAGAAGATGCGTGCATAAGAGCGAAGTGTTCCTAATTCTGTTTCAGAAGCAGTTTGAAAAACAAGGGTTAAACGTGATGATGAACCGTAGGTTTTTCTTTTTTTATCCAATTCAGCATTGTTTTTTGCATCGATGTTATCACCACCTATTAAATCAGCACGAACATTCCCTGATAAGCGCATGCAGGTTTCTGTTCCAGGAATATAAAAATATCCTTTACCATATGCATCGCAAACACGAACATATTCAATAGGTTCCGGTTCTGCTATCGCTGTAGAGGAGGCCGCTTGCGTTCCAGAAACTGCTACAAAAGCTGTTGCAGAACTTAAAAAGAGGGATTTAATATTCATTATGAATCTCCAACGAAAAGTAACTCAATTCCCTTACAGAGTTTTTCCTCAACTCGGTAAGGATAAAATAAAATATATGCACTCATAATCCCAGCTATACTCATCTTTTTTCAATATATAAACATAAAATTAACTTTTTTAGGGGATATTAATGCACTATTTAAGGCAATGTTGTAAAAAGAGCACAATTCTCTTTTTGTTAATTTTTTGTTCTAGTGAATGGGTAAAAAAGAAAAATCTTAGATATTTTTGAAAAAAATAGAAAATGTCTTGAACTTTTTGTCGATACCATTTATGCACTCCCTTGGAGAGGTGGCCGAGTGGTCGAAGGCGCTCCCCTGCTAAGGGAGTAGGGCTCAAAAGGCTCTCGAGAGTTCGAATCTCTTCCTCTCCGCCATTAACCTAAAACGAACTTTCATATGCCTTATATGGCATAGCCTCAAAAGCCCAGCATTTGCGGGCTTTTTCGCTATTTGCAATTGACTTCCTCTCTATAAAAACACCCCGTTTTTCTCTAATTTTTCTCCTATATATGCCCCTTTCCTGAAAAACACCGTACTTGGAAAAATGAAGTACGGAGCTTTTAGTCATGGGAAATCAAGGGTTTGGCAATTGACCAGCTCGCAGCAGTCTATACCTAGCACTTACAGCGTGTTTTCTGGAAGTCTGCAGTTAAAACGGTACTTATAACCCTCCTCCTTAATGTAAGGTATAGGATTATCGGACTGCCGGAAAGCTTTTTTAAGTTTCTTAATCAGTTCCTTCTTTTGTGATTTGATATTATCGGCGGCAGCCTGATCTGTCCATCCTATAATACCTTTATTTTGAATACAGCTTTTAAGCGATATCCATTGTAGAGTTGGCTCTTTAGTTTTCTTATTCAGCATATGAAGGTCTGCTGGCTCATAGCGTTGGGTTTCACCACCACAGGTGACAATGATTACCTCTCTCTCTTATGGGCCTTTTGGGTACGCTCATCATTCAGAAGTTGTTCTTCTTGTCACTCAAAGGTAAATTGATTCCACGAAGCACCTGATGGGCTAGAGAATTTCTTACATTCTATTTCAGGATTAGGGTCTTTTATAGCTTCAAAAAATGAGTTAAAGCTCTGCGAAGCTTTTTCAGTATCTAACAAGCAATTCTCGCTTTGCAAATTTTGTAATCCAATCAAATCTGAGCCTTTTGGCATGAATAGCATCAATTTTAGCTTGGCTAATGTTTCAATGGACGGTAGAAGCAAAATGGCTGATTCATCAAGTCCAGTCACATGGCTGACTATGCCTTCCAGATCTCCATCGTAAATATTGATTCCAAAGAAAACTGGATAACGAATGGTGCTCCGAGGAATATAGTAGCCAAATCTTATACAGCTTGAGGAACACTCAATAGTCTGTACATCTTTGAAAACAGATATGCCTTTTGTGAGATTAGCAATCAGGATGGCTATTTTCTTTAAGTTTAGAGAAAATATCCACCTGTCGTTATTTGAGATGACTAATTCTGGACAATTCGATGAATTATCATTGTACACGGCTAGCAATTTGCCGTTAGGCTATTTCACAAATACGCCTACCGCAACAACCCCCACTTTCGTAATGAAGGTTATCATCAAGAACTGTTGTGCTATCAAACAGCAATTTGATTATATCTGTTTCACCAAAATGCCTGACTAAAAATGCATGGTTATGTTCATGCCGAGGCAGATTCGCCAGTGTTTTCCACATATTGTGATGCCTCTTTTGGGGGATTTTTTGGAATAATTAATTGCTGATCATTGATCCAGTCTTCAATCATCAAGCTATCTTCGTCTCTACCAAATGTTGCTTGGTTTCCGGAACGAATACCAATCTTACGCGGAGTATTACTACCTTTAAAACGGACACTAAATTTAGCGTAAATAATATTTGCCTTGCTTGTACTCTCAAGCCCATTTTTCCTTATTAAGGTACCCAAAAGATTTTCAGATTTTCTAATCTCAATTTCACCGCCCCAATCATATTGTAATTCCACGAGCTTGACGTCTTCTATGCCATCTACAGAAGCAAAGTTATGAGCTGTGGTTTGGATTTCACGCAATTTATATGAGTGAAAAGATTTTCTTTTCTTCAAAATAGAGTTCATTGTCAAATATGTGTTTCCCGATACAGCGTAGATATTCTGGCCGCTGACCTTTTTTCCCATCAGTCTTCACACTGAGGTTGTCAGTCTCCTCTTTTGATTATCCAAGATATAATAAAAAATACAATAAAGTCAATAGGTTGAGTGTAATTCTTTTTATAAGAATCCATCCTTTTATGCATGATTCATTTGACCATTTTTTATATAAGATTGGCATGTATGAATAGACCATAAAAAGCAAATCATGATGCAAATATTATAACGCATGTGTGCATTCAAATGAAATGAAAAGCCGATATCATTCATAACAGTTTATAAATTTTATGATACGTTTTTATCACAGCACAAATCACATTGTTTAAAATGTAGTTGTTTGAAATTATCGATAACATAAATTGTATACGTTTAAAGATTGGATTGTTAACCACATGATAAAAACATAAAATTACAGTTCTCAAAATTGAGAAGCGTAAAATCTAAAAATGCTACAGCAATATTTTATTACCTATTAGAGGGTAATCGTTTGAAAATGTTATAAGCTTATAGGTTTAATTTATAAAGATTGTATAAAGAATTTAAAGACAAGATCACTTTTAAAACCACGGTATTTTTTTACCGGAGTAGGAAATAAACAGATAATGGAAATCACAGTGTTATATCTTATGAAATTAAGAGCCTTTTAATGACATAACACAAGCAAGCGAGCAAAAAATGTTTTCAAAGTTACAGTTTAAAGCACAGTGCTCAAATTTGGACCGGTTGATTTTTAAAGAAATTAGGTTTTAATGAAAAGTGAAAATACACTTACGAGAATCTTTCTAAATCAACGTTTAAACGTTTGAAACATAAAATGAGATTTTTATAAAAAACGTTTGAAGCTGATGTTTTATAAGCAATTATAAGCTTATTATTTTTTCATTTTCTTAAGAGCATTTTCTCTTTTGAGAGAACCTTAAATAGGGTTTATATAACAGAGTAGATTTAAAAGCCTTATATTTATATGAGTTTAAAGCTACATATTATGGGCTTTATGAAATGATTGCGTTATGGTTTGAATCTATACATTCATAATATTTAAAAACGCTCTCATCATGCGTATTTTTATCTTTATAACCTATCAGTTTTTTCACTAAATGAATTTTAATTTTTTTGTGAATTTTGTTTATAACATATTTGCAACTTAACAGCTTTTTATAGGAACTGTCTTTATAACCAATGCTTTCATTTGCATTATGATTATAAAACCTTGCTGTTTTTACGCATTTTCTATAGCTGTTATATGCTTTATAGCCATGGTGTTATGTTTCATTTTCATAAAAGAAACGATAAGTAGGATATATGATAATTGTAATTTATAGACTGTTATGAAAACATCTAAAAAGAGATTAATAATTATAGAGATTAGCAAAATCTCTTTTAATAGGCTTTTGTCAGTTGTGTCAGTCCTTTTTAAAAGACAAAATTATATTTTTAGTGAGTAATTAAAGCGTGTCTTATGAAAAGCATATGATTCTTTAAAGCCTTTCAAAAGATAGCTGGTAACTTATAGGAGATGTTATCAAGGTTATTATAGTTATGAGTTTCGAGGGTTTTGAAGGCATTTTGAGAGTTTTAAGAACCTTCAAAACCTATAAGAAAAATAAATATATATAACTCCCCTTTAAACAAAACTTTTGAAAACAATAAAGCTATCATTTTAGATTACGCTATAATTTTTTAAAGACAATCCAAATAAGAGTGTTTAAAAATATAAAGCCTTATCTTTTAGAATAAAGCATATAAACACTCCTTTTAAGATGGTATGTAAGCAATGTATAAAGGGGTATAGAGTATACTTATAAGACCCTATACCCATTATGTGACCATGCTTTATAAGTTATTCAGTTTCTCTTATTTCTAATTTTGGTAGTTTTTTCACGATTTTCATTGTTTCTAAACTTACGGTAATAACCCTTTGAAACAACTCTAGAGGGCAGGCAGGGCTGCCAACGGTTTCAATAGCATAGCAATTGGTATCATTGACAATACCACTCTTTTTATCCGTCTTAACACATTGACGCCCCATAACCCATTCAAGAGTGGGTTTACCATTGACGATATACTCATAAGCTTCAAGAGGGATATCTGTTATTGTGATATTGCTATTGTAAATAACTGTGGTTTTATCCTTTTCCTTACTATTCTTAATTTTTGCGAATTTCATTTCAGTTACGTAATAAAACTTTTCGGGATGAGAGATCTCTGTTTGTTTTGGATTATCCTTTTTAAATGTGACTGGATAAGACTCTACGTTTTCATAATTCATGTACAAATGATCCAGTTCACGCTCTGTTGTTACAAACTTCCAAAAATCATCAGCACTCTTTACACAAGGGATACGAGGCAGTTCTTTAGAGAGATTATCAGCATAACGGGCACGATAATCTTCCGAATGAAGTAAACCGTAAACGTAATAGAACAAATCATCTTTTGTTACGGTCTCATTAGGATAAGCCGCTTTAAAATGTGCTAGTCCTTCATCAGTAATGGCATCACGTCATTGTAAACCAGCATTGTTGCTTTTTTCTATAGAGTTCGTAAATAAATGGGATTGTTTTTCACTTTTACTTTTTGAAACCGTAGTATCTTCGTAAATATAGCGTGGAAAGCATTGGCTATTATTTATCATACCCACATCAGGTACATTTTTAGTCATCAAGATAGAAAATCCACCTCTTGCTCCTACAGCAGCAATTTTTATGACTCTATTTTCAACTATTTTTCCCATAGGAAATATATGCGGCATTTGATAAACTGGTTCATTAAAAATACGATTATAATAAAGCCACTGTTGTGTAAAAGGACAATACAAACTCTGAGTGAGACATGTCTCTTCAAATTCAAAAATTTTTCTTCTAATTAACTGTTGTTTGACACTATAGCTCCAACTGATTTTACTGTCATCGGAATTGACAAAACTATCTACATCCCTTGTACGTGCTTTACTATCGGTATGTGTATAAGCATCATCAAAACGTTTCACTTCGATATTATAAAAAACAATCATATTGTTCATATTTTTTCAAAACTTCACGGCTTGAGTTATACGTCCAAGCATCACGATTGATTTTTAGATCACAAGAATAAATCTCAAACAGTTTTTTACCATGAGGTTTCTTATCACCTAGAGCTAAAAATGCTTTGAAATTTTCATCACGTTGATCAAGTCAACCACTATGTCTATGTTTACTTCGTGTGATGCATAACAATGATGCATAGAGCGGGAATATCAGTTTGGAAGCAGGTCAGCATATCACCTTTGAAAGTGTGCAAAACACACAAAGCACAGAAAATAATATTGAAAGTACTTCGGTAAATGTTGGTACCAATTATGGTGTAGGTGGTGCAGGGGCAAGGGGCAACTCCTCGTTTAATCAAGGAGAAAGTTCTAGTGAAGCTGTTCAGCAGAAGAACAGCCACATTGTGGGCACCAATACTGTTCACACAAGCAGTGGAGAAAACACCACATTAGCGGGCGCTGTGGTTTCTGGAAATCGTGTAGAGGTGGAGATTGGTGGTGATTTCACCGTTGCCAGCTTCAGTGATACAGGACAAACCTCTAGCAAGCAAAAATCAGTTTCTGTTGGGTTTGGTGGAAGCAAAATTTTTGATGCCGGGGCGACTAGTACTTCTTCCCAAAAGGATCAATCCTCTAGCGATTATCGTAGTGTTGTGGAACAATCAGGTGTTAAAGCCGGTGAAGGGGGCTTTGGTATTACTGTAAAGGACTAAACAACCCTGACTGGGGGGGGGATTATCGACAGCACAGCACCGACAGAAAAAAACAGCCTGACCACAGGCACTATTACGACCACGGATATTGTCAATCATGCAGATGCGCAAGCCAACAGCCAAGGTTTAAGTTTTGCCACGGGTGGTCCCGTGTATCAGGGTAAATATAAAATCGCGAAAAATGCTGCTAAAAATATCTTAGATTATGCAAAAGCCAAAGATTCAGCGGAAGGATACACCAAATCTGCGATTTATGATGGCACCATTGTGCTGACAAATGAAGCAGGGCAACTGGCATTGACAGGGCAGGGAGCAAACCAAACCATCGCCTCCCTTAACCGTGATACCGTTACAGCCCATAAAGCTCTACAACAGCTCGATGTTAATAAGCTGGAACAAATCGTTCATGAAAACCGTGAAATGGCAATACAACTCTTAGAAGAAGGGTTTAAATACAGTGATGAAGTTTATAAAACCATGTTTATCAAAGAACACCCCATCGCTGTGGTGGACCGTGATGAACAGGGACATATCATCTATAAGACAGATAAAATGGGCAGTATATCGCAGACGCTCGTGGACAACCAATCCCTAAGTTTCATTATTTAACGCCAGAAGAAGAAAAGCAGCAGTTGCAAGCAGGCCCTGATGGTAAGGTGCATGTTTTGTTCAATGGTATTTTTACCTCACCAGAGGGGGCAGCGGGGTATGTTGTACAACATGCGAAGGATAAAAATGCACCACTTTATTTTGTTGTGTTTCCAGAAGCCGATTCTGCCATCTCAGAACTTATGGTTGCAGGCTATTAGAAGTTTCTGGAAAATAACTTTTTGGGTTTGACCAATTCAACAGAAGAAGCAAAAGATCTAATATATGGTTATGGCAATACGGGGTTAGAACTTTACGGGCATAGTCGTGGTGGCATGACATTGTATAACGCGCTATATTCCTTCAAACAACAAGGCACACGCGGGATAGTCAATGAAACAAGGCAGTAGAGGAATCGGTTACGGTTTCGTTAACGGATTGCCAATTCGCGGCTCTCGTTTCGTTTTGCTATAATGTAGGAACGAAAGCCTTTTGCAAGTCAAGTTTGTTA
>NZ_JBEPLI010000026.1:0-11530 GCF_040545155.1 Bartonella silvatica
AGGGATAATGCTATAAAAAACATTAATGGAATCAATAATGATAAATTTCCCCCATATCGTAATAACTCATTTATTTTATTGAAAATTATTGAATCTCTGGGGGCACCATGCTTTTTTTATCAAAAATAATTTATTGATTTTCCATATGTTTTTTAAAGTGCGGGATGCGTAAATAAAAGTGAGGGAATAGGGGTTTTCAACATGCCTCTACAGAGCGCGGTCTTGGCAAACGGATTCTAATATTTCTTTGAATTCTATTAAATCCTTTTGAGATAAACCATTTAAAAGTCTCATAAAAGCAACAACAGTTTCATGTTGCAACGAAGTAGAAGGTTTTATTATAAAATTCTTACGACAAGCATAGGCTTCTTTTCTGAACAGAGAAGCTGTAGCTTTATCCAAGATAATACAGCTCTATAACCTTGTCTTCCATTTCTACTGAAGCCGATTTCTTGCCAGTTTCTACAGAAGATAAAAACGCTATAGATTATCTAAGCTTCGAGCTATATATACGAGGTGTTTTGAGTGATCAACACAAAGCTGACGTAAGATTTCACCACAGGATATAACCATATAAAAAATCATATTAGAGAAGAAATATTTCTTCTGATGCTAACAAGCCTTTTTATGATTTTCCACAATTATTGCAAATCAGCAGTTCTTTATTTAGATATTTTTTCGCCATACCTGATCTCAAAAAGTACCTTTGTTCTAAAAAACTTTAAAGGCCTCTCAAACCTCATCACAATCATTCAGAAACAAGATAAGTTTTCCTAGATGACTTTGAGAATTTTCTCCATGCTTTCAAAATAGTTTTCAATAAAGTTGCCATAACTGTAATATTGATTTTCCAAAAATAAGGCGTATCTAAATAAAAAATTGTCAGGCACACCAAAAATAAACCACCCTATTCCCACGAATAATTTCAAACATAATATCAACAAGCTTTCGTCTAACTGCTTCACCCCTTGCTAAAAACTTATCATGATGGAATACCATAGGCATCTTAAAGATACCTACTATCTCTATGATTTCATCAAGAATCTCTGTTGAGTAGCATATACAACTATCAAGATGCTAAAACACAACTCCCCTCCTGAAAATGTAGCAGCATTAACCGTAGAGCTTTGTAAAAAATTACAAAAGTTTAAACATCAATGAATAGAAAAGGACGAGTTTATTTTGCTTTTTTTTAAACTACATTAAATGGAGTTTTTTTTTAATTTTGAAAGCATTTTAGGCTGATTTTGAAATGCTTTTGATATTTTTTTCAAAGGGCCCTTAATAGAAGTTTTCTATGCTTTCAAAGCCTTCCCTCATTTTTATATTCAAATTCCAGGCTTTATTGTTTTACACTCTTTTGATAATTTTAAATATCAGAGTTAATTTTAACAAAACGCACATTTAATACTAAATTTATCACTTAAAAACAATGAGTTATTCCCCCTATCCAATTCCACCTATTCTCACTTAATGCAAAACATACTGTCAAACTATACTGAAAGTACGCTTATTTCAAAAACTCTAGCCCATTTTCCTCAAAATTAAGCTATAAATTCAGTAAATCTTCAAAATGGATAGAATCAAGGGACTCACAAGCAGCAGCAATAACAGCAGTAATAACCAAAACCCAACATCAAGCTGCCAACAGTCTTTCACACTTTCGTTATTATAAAGAATTTACACCTTGCTATCAGCTTGTACGATACTCACAAGCAGTATCTCAACTTGAGTTTGCAACAAATCGATGAGAAAATTTATTTTTATAATATGACGCGGAGTCTTTTCTATTCAAAATAGATACCTATTTCAAAACAAAGAGCATTTATCAGAAGATTTCATAAAATATACGCACTCTTTAAAAACTGGCAGGCTCATATGATTTTGATAATTTCAGTTTGCTTATTCTCAATAACTTATTCATTTTTCTAATAAATTTCTCACTTCTATTGCTCATGTCTTTAACAGGGCAATGCTCCCGTTTGCGTTTCCAAAATATATAAATTAAAATGGGAAAAGAGACTCTACAGTTTTTAATCACTTTGTATTTATGAATTTCTTTTTTAGGCAATAAACTTATGGTATCTGATACGCCTTTTCTTGCTCTTTTGCCTTTAGGCGCACATGAATATCATGGAAATCACCTTCCCTTTGAAACCGACTGGATTATTGCTGAAGCGTTTGCAAAAGCGCTCACATTACAAACAAAAGAACAATTTCATATTGCTCTCTTACCAGTTGAAAAAGTAGGCTATTCGAATGAACATATGGATGTAAAAGGCACGAAAACACTCACCTTTTCTGAAGCTATTGAAAGATGGATCAATATCGGTGAAAGCTGTTATCGTAAAGGCATTAAGCGTTTTCTTCTTCTCAACGCACACGGAGGAAACTCTCCCTTAATGAGTATTGTTATTACCGAGTTACGAAAACGTTGCTCAATGCTTGCAGTTGCAACAAGCTGGAGTCGTTTTGGTTTACCACAAGGTTTAATAGATCCCTCTCAGCAGCATCTTGATATCCATGGAGGTTTTATAGAAACCTCCTTAATGCTTTATTTAGCGCCAGAAAAAGTACATATGGAAAAGACAAAAAATTTTCATAATATGCAAGCTGATATGATTACCAATTATCGATATTTACGCGCTTATGGTCCTCATGCCTTTGGATGGAAAATGCGAGATCTTAATATGCAAGGAGCGGCAGGCAATGCAAGCCAAGCAACTTCAAAAGCAGGTGAGGCAATTTTTTCTCATGTCCTTTGTGGGCTTCGCGATTTACTTGATGATATCAGTCGGTTTAAAATAGACGCACTGCAATAAAAGGCATCCCTCATGGAACAAACTAACAATATACAGAATAAACTTCCAGTTACAGTTCTTACCGGCTATCTTGGGGCTGGAAAAACGACCCTTCTTAATCGTATTCTCAGCGAAAATCATGGCAAACGTTATGCCGTCATCGTTAATGAGTTTGGTGAAATTGGTATCGATAATGACCTTATTGTTGAATCGGATGAAGAGATTTATGAAATGAATAATGGCTGTGTTTGCTGCACTGTCCGAGGTGACCTTATTCGTATTCTAGAAAGCCTCATGCAACGCTCTCACCGATTTGATGCCATCATTATAGAAACAACCGGGCTTGCTGATCCTATTCCCGTAGCACAAACTTTTTTCATGGATGATATGGTCCATGAAAAAACAACTCTCGACAGTATCATAGCTGTGGTTGATGCAAAACATTTGCCATCTCAACTCAAAAATAACCGCGAAACTGAAGATCAGATCGCCTTCTCCGATATTATTCTTTTAAATAAGATTGACCTTATCAATACAAAAGAACGTGCGCATGCTGAATCGCTCATTCGTGCAATTAATCCCAAAGCAGTGCTTTATGCAACAGAACGCACGAGTATAGCTCTCGACAAAATCCTTAATCTCAGTTCTTTCGATCTCCAACGAACTTTAGACCATGATCCAAATTTTCTTGATCATCAACATGAAGACCATGTCTGTGGTCCTGACTGCAAGCACGACCATCAAAATTACCGTCCATCCGCTATTCACGATAGTACGGTTACTTCTATAAGTTTAAAAACAGGCGCTCTTCAACCAGAAAAGTTTTTTCCATGGATTCAACAAATAACGCAGCAGCAAGGACCTAATATTTTGCGCTTAAAGGGAATTATTGCCTTCCAAGGAGATGATGATAGATATGTCATTCAAGGTATACACATGATTCTTGAAGGACAGCACCAACGTCCATGGTATGAAGACGAAAAACGTGAAAGCCGCCTTGTTTTTATCGGCCGCAACCTTGATTCTAAAAAACTTAAAACTGGTTTTGAAAATTGTGCATAAATACATAAATATAAGTGAGTACAATGCCAAGCATTATCCATTACGATCTGAAAGGCTACTGCCTTTCCTGTGGTTTTATTAATAATAAGCCAACTTTTATCTCCGTAGAAGGATTAATTGTTTTTTTAACGCCCACTCCAAAAACGCTTGAAGTTCATCAAGGAATCATTTCCAGCCATTTTTCTTGTGATAACACAGCAGTTATCACAGGTGGTGAAGATGGAAAAGTTTGTCAAACGACAGGAGATGGTCATATAAAAACTCTGAAACGACAAGAACGCAAATGGATAAACAAAGTTGCTTTTGGGCCAAAAAATATTTTTGCTTTCGCCTCCTCACGTTTAACATGGGCAAATATCGGAAAAGGGATGCAAGAGCTTATTCATGAACGCAGTGTGGAGGGGCTTGCTTTTGCCCCCAAGGGTTTACGACTTGCTGTTGCACATTACAATGGTGTAACCCTTCACTGGTTGTCAACGCAAACAACCCCAACTAAACTAGAATGGAAAGGAGCACATTTTGATGTTACGTTTTCAGCAGACAACCGCTATGTTATTTCAACAATGCAGGAAAATGCACTTCATGGCTGGCGTCTTTCTGATAATCAACATTTACGTATGAGTGGCTATCCAAATAAAGTCAAAAGCTGGTCTTGGAGCTCAAAAGGAAAATGGCTAGCAACATCAGGTGCATCAGCAGCAATTATTTGGCCTTTTTATACAAAAGATGGCCCCATGGGAAAAATACCATTAGAGCTTGGCACACGAGCAAATGCATTTGTCAGCACCGTTTCATGCCATCCAAGTGAAGAAATTGTCGCAATAGGCTTTAATGATGGAATCATTTTATGTGTACATTTTCACGATGGAAAAGAAATCCTTCTAAAAGATTGTGGGAAAAGCGCCATTTCAGCACTAAAATGGGATCAAACAGGGCATAATTTAGCCTTTGGCAGTGAAAATGGCGAATGTGGTGTGATCAACATCACAACTTAAGAAAAATACCACCAATCGCCCCCCTTGCAGATATGACCATCCCAAAACAATTGAATCCCAAAGAGAAAACTGAAACTTCAAACAAAAAATACTTTTAAAACGTCTGAGCTATTTACCTTTTGAGATTGCTGTCTTACCCATGAAGCCCTCCTCCTTAAGCAGACTATAAAGCAATCTCTATACCTAAAAAACTCTGCCATACTATCAATTTTCATAAAAAGCATTAACCTTTAAGCAATCTCATAAAAAATAGTGAACTATTTCGCTTCAAATCGTTTTCATAAAATTAAAAAACATATAAAAGAATTTTTTGAAAAGATATAAAACATTGGACACAACACCAGCATTTATTTCTTCAAGCTCTCTGATAATCAAACGCACTATTTTCTAACGATCATTGAGAGCGGCAATAATTGCAATACACGCCATGTTAGTAACTTATTGACCAGAGTAAAGCAGATGTCTCACTCAATATACCCTAAACTTGCATCAACATCTATAATTTACAAACGAGAAAAAATTATAATTATAAAAACACAGTAAAACACCTATCTTAAACCAGCATTATTATTTTACTTTTTCCAATTCTCAGTATATTTTTTAGCTCGTTCGTGTTGTGACAATGCATACATTGATATACTTTATAAAAGACATTTTTAGTTTTTCTTCAATAATTTTCAATACATACAATCCCGCTTATAACATGCAAATGAATAATTTTATTTGATTGAAAATAAACAGACTTAAAATGAAAGAATTTCACGATTTTTGAAGAGCACATTCAATAGGATGAGATATTTTACCATTATAAATCAATATCTTACATAAATAAGAATAAGACACATCATCAAATATTTTCAACATAAACTAAAAAATCACAGAGCATGCATTTATTGAAGCGATAAACCAGAGTCATCAATGTCTTCATAAGAATTCAATCAAAAGACAACAGGATGTTGCTACCCTTTGTACGAAATACACATTACGCCTTGTTAAAAAAAGTGGCGCAAACCAGCAGAAAAACTGACACCTGAAAACCCTGCTTTGGTAAGCCGACGCTGATAAGTTACATCTCCATGAAGTGCAAATTTCGAAGATAGTTGCGCATTAAAACCAAGACCTGCTTCTAAGGACGAGCCAAAAGCACCTAACTGAAAATCTTTTTTAAAAGAGACGACCTGTTTCTCTTCAAAACTACGCGAAAGATAAAGCTTATTATAAAAGGAAACAACACGTCCCTCTTCAGAGCTAGAAAGAACCTTAGTAAAACGTCCACCAAAACGCGCTATCCATTGGTCCAATTTACCCAGATCAACATCAAGGTTATCAACATCACGAACGCGATCAAACTGAAGGCTCTGGTAAATAAGCTGAATCTGCGGATCAAAGAAAATCCCTTTATGCCTCATTGTAAATGTTTTACCACCGGTTAGAGAAACATTGAATTGTTTACCTTTTAACGTCGCCGTCTTATCCCGTACAATAGTGAAAACATCTCCCCTAAAAAGGCCATAAGAGAAAACTCCTCCCATATACAGCCCCATGTCATTCTGTAAGCCTCCATAAACAGAAACTGACCATCTATCAAATGGACTCTTTTTGCTGTATTCAACATCTTGAGGATTCAGAGAAAGGCTTCCATAAGTTCCCATAACTCCAAACAATGCACGGCTGTATAAACTTTCAATTTCTTTCAGCAAAATACCTGCTTCCAGTGCTGTATAATCAAGTTCAGCTCCATATCCATATTCAAAAGCAGACAAATTTGAAGCATAATGGTGACCTCCACCATAACTGCTAATAAAAAATGCTGTATTTTGATCGCTTTGCAAAGAACCATGAGAGGTACCACGCATAATTTCCAATTTTTTATTTTGAGAAATAAGATCCATTAAACCAGCGTGAAATAAGGCATTTGGTAAAAGAAAATAGGTTGGCACTTGTGGAACAACAGCTCTAATTCTTGAATTTGACTCAAAATCAGTCTTGACAGAAAAAATTGGAGGTGATGATGGCTCTACTGACTCAGATGAAGAAGCTGTAGGCTCCGCATCTGGAGATGAAGAATCTTCTGTATCAGATGATATAGGCAGAGGAGATGAAACAGGTGTAGATAAGGTAGGTACAAGACCTGAAGATGAAGGCTCTACCGGCTCCGGCAAAGAATAGGTGACAGATACAGTTTTAAAAGAATCCCCTTCAGGATTCATATAGATACCTTCAAGACGAAAATCCCAAAACTTCCCATCACCTTCAACTAATCTGTTCTTGGGATCTGCTTCACCAAAAGAGGAACCTGGACCGTAACCACGAAGATAATATTGATAAGGAAAACCACCTATGGTAGCATATTCTCCAGATAATTTGAAAGAATCTTCCTGCGCCATTCCAGAGACTTGTATGAGCGAAATGCTTTGATCTTTTCCGTTATGGATTTCTTTTCCTGTCATTTTTAGAAAGTTTTGCATATGAATGAGAGTGGT
Source organism: Bartonella silvatica (assembly GCF_040545155.1). Taxonomy (NCBI): domain Bacteria; kingdom Pseudomonadati; phylum Pseudomonadota; class Alphaproteobacteria; order Hyphomicrobiales; family Bartonellaceae; genus Bartonella; species Bartonella silvatica. Next base: position 7,342 of record NZ_JBEPLI010000026.1, read on the forward strand.
TCCAGAAACATCACCATAGATCAAAATACGATCAGTTTTTTGAGAATCAAAAAAACCCTCATCATTCAAAAATGTATTAAGTTTTATTTGAGCATCCCCTGTCGCACTGTAGGCTTTTTCATGAGCAGACAATATTGCTTTATTTTTTTCATGATTCGTCTTTTTTCCAATGCGCAATGTTTGATAACCATCAGATATATCTTCATCAAAAATAATTGTGCTATCGGAAAGACTTATAGATGAAAGTGATGAATTTGATGCCTGTAAACCTTTAGATTGACTTTTTTTGATATACCATGTTGAGCCACGGGCTAATTCTAAATCAACAGCCGATATATCTTCAACACGGGTTCCTCCTATAAGAGAAGAAGCGCTCGCTTTCACCAATAAAGAAGAATTATTTTCAGCTTTTAATAACAAATCACCAGAGATCTTTGTTTCTTCTGATAATTCAAGAACTCCTGTAACCCCATAGTCTTTAGCCCCTTTCGCATAAATAGCAACACCGTCTGGAACTGTCATATTTGTCTGTGATAAATAAACAAATGCCTTCCCTATTATAACTTTTTCGGTTTCGAAAAGCTTTTCATCATCCCGTTTCCTTAATGCCTCCGCAAGCTCTTCTGGAGCAAAAATATTAAAACGTAGACCATATGCCCCCTCTCCTTGTACATAAATATTGCTTCTTTCTACCTTAATATTCGTATCTTTAAAGCCATCTGATAAATTATATTTTTGTAGTACCTTGCCATTCTCATTTACATAACCTAGAAAATTTTTAATCAAGAAACCATGCATATACTTGAGCTGAATCGTACTCCTTTTTAAATGGACATCCCCCCCTTGAGAAACCTGAAAAGCTTCCGGTAATCTCCCCATAGCTCCATCGCCATCTATGATAGTTTCCTCGCTCTGACCTTTTCCCGTAATAAACATAGTATTAAGAAGGTAGCGTCCCCCAAACCGTGTTGAAAATGAGCCGCATTGATTAAAAGTGACTGTACTTTCTGATATTTTAACCGTTGCACCAAAATCACTAACAATACCAATCCCTTTTACATTCAAATTATTTGGTGCAATATCAATATTCACACTCACTAAATCAATATCTGCTTCTCTCCCCGATGCATAAACAGCATGTGAAGTTCCGCTAATTTCCCCTGCTATCATACTAATAACTGCGTTCTGAGCACGAAGGCCAGGTATATCCCTAAAATTTGAAGTTATAAGATTAAGCTTTCCACCATTTCTTACATATGCACCATATGCAGATATTTTATTTGGATCATTACCATAAACTGTTATCCTATGTGCATTAACAATAGTTCCTAATTCTTCTACATATATAGCTGCAATAAGCGATGTATCAGGAGATACATACTGAGAACTTTTTAAATAATATACTCTATCTGATAGTGCGTGTACTTTACCATCATCATATTTATACATTGCATCTACTCTACCATTTGAATTTCCTGCTGAACTTATATAATTCATTGGCAAAAAATAAAAAACAACTGTTGTAAAAGTATAAAATAATACACTATTATAAAATAAATTTACCATAACTCTTCTTCACCTCTATTTATTGACGAAGAACATTAAAATGTAATATAAAATTTTATTAAAATATTATAAATAAAAAAACAATTATATAATTTAATACTTATAACAATACTATGTATTATGTATAATAGATTATATTGTAAAACAGTGAGAAATTCTATCTTGGAAATCCTGCTTCAATAAGCCAGTTCTGATAAATTATATTTTCATGAGATCAAAATTTTGAAGCCAGTGAAGCATTAAAATAAAACCGTTTTTCTAAAGAAATCTAAAAAGCATCTCACTGACGATTTTTTTTACAATAAAAAAATAATTAAGGTGTTCCCCTCCTCTGTAGCTTCAAGCTCCTCAGAAGAACCCATCAACCTAGTCATACAACATAATTTATTGAATTTTGTTGAAGTAGAAAACAATTTTAAACCAATCTTTACATATCTTGAAATGTGCGATAGAAAATAATCGATACTCAGATCTTATAAAATCCAAAGACAGGACTTTTCCGCTCCTCAGAATATACTTATGGTCTTAAGCAAAACGTTGCAAGAGCATTATACCAGCATATTTTATAAGTTTGCTTTTGTATAAGGTTAATCGTTACATTGTTTAGAATAAATTGTGAGTGCACATTATGATACAAACTATCCCACCTTCTGACCCTTGGAGTGTGACTAAACCAACAGCTCTCTTAGTCTTAGCGGATGGAACAGTTATTGAGGGTAAAGGAGCCGGCGCTACAGGCATTGCTGAGGCTGAGGTGTGTTTTAATACTGCTATAACAGGTTACGAGGAAATACTCACAGATCCCTCATATACACAACAAGTTGTTAATTTTACATTCCCACATATAGGAAATGTCGGTACAAATCATGAAGATATCGAAGATCTTACACCACTCAACTGTCATGGTGCTGTAGGTGCTATTTTTAAGGCCGATATTACATGTCCTTCTAACTATCGTGCAAATGAACATTTTAATAAATGGCTCAAAAAGCATAAAATTATTGCACTTTGTGGTATTGATACACGTGCACTTACTATTCTCATCCGTGAAAAAGGCGCGCAAAATGCTGTCATTGCACATGATCCCAAAGGAAATTTTGATATCCCTAGCTTAAAAAAGCGCGCACAAAAATGGTCTGGTCTTGTCAATCTCGATCTTACAAAAGAAGTTACATCTAAATCATTAAGTCAATGGAGTGAAAAGCCATGGGTATGGAATAAAGGGTATGGTACAAATGATATTCATAATCTTCATATCATTGCTATCGATTATGGTATTAAACGTAACATTCTTCGCCTTATGGCAAACCAAGGAGCATGCATTACTGTTGTGCCCGGGCACACAAGTGCAGAAGAAATTTTGGAAATGAACCCCGATGGTATTTTTCTTTCCAATGGACCAGGTGACCCAGCTGCAACAGCTCAATATGCTGTTCCAATTATCAAAACATTAATTAACCATAATTTACCACTTTTCGGTATCTGTCTTGGTCATCAACTTCTTTCTCTCATGGTTGGTGCCAAAACTGTAAAAATGCACCAAGGGCATCATGGCGCTAATCATCCTGTTAAAGATCTTAACACTGGAAAAGTTGAAATTGTATCAATGAACCATGGCTTTGCCGTAGATACGACAACTTTACCACCACATGTTCAAGAAACGCATATTTCTCTTTTTGATGGCTCAAACTGCGGAATTCGAATCATTGGAAAGCCAGTTTTCTCAGTTCAATATCACCCTGAAGCCTCTCCCGGCCCACAAGATAGTCATTACCTCTTTCAACATTTCTGTGACCTTATTATGGACTATAAAAAAATATCTTAATTGAAATAGTTGAGCTTTCATTCTCGAGCAAACAAGAAGCGCATTCATTTTGTTTGAGCAAATAGATCATAATTTTCACTGAGAAAGGAATTTTAGATAAAAAGTGTGCTTAACCATAACTCTACCCGCGTTTACGCGCCACTATATCTACACCTCTTACTATGGCTTTTCTCCAAGCGAAGATGCAATGTAACTTTGCGTTCTATTTCTTATTATCTATCAAAGGCTTTACGCTGCAAGAACAGCATGATAATCAACCTCCTGCCTGATCTCGTGGGGCATTTCGTCTATACATTTCACAACCAGCAAGAGCGGTAGAACCAATGACTCATATGTCTTCTGATTTTATAAGCATTTTTTCTAGATACATGACTTTTTTCTTTAGAGATGAGGCACATGTAAAGAATTCGGTAAGACATCAAAAAACGTCCATATCGAGATTTAATAGCGTATTTTTGGGTAATCATCACCACCCAAGCGCAAATCTTATAAAGCTATCATCAGCCACTTTCATAAACGCTTTCATCGCACAGACATGCTGGGTTTTACGATGAAGTTCTTATCATACAGATATACCTTGTCTTGCGAAGACAGCTTTTAAAGAAGACAAATGGTATGTGCACTAACAGCAAAAGGCATATTCCACTTTAAAAAAGATACAATTTTAGCGGAACGAGGAGATTTTTTTGATCATGCAGCCATATTTTTATTTTCCTTAAGCGAGAGACACGTGCTTTAGAAAACAAAAATCATACAATTTACCGGCAAAATTTTTGCCTCACTCACTCTTGCGATGAT
>NZ_JBEPLI010000027.1:0-11515 GCF_040545155.1 Bartonella silvatica
GGCTTACCACCCACCTTATTCCATTTCTGTAATTCTGCTGAAATACAGTCATAATCCCCTTGATTAAGCTTTTTTAACAAACTTGACTTGCAAAAAGCTTTTATTCCTATGTTATAGCAAAACGAAACGAGAGCTGTGAATTGGCAATCCGTTAACGAAACCGTAACCGTTTCCTCTACTGCATTCTCAAATGGATATAATCCAAGATACGTTTTTCTTCTATTTGTGTTTTTACCACAAATCTTCTGATTTTATTGAGTTATTGTTGAAAAGCAGGGCTGTTAAGTGTATTCTCATCTGTATCATATTTTTTATATGCAACATTAAGGATTATGCCTAACAGATATCTTCATGCGTAGGTAAGTGTAGAGCCAATAGATTAAATGGTGTTTTTACTACCCGTCCCATCAATGGAAAAACTGCCATCTTTTGATGATTTTGTTCTCAGATAGATGCGTCAAAGTCATTTCTATGGGTTATGCTATTTAGATTCTGTTCTTTAATATAAGAAAACAAAACGGTATTTTACAATGGCATTTCTTACAGCAGCAATATGCTTGTCAAGGATCGCATATTGGCTATTTGTATGAGAGGTGTAGCATTTTTGTCTTTCTTAGTATTCCGTTTGTATAGCTGCAAGGTCACGGATAAATTTTTGTAGTTTTGTCGTTCTATTTTTTCTCGTAATGCAATCAGATGCTCTCAACGGTCCATATCGATGTCATTTCTAATGCTTTATCAAGAGTTTTGTTTAAAACTATGATGTTGACTTTTCAGTTTTTTGTCTTTCAATTGTTGTGTTTGTCATATTTTCATGCACCATCCATTTTGACAGAACGCACATTTAACTTTAAAATTTATCCGTAAAAACAGTGAATGACCATGTATTCCTAACCAATCCAACTGCGTACAAAAGCGACTGTCTAAACTACCGACATCTTTCACTCAAAAAATCTTTTTTAAGCTTTAATATTCTCGTTCAAAAAGATGTGGGCTTTCAATAATCAGCTTTTCTCGTGCTTTTTGCAATTGCTTAATAACTTCATCAATTTTTGACGAAGAATAACATGATTCTTGACTCTCCAATAAACGCTGTTTCTCTTTTCCTTCATAAAAGCATTGTATCTGAGACTGAAGTACTCTCATCTCTTGAAAAACAAGGCGACCTGTTTCCTTAAAGCCATTATTTAATGAAAAAAGCTGATCAGAGATTGAGAGCAAAATTTGTTTTAAAAAGCGCTCATTTTCTTGGCGTTCACGATATTCTAAAATGAGAGCATGACTTATTTCATCCAGCTGTTTTCTTGTCGAATCAATTTGACGCAATAAATTTGCTTTTTCCCCCATATTACTTTCCCTCACCTTCAAAAGCATAGCATGAATATCTAACAATTTAACTGCAGAATTAGACAAATAAGCAACCAATCTAGGTGTATTCATATAGCGTTCTTGTGTAATCATTATATAAATCACCTAATGACTATTTTTACACTCATCCCGCTATTTATTTAGCTTACAAAGCCATTCTAAAGAAAGTGCTAAAAAACACCCATTCATTTATATTTTATAGAAATATCTCCATAATCTTCACGGTTAATGTGGAGAGAATGGAGATAATAAGCGCACAGGTGTATAAATAATAAGGTGAGTTGTCTTTTCTAACACGCTACTACTGTCAGCAAGAAGGGCCTGACTGGGGGATAACTCAGTACCCTGCATAATTGTTGAAGCCAAAGAACCTTCACGAGAAAGAGCCATTAATGTTGGCGAAGAAGCAAAGACATTGTGTGCCCCACCATCAACGTTAGAAAAATCAAGGACAGCTATTCCATTTTTACGCAACATTTCAATATCAGTACCATCCCCAACACGATGATGTCCTCCCGTAAGACGCCTAGAAACAGCAAGCGCTTTATCAGCACGTGATACTAAAATAGCTGTTGGTTGAGGCAGTTTCTTAATATCATTCAATTGACGTTCAAACACATCAACATCGATATCTGGCGCTGCCATTAAGAGACTTGTGATACGACGAATAGGCCCATATTTTCCCCGTAACGCTAAAGTTCTAAATGCTTCCATGAGGACGAAATTACCCATAGAGTGTGCAACAACAGAAATCTGATCCGCATGTGTTTCACTTATGAGTGTCAAAAGCTCTATCAAACCGTCACGCGCAAAGTTGGCGCTATCACGATCATAAATGTAAAGAGGTATTGATCCAGCCGAGGGCCATGAGTAGTGTACAGTAACAACGTTTAAAGAGTAATCATAGGCAAACTGCGCTGCACGAAACGTGCCATCTGCGAAATTGTTATTATAACCATGAATAAAGAGAAAAATTTCTCTTTTGCCGTTTGGCTTTTTTTCTAAAGCAGCATTTAATTGTTGTTTAAATTGTTCTTTGTTATCGTATTTCCGCAATGCGACTGCTGCAAAATACTTGTCATGAGTTGGTTTATAGGTATTTATTTCTACAACACCTTTCATATGCTGTTGAGGAATTCCTACATCAACACGATTATAATGGACTTTATTGGAGCGCTCTGCTCCATAGGGTTGAGAATAATTTTTTTGCATCATACGACTTGTTGCAACATATACTGGAACAATGGCTCTTGGAGGAATCGGTTTATCTTCAACTTCTCGTTGCGCTGCAATCATAGAAGGCGTTGCATGAACTCCATGCCAAAGCACAGCACGCGATGCACTACATGCCGTTAATAAAGAAATACAAATAAAAAGTATAACACACTCTAAAACTGTAATTCGCACTAAAATACACCGACCCCATTAAAAAGATTCAACATCACATCTACAACAAAAAGCTTTCCGAAACACAAAATGAAATTTTTACCAAGGGTATAATAACAAATTACGCGCAAAGAAAAAGAGCACGAAAAAATTCAAATGGTGCGGTCGAGAAGACTCGAACTTCCACGGGTTGCCCCACAGCGACCTCAACGCTGCGCGTCTACCAATTCCGCCACGACCGCACGCGATAAAAAACGCATCGACTTTTTGGCTTTAACAAATCACAAAGAAAGGTACAAGCTCATTTTTACTTTCCCATCATTTATTTTATCTCAAAAAACAAAACGCGATACTATTTTAAAATAAACGCCGTATCATGGCCTTTGCGCCATCATCATAAAATGAGCCCGCACAGCTTGATCTTCTTCATAACAACCACGAAAACTTGTTGTAATTGTTGTCGTCCCTTGTTTCTGAATTCCTCTCATAACCATGCACATGTGTTCAGCCTCAACCAACACTGCAAGACCACGAGGCTTAAGATGCATTTCTAAAGCATCCGTTATTTGCGCTGTCATAGCCTCTTGTGTTTGTAAGCGACGGGAAAAAATATCCACAACACGTGCAATTTTTGAAAGACCAACCACCTTTACATCAGGAAAATACCCAATATGAACTTTTCCAACAATGGGGATCATATGATGCTCACAATGCGAATAAAAAGAAATATTTTTGATTATGACCGATTCATTATATCCTGCAACTTCTTCAAAAACAGTTCCCAAAACTTCTTCAGCCGATTTATTGTAACCAGTAAAGAGTTCGCAATATGCCTTGGCGACACGCTTTGGAGTATCTATAAGCCCCTCTCGACTTGGATTTTCTCCCACCCATAAAAGTAATGTGCGAATCGCTGCTTCCACTTCTTCAAAACTCGGACGTTTTTTCTCAGGTGAAAACGGGACTTTCATCTCTCTTTGAACAACATTGCACATCTAAAAACTCCAAACTGATCTTCTATAAAGCATTTGCTATATACCCATTCCATTTTGTATAATTCCTTAATATAAGCGAATTAAAAGTTTAAACAATCACGACTTTCAATATTTCAGAGAAGAGCTCATGATTGATGATATCTATAATGATAAAATACTTGAATATGCTGCGCATATAAGCAGAATTGGGCGTCTTAACAATCCTGATGCAACATCAAGAAGGCGTGCGCACCTTTGCGGCTCAACAGTCACGGTAGATTTAAAAGTAGAAAATAACATCGTAACAGATTTTGCCCAAGAAGTGCATGCATGTGTGTTAGGACAAGCTTCCGCTTCATTGCTCGCATCTCATGTTATAGGACAAACAACACAAAACCTAAAAATATTACGTGAGGTTATCGATCATATGCTCACGAAAGACGGTCCTCCCCCTTCAACTCCGTTTGAAGCATTTTCTTGCTTACAACCCATTAAAGACTATAAAGAACGCCACACATCAACAATGCTTATCTTTGATGCGACAGTAGACTGTATTGAACAAATTGAAGAAAAATAAATGCATAAATCACCTCCTCAACACAAAAAGAAACGAACGCGAAATTATACAGAATCTTGGCAAAAAACACCTGGACGATTACTCGGCACTCTCTTGATACGTTTCTACCAGATAACGCTTTCCAGTTTTATAGGAAATCAGTGCCGTCATAGACCAACTTGTTCGGAATATACCTATGAAGCGATTGCACGCCATGGGCTGTGGGCAGGTGCGTGGATGGGTTTTTTTCGTCTTATCCGTTGTGGCCCATTTGGCACACACGGCTTCGATCCAGTACCAACCTCTCTTGAAAATTCTTGTCGTTTTTATAAACCTTGGTGTTATTGGAAAATTTCTGCAAAACAAAACAAATAATTCTTTTCTTTTTTTATATGTCTTGATAGAAAATTAGTCTATCGAACTTAATAAATTGACTAATTTTTCATGAAACCATCCGCAATCGTTAGCGGAATTGGATTAAAGGGGTGTTTTATGTCTTGCTCTGTTTCTCTATCTTTTCCTGACGGTTCAAAACGTGATTACCCTACCGAAATGACTGGCTTGGAATTGGCAGAATCTATTTCTAAATCACTTGCAAAAAAAGCCGTTGCCTATAATCTCAATGGGAACACTCGGGATCTATCAGATCCATTGGGACAATCTGGTCAAATAGAAATTATTACCCGAGAAGACCCACGTGCTCTTGAACTGATACGTCATGATTGTGCGCATGTCTTAGCTGAAGCTGTACAAGAGCTCTTTCCTGAAACACAAGTGACGATTGGCCCGGTTATTGAGAATGGTTTTTATTATGACTTTGCACGTCAACAACCGTTTACATTGGACGACCTCACTGTCATTGAAAAAAAAATGCGTGAAATTATTCAACGTAATAAACCCTTTAGAAAAGAAATCTGGTCTCGTGAAAAAGCAAAAGAGGTCTTTTCGCAAAAAGGTGAATTTTATAAAGTTGAGCTTATTGAAAGCATTCCGCAAAACCAAGACTTAAAAATTTACTATCAAGGAGATTGGTTTGACCTTTGCCGCGGTCCGCATATGCAATCTACGAGACAAGTTGGAAGCGCCTTTAAACTAATGAAAGTTGCGGGAGCTTATTGGCGTGGTGATGCAAGTAAACCGATGCTCACAAGAATTTACGGTACAGCATTTGCTCATGAAAGTGACTTAAAAGCTTATCTTCACATGTTAGAAGAAGCAGAAAAGCGAGATCACCGCCGTTTGGGACGTGAAATGGATTTATTTCACTTTCAAGAAGAAGGACCAGGGATGATTTTCTGGCACCCCAAAGGCTGGAAAATGTTTCAAAACTTGATCAGTTATATGCGTAGACGCCTTGATGACCACCAATATGCGGAAGTAAATGCACCACAAGTGCTTGACAGATCACTTTGGGAAATATCAGGTCATTGGGGATGGTACAAGGAGAATATGTTCAAAACAATTCCAGCTGCTGAAGATTGGGATCATGAGAATGTTTATGCTCTTAAACCAATGAACTGTCCTGGTCATGTACAAATTTTTAAACATGGTTTAAAATCTTACCGCGACTTACCTATTAGGCTTGCTGAATTTGGTCTTGTCCACCGTTATGAACCTTCAGGCGCTCTACATGGTCTTATGCGTGCACGTAGTTTTACACAAGATGATGCACATATTTTTTGTACCGATGAGCAGTTAGCCGAAGAATGCCTTAATATCAATGAGTTAATCTTATCAACTTATGCTGATTTTGGTTTTAAAGAAATTAGTCTTAAGCTTTCAACACGTCCAGAAAAGCGTGTGGGCTCTGATGCATTATGGGATCATGCAGAAAGTATCATGCAATCTGTCCTTAAAACGATTGAAACAAAATTTGCGGAGCAGATTACAACCAGTATTCTTCCCGGTGAAGGCGCATTCTATGGTCCAAAATTTGAATATACATTAAAGGATGCTATTGGTCGTGAATGGCAATGTGGCACAACACAACTAGACTTTAATCTTCCTGAGCGTTTTGGGGCGTTTTATATTGATAAAAATTCAGAAAAACACCAACCCGTCATGATTCATCGTGCTATTTTTGGATCAATGGAGCGTTTTCTTGGTATATTAATCGAAAATTTTGCTGGACATATGCCACTTTGGCTTGCACCTGAACAAGTTATCATAGCAACAATTACATCTGAAGCAAATGAATATGCAAAAAAAGTAACGGCAAAGCTTAAAGCTGTTGGTCTTTCTGCAGCATCAGATCTTCGTAACGAAAAAATTAACTATAAAATACGGGAACACTCTTTACAAAAAGTCCCTGTAATTTTGGTCTGTGGCAAGCGTGAATCTGATACAAATAGTGTGAACATGCGCCGCTTGGGAAGTATGGATCAAACCCTCTTATCCCTAGAAGAGGCAATCAACCAACTCAAAGATGAAGCGACACCACCCGACTTGCGCCGCCTCATAAATGCTTAAATATAAACTGATAGATAAAAGAGGCTATAAAGTGAAATAAATGGCCCTCACCGTGCTCTATCAAGAACCCGCTTACACTCAATGAGCTCAAATAGCGTTTCTTGCAATAACGCTTTATCGGTTTTATCTTTGTGAACATTCACAGAACCGATAGGTGTTTCTCCCTCACTTCTCATAAAACTCAAAAGACCAAAAGAAGATTTTTTAGGTTTACTATCACTTAATTCAGACGTCTGCCCCGCATGTTTTTTTTCCATGACAACACTCATAGCATCAAGATCCCCATTACCAAACGCGGTAACAAAAGCAACACCATTCTCTTTCAAAAGACGTTGCACACCCTTGATCGTATACCCTTGATCATATAATAACTGCTTAATACCATTGAGCAAATCAATATCCGCTGGACGGTAATATCGCCTTCCTCCCCCACGTTTCATTGGTTTAATTTGTCTAAAGCGTGTTTCCCAGAATCTTAACACATGCTGGGGAAGCTCCAATAACTCAGCTACTTCGCTAATTGTGCGAAAAGCATCGGAGCTCTTATCCATTTTACAACACCCCATCTAAAACATTACGAACGATTCTAAAACGACTCATCAAAGTTGAATCTCACAATAAGATTGGTCAAAAGTAAGACCATATTTAACCCTATCTCAATTCAAAGAACCCTTTAAAATACAGAATTTAATTTTATACAATTCTTTTCAAGAAACGCCAAAAAATTATAATAGCAATTGATTGACATGATATTATTCTTTTTGTCTTGCACGATGAGAATCTAAAATTCTTTGTTTCAGTATATTGGCCGCCTTAAATGTTACCACACGCCGTGATGGAATAGGGGCTTCAACGCCTGTTTTTGGATTGCGCCCAACACGTTCATTTTTATTACGAACTTGAAATGTCGCAAAAGAAGATAATTTAACAGATTCACCTCTCACCAGTGAATTGCAAATTTCATCCAAAACCAACTCAACTAAATTCGCTGATTCAGTATGTGACAAGCCTACTTTCCTACAAACTACGCTCGCTAAATCTGCACGCGTCACTGTTTTACTTGTCATTATAACCACCTATTCAAATATTTAAATTACTAAGTGACTTATACGGTTTATTCAAGCACGGTCAAGTCCTTATCATCTACCAACGAATAAGAACCGCTCCCCATGTAAATCCACCTCCCATAGCTTCTAACATGACGAGATCTCCTTTTTTAATTCTTCCGTCACAAATAGCTGTTGTTAAAGCCAATGGCACCGATGCTGCAGACGTATTACCGTGTTGGTCAATCGTAATCACAACTTTATCAAGAGAAATTCCCAACTTTTTAGCCGATGATTCAATAATACGCTTATTCGCTTGATGAGGAACAAACCAATCTAATTGCGAAGCATCCGTACCAACAGCTGCAAAGCAATCGTCCACCACATCTGTGATCATACCAACGGCATATTTAAAAACTTCTCGTCCTTCCATACGCAAAAAGCCTGTTGTTTGTGTTGTTGAAGGACCACCATCAACATAAAGCTTGTCCTTATATGTACCATTAGAGCGTAATTTTGTAGATAATATGCCACGATCCAAAACTCCAGCTCCATCACTTTCTTGTGCTTCTAAAACAGCGGCTCCCGCACCATCGCCAAATAAAACACATGTTGTGCGATCATTCCAATCTAAAATTCGAGAAAATGTATCAGATCCGATAACCAAAACTCTTTTCACGGCTCCACAACGCAAATAAGCATCCCCGGTTGTTAAAGCAAAAATAAAGCCAGAGCAAACAGCTTGAATATCAAAGGCGAATCCATGGCTCATACCTAAAGCTTGTTGAATCTCAACAGCAGAAGCGGGAAAGGTACGATTTGGAGTTGATGTTGCCAGAATAATACAATCGATGTCTTTTATCGTCAAACCAGCATTGACAAGTGCTGCTTGTGCTGCTTCAACGCCTAAAGAAACTGTTGTTTCATTTTCATTGGCAATATAGCGCTGGCGAATTCCTGTACGTTGAACAATCCACGAATCAGATGTTTCAACGAATTTGGCAATTTCATCATTTGATAAGCTTTTTTTTGGCAAAGCACTTCCTACGCCACGCATAATGGATCGAATCATTCAGCCATCACCTTTTTATGATTTTTCATTATATTACAAAAGCCTATCATAGCTCGCCTTCATTTATTGTTGTTTCACTTTCCTGATCAAAAAGTGTTTCTTTATTCTCATGAAAACGCCGTAAATCAGCCGTTATTTTTTTCAGCAATCTATTATGAACCATCTCATACCCAACACGAATAGCAGAAGCAAAGCCATTCGCATTAGCGCTCCCATGACTTTTTATGACAACACCATTCAAACCTAAAAGCACTCCACCATTGACCCTATCGGGGTCCATTTTGTTTTTCAATGTACGAAAAGCACTCCGTGATAAAAAATAACCAAGAGATGCAAAAAAGGAACTTCGCATTGCAGAACTTAAGATCTCTGCTATCTGCCGTGCAGTTCCTTCTGCCGTTTTTAAAGCAATATTTCCAGAGAACCCCTCCGTTACAACAACATCTACGGTTCCCTTTCCAATGTCATTCCCTTCAACAAATCCCTTATACTCTAAACCTTCTAATTGCACTTCACGCAATATCATTCCAGCTTTTTTAATTTCATAAAGGCCTTTAACCTCTTCAACCCCCACATTTAAAAGCCCAACACTGGGCCTTTCAGTGTGATATAAAGCGCGAAACATGCCCGCTCCCATAACCGCCAAATCAACCAGCTGGCTAGCAGATGCACCAATCGTTGCGCCAATATCCAAAACAATACTCTCACTACGAAGTGTGGGCCAAATACCTGCAATTCCAGGACGTTCAGCTTCTGCCATCATTTTTAAACAAAAATAAGACATTGCCATAAGTGCACCAGTATTACCGGCAGAAATGCAAGCATCCGCCTCACCATTTTTTATGGCTTCAATTGCATGCCACATCGATGATTTACCGCGCCCATTGCGAAGTGCCTGACTTGGCTTCTCATCCATACGGGTATAACTTTCTGTAGGATAGAACCGCGATACAGAAGCCAAACAAGGGTATTTTTTTAAAACCGGCTTAACAACATCTTCTATTCCATAAAATAGAAAATAAATATTTGGCAAATATTTTTGAACAATCGCTGCACCTGCAATCGTTGTTTCCGGACCATAATCACCGCCCATTACATCCACAGAAATTCTAATCACGCTTGCATATCCCACATCTCTTCATTTGCGCTTTTAAACACATCATTAACATTTCTTATTACTGAACAATCACAAAACACACTGTGTGAAAACTTCCCCGAAGAAACACTGTCTTTATAATGGTATACTATAAATATTTTTTATATTTTACAGTCACTTCCAATTTTTTAAAACCGAAAATGGCGATCGTTTCTGCTCATCCTCTTCTAAAGTTTCAATCGAATCGATCTTTACCCCCTCTTTACGCGAATAATGATTAATAGATAACTCAAAAAATTCTTCCATCACTGCACCAACATCAATTTTATCGCCATAAAATACTTCTGGCGTATCTAAGCCCTCCACATCTAAAAACAATTCTCCCGTATCTTCCGATATTTTTGGCTTCGCCAAATTTGAACCTGCAGGAATAAAAACGACCTCAATATTTTCATAGAGAGTATTTTCCAATGGCTCCAATGTGACAACACATAACTGTATTATGCGTGCTTGTATAAAACCTTTTATACGTACGCCACATTTTTTCCAAGGCAAAATATGGAATTTTCCCTCACAGGATTTTACTTCCATTAAATCATGATTCTTAGCTAAATGCGCACACTCCTGCTGATTTGCACAAATATGGACTCTCATACCTTTAGCAGGCAGAGAACGGACTGAGACTGGATAAGCCAAAGCAAATATCATTTGAGAAGCATTGTGAACAGTCATTGACAACTCCCGAATATGAAAAAAAAGATATATTGCACTTTGATATTAAGCCAAACTACGCTTATTCATTTTTTTCTTTTCTAAAGAAACTCTATATGGCATAATTTATTTTTAACAGGGAAGCTCAATGTAATCTATCGTCGATCGAGTTAAAATGGAGAAAAACTTGAGGTTGCCTTCTGATCATACTTTTAAATACAAAAGGGAGAGAGCGTTGTTTCAGATGCCCCAGAGAGTAGACTTAATCAAACGTAAATTACTGATGAGTCTGTCAATAGCAAGCATGGTAGCAATTTCTGGTTGCAGTTTTCTTGATTCTTCGGGTTCCAGTCAGGTATATCAAGAAGGTTATATCCTCGATAAAAATGCCCTTAGCTCTATTATGGTTGGTTCAAGTAAAGAACAAGTTCTTTTAAGTTTAGGGACACCATCATTAAAGACAAACTACGATAATGAAGTCTTCTATTATATCTCACAAACACGCTATCGCGCTATGCAATTTATGAAAACAAAGATTATTGATCGTAAAGTTTTGGCCATTTATTTTAATAAAAATGAACAAGTAACCAAAGTAGCTCACTATGGTCTACAAAACGGTCGAGTATTTGATTTCATCACCCAAACAACACCAACGGCGACAAAAGAGCAACCTTTCTTGCTCCAAATTATTAAAGGTCCTGCGCATTTACCAGCTCATAACTAGCTTGTGTGAGTCTCACGACGGGCACCATGCTTTTTTTTATCAAAAATAATTTATTGATTTTCCATATGTTTTTTTAAGTGAGGGATGCGTAAATAAAAGTGAGGGAATAGGAT
>NZ_JBEPLI010000028.1:0-11416 GCF_040545155.1 Bartonella silvatica
GTTTTGGAGGAGAACAATCTGTGCGTTTCAAAGATGCATTCCAGTTAGGTTCTTTTGGTTCTTCCTTAGAAGCTGGATTGGGATTTGATGCTAAATTGCTTCCAAACTTTTCTCTTTACGGTGATGTTCTCTATCAACATAAAATTTATAAGGCTGGTTTTTCTGGAACCAGCTTTTCTGGAGGAGTGCGTTATCAGTTTTAGAACTAAGGTACAGTATGTATCTTTATACAAAAGGCAGCACATTGTGCTGCCTTTTCTTTATAATAGTCTATTTTTATGCTCAAAAAATCATTGCTATTTTGATTATGAATAAAGATACGAATAATATTTTTTGTGTTTTTACGTATAGACATCTTTCTATGTGATGGTCAGTTTTCTGAAAGCTTTAGCAAATTTTCTTAAAAAATTTTATGATTATAGTGCTATATTGTATCTGATTTTATGAGCTTTTATGGTGGATTCTTAGTGTTCGTGTACTATCATTCTTTATGTTGATTTGAATTATCTGTCACAAAACATGATGTTTTTTGACTGTTTTGAAGAACTGGTTGTTACTGATTTAAGAAATCTTTTTCACTCATACTTTTAGTCAATCGTTTAGATTTGCAATAATAAGTTGTAAATTTAATTAATTGCGACTTATAATTTTATTTTTGCTTTACACAAAATACAGAATGCACTATACACCTATAAAGTGTGATGAATTGTTATTCACTTATAGGTAGCCATTTGTTGCAAATAGATTTTTCGCCGAGTTTATTTGAATAACGTATTCCACCGGTTAAGTGAGCTGTAAGTGCATCCTTTTGTGGCATCTTTTCATATCTAAGGTGCTCTTTGGCGTGTGCTGAAAGTGTTTTTGTTGTCAATGAGAGGGGTGAGAGAGTTTCGAGGAAACTATGATTAAAGTGTTTAAAAATCATGCATATTTATGTACCTTCACAACAGCTATCCTTTCTTTATTACAAAGTGGGATAGGGGCGTGCGCGCAGGCATCACATACGGAGAGTAGTGAAGGTAGGCTTTATAAGATCACGGTTTCTCCTGTTGTTTCAACTCCTGATATATATGTATCTCCCTATATTTATTCACAAAGTGGAGCAGGCGGGTATGCACAGTTAGAAAACAATGGGAATGGGTTTTATGAGATTACTGATTCTGCGAGTAGGGTGCTTGATTATGTATCCGGGAACGGTATTGATGGTAGGTTGAGTGGAGAAGAGGGAGCGAGTAGTCCAATAGAGGGAAGACAACTTAATAATGCCGATTCTAATATGCATGAGTCTAAAGACCCTTCAGAATTTTCTATTAACACGAGTTCTGTTTTGAGTGGCAATAACAGTGGAAATCCTCTTAGTGGGATAGGGGGTGACAAAGCTGGTGATAGTTATGTTTTCAAAAAAGATCAGTCAGGGAAAACGGTGCTGTTTAACGGATTATATTATCTATGCGACGATTGCGGACAAGATACAATTAACAATAAATCTTATACGATTACGGATGAAAATGCTTCCCGATATCCCTCTAATACTGCGATAACGGTGAGGGGACCAAAGGCAGAAGTGATTGGGGAGAATATAACTATTAGTAGTGAAGTTTCTGACAAGTCTCATACATACGGTGTGTCTGTATCAGAAGGGGGAAAAATTACTTTAAAAAATTCAGTGTTGGAGAATGCAAAGACAGCCTTTCAAGCGGGTAAAGGGACAATTAATGTAGAGAATGGAAAGATTAGCGGAAGTCATAAGGCTGTTGAGGCAATAGGAAAAGATGCGCATGTTGTCTTAGAGAATACAAAGATTGCAACAAGTGATGGGAAGGCAAGCCTTGTAAGTTATGGTGGTTCAGAAATTTTTATGAAAGGTGGCTCCGTTGATTTCAAAAATAGTTCTGGAGTATCTTCAACATTGAGCGGCAAGATAACTATTGAGGATGTGACTTTTACTGGAAAGGGAAACGAGAACAAAAACCATGCAGTTTTTTTAATGGATTTAAAGGGAAAAGTTAATTTTTCGGGGAATATTGATGTTGAAGACGCCCATGGCATATTGTTAGAAAATACAGTCAATAATCCTAATTCGATTCCGCTACCTGAAAGTGAAACAAGCAATGGTGGTGTAACAGAGGTAAACATAAAAGATTCTTCCATTACAGTAAAGGGTATGGGAGCTCATGGTATATATTTTCGAGGGAATAATGTGTCGAATGCCTCTGACTTTCAAGAACTCGCTTCATCAGGGCAGGAAGAGGCTATACCGAGATTGGATGTTGTTAATTTGAAAGCAACAGTATTTTCAGTTTTTGATGATGCGGCTATTTATGCTCAGAATACTGTTCACGGTGCTGTCAGTTTATCGAGCAGCACTCTTCGTTCAAGGAATTTATTATTAAAAGCTGAGAATGGTGCTTCTGTAACGGTTTTGGCAGATACCTCTACCCTTGAAGGAAATGCTTATGTTGATGAACATTCTACGGCTGAACTTTATTTGGGAGATGGGGCAATATGGAATTTACAATCAAAAGGACAAAGCAAGCAGAGTGAATCTAATTTGAAAGATAAATCATCTCTTTCACTTTTAAGTCTTATGGATAATAGTGATGTTAATTTTAAAGAGCCGGAATCTGCCCAGAATTATTATTATCATACACTCCACGTTGGAAAAGGCATAGGTGAGGCTTATAGGGCGAAGGGTGGTGCAAATATTTATCTTAACACATATTTGAATGAAGGCGGGGCTCTTGAAAACCAAAAAACTGATCGTGTTTTGATACATGGTGATGTTTCTGGAACGACAATGGTTCATATACGTCGTATTTCAGGAAGTCCTGGAGGATACACGGGGAATGGTGGCAATAACCAAGGGATCTCAATCATTCAGGTTTCAGGTCAAGCAAAGCAGAGTTCATTCCAGTTAGAGGATGATTATGTTACATTGGAGCACTCACCTTATCAGTATCAATTGTATGCTTATGGTCCACAGTCTGATTTAGGGGTAGCTGATCCTCATCAAAGATTGGTTGCCGGTGAAGGAGAGTTCTGGGACTTTCGTCTCGAGAACAGATATATTGTTCCTACACCAACGCCTTCTCCTGAGCCTGAACCGTACCCAAAACCTTCTCCTAGTCCTGCACCAACACCCCCTCCTTTTCCTGATCCGGAACCAGATCCAACACCAGATGTAAAAGCTGTTGTTCCGCAAGTTCCCACCTACCTTCTTTTGCCCAATGTCTTATTCGAAATTGGTTTGATGAGTGTTTCCAATCAAAGCAAACAGCTAGAAGCTTGGCGAAATGGTTCTGGTGAGTCGTCAGAAATGCATGAAAATTCCGCTTTTTTCCTGCGGGGTTATGGTACTCATCAGCGTTATCATTCAAATCTTTCTGCATTTAAATATGGTTATGGAGGTGAGTTTGATTATAATGCCATAGACGCCGGTGTTTTGTTGCAGACCATCGAAAGTGCCTATGGTGTTATTTCTTTTGGGGTTCTAGGCTCTTACGGAAGGCTTTCTTTGCAACCCTTAGATGTTGAACAAAGCCAAAAAAGTGCATTTGATCAATGGTCAGCGACATTGTATGGTGGTTTACGGTGTGATGAGGGTTTTTATGTTGATGGTCTTGCCTCTTATGGTCTGTTTAAAGGTGATGTTCTCACCCTTGCACGTGATAAGACAGCAACCTTAAAAGGGCGTCCTCTGAATGTTTCCTTAACAAGTGGTTGGACATTTGCCACGGGATATGAAGGTTTTTTTGTTACCCCACAGGTTCAGGCTATTTATCAGCATCTTCAATTCAAGAAGACTCGTGACGTTGATGATTTTGATATTGATATGGGTAAACTTGATCAATGGGTTGTGCGTGCAGGAGGTCGCTTAACAAAGACATTGGATGCGACAGATAACGCACATGTTGTCTCTTTTTATGGTAAGTTTTATGTTACTCATGGTTTTAAAGACAAACACTTTGTACACTTTAAAGATGCTTTTCAGCTTGGAGCTTTTGGTTCTTCGTTAGAAGGTGGTATTGGTTTTAATGCACAATTATCTCCACGTTTTATGCTTCATGGTGATGTGGCTTACCAGCACAAATTGACCAAGGCTGGTTTTTCTGGAACCAGCTTTTCTGGAGGGGTTCGCTACCGGTTTTAAGGGTAAGGACAGAGTACGTATTTTCACATAAAAGGCGGCATATGTGCTGCCTTTTACTTTATAAAAACAATGTTAGGATCGAAAAGTTACTGCTTTTTGCTACAAGAAAAAGGAGCTGTAATATTGTTTGTTTTTATGCATAGAAATAGCTTTCTATGTTAAAGCAAATTTTCTTAAAACACTTATAATATAAGATAATTATAATAATCGATTTTATCTCAGGGGGATGGTGTGCGTTTGTCCAATCTCGCGAAATAGTTTATGGCGCTCTCTTTTTTTCTTTTGGAGTTTTATATGAGCTTATTTTAAAGTTATTTTTTTACAAATTGAAGCAGTTTTTATTTCCATATCCTTACTTAATTTCAAAATCAATAATGACAAGTTGTGCGCGTGTTAAATACACGTAATGGTTTTATTTTTTTGCTTTACACAAAATACAGAATGAATTATACACTTATAAAGTGTTTTATCGTTATATTCTCTTTTGGGTGGTGTTTGTGCGGCACATAGGTCTTTTACTAAATTAGTTTGAATAACGTATCGCACCAGTCAAACGAGCTGTATGTACATCCTTTTGGCTATTGCCTTTTCATATATCGATGTATGCGTCAGGGTTATTATGCGAATGCTTTTTTTTCAGTGGAGGGGAAAGGAAGTTTCGAGGAGACGAGGAGACTATGTTTAAAGTATTTAGGAAACATGCATATGTGTGCAACTTTACAACAGCTATCCTTTTTTTTCTACAAAATGGAATAGAGTCTTATGCACAAGCAAGGGAGAGTGTAGATTATAAGATTACAGTGGTGTCTCAGCCCTTCTCTGTGAGCCCTGTGATGGAATTATTGCAAGGGTTTAGTGTGGCTCATTTTAGAGAAGAGTATGGAGAGCGCTTTGACACGAAAAGCTTTAGTCAGAGATATGAAGATACCTTTAATGGGGGAGGGAGGAGTCAAGGTACAGGAAACATTGATATCGGCTATAATAGTTTTAATGATAAAGTAAAGGAGAATGAAGGGCTACTCATCCATGAAGTAGAAGAGGCAGGTCAGCTTATTTTATATGATGGGGGATACTTTATATGCAACAATTGTAGAAAATACACAATTAATGATAAATTCTATAAGTTTGCGAATAATTCTAATCATTTTACTGCTTTAACGGTAAGGGGGCCGGTTGCGGAAGTTACGGGAAGAAATGTAACGATTGGTAGCGAAGTTCAAGATAAAAATTTTACACGTGGTGTATCTGTATCAAATGGTGGGAGGGTGCTTTTAGACACACCAATTCTGAAGAATATCAAGGTAGCTTTCCAAGCAAGCCAGGGAACAGTTAAGGTTAAGGGTGGAAATATTACGGGAAGTGAGATGGCAGTTCAAGCCATAGGAAGAGGAACGCATATTATTTTAAATGAGATAAAAATAGAAACAAGCGGTGGGAAGGCAAGCATTTTTAATTTCGGTGCTCCAGAGGTTAAGATAAAAGGAGCGGAGATTTATTTTAGAGACAGTCATGGGGTTCATTCTGAATTAAAAGGAGATGTAGCTTTTGATGATGTTACTATTCATGGAAAAGGTAAAGAACAGAATGCGGATCGTCATGCAGTTTTTTATGTAGGAATAGGGGGAAGCGTGAACTTTGAAGGAGGAACTATTAAGGCTGAAAACATTCACGGCATCTTGTCAGAAGGAGCTGTTTATACTTCAAGTCTGGATATACAGCCTGCAGATTTGCTGAAGGATTTTCCTACGACTGAAGTCAATATTACATCTTCATCTGTTGAGGTGGAGGGGAAGGGGGCAAATGGTATATATTTTCGGGGAAAGGAACCAATGATTGTATCCAATTTTCAAAGTGTGGATTCATCAGAGGCCGAAAAAACACCGCATAAATTGGATGTTATTAATTTAGATAAAGTGGTATTTTCTGTTCCTAATAGTGTGACCATTTATGGCACAAATAATGCTTATGGTGTTGTCACTTTAATACAGAGTATTCTGTCAGGACGCTCTTTGTTACATGTTGAGAAAGGTGGTTCGGTAAAAGTTTTAGCAAATTCTTCTAGTCTTGAAGGAGATGCTTATGTTGATGAACATTCTACGGCTGAACTTCACTTGGGTAGCGGTTCTACATGGACTTTACAACCAAAAGAACCGAGAGGGCAGAGTGAAACTGGTGAGAAGAATGAGTCATCAATTTCATTTTTAGGTCTCATGGGGGATAGTTCCGTTAAGTTTACACAATCCAAACCCGATGAGAATTATGTTTATAAAATGCTTCGCATTGGAAAAGGCATAGGTGAGGCTTATAGGGCGAAGGGTGGTGCAAATATTTATCTTAACACATATTTGAATGAAGGCGGGGCTCTTGAAAACCAAAAAACTGATCGTGTTTTGATACATGGTGATGTTTCTGGAACGACAATGGTTCATATACGTCGTATTTCAGGAAGTCCTGGAGGATACACGGGGAATGGTGGCAATAACCAAGGGATCTCAATCATTCAGGTTTCAGGTCAAGCAAAGCAGAGTTCATTCCAGTTAGAGGATGATTATGTTACATTGGAGCACTCACCTTATCAGTATCAATTGTATGCTTATGGTCCACAGTCTGATTTAGGGGTAGCTGATCCTCATCAAAGATTGGTTGCCGGTGAAGGAGAGTTCTGGGACTTTCGTCTCGAGAACAGATATATTGTTCCTACACCAACGCCTTCTCCTGAGCCTGAACCGTACCCAAAACCTTCTCCTAGTCCTGCACCAACACCCCCTCCTTTTCCTGATCCGGAACCAGATCCAACACCAGATGTAAAAGCTGTTGTTCCGCAAGTTCCCACCTACCTTCTTTTGCCCAATGTCTTATTCGAAATTGGTTTGATGAGTGTTTCCAATCAAAGCAAACAGCTAGAAGCTTGGCGAAATGGTTCTGGTGAGTCGTCAGAAATGCATGAAAATTCCGCTTTTTTCCTGCGGGGTTATGGTACTCATCAGCGTTATCATTCAAATCTTTCTGCATTTAAATATGGTTATGGAGGTGAGTTTGATTATAATGCCATAGACGCCGGTGTTTTGTTGCAGACCATCGAAAGTGCCTATGGTGTTATTTCTTTTGGGGTTCTAGGCTCTTACGGAAGGCTTTCTTTGCAACCCTTAGATGTTGAACAAAGCCAAAAAAGTGCATTTGATCAATGGTCAGCGACATTGTATGGTGGTTTACGGTGTGATGAGGGTTTTTATGTTGATGGTCTTGCCTCTTATGGTCTGTTTAAAGGTGATGTTCTCACCCTTGCACGTGATAAGACAGCAACCTTAAAAGGGCGTCCTCTGAATGTTTCCTTAACAAGTGGTTGGACATTTGCCACGGGATATGAAGGTTTTTTTGTTACCCCACAGGTTCAGGCTATTTATCAGCATCTTCAATTCAAGAAGACTCGTGACGTTGATGATTTTGATATTGATATGGGTAAACTTGATCAATGGGTTGTGCGTGCAGGAGGTCGCTTAACAAAGACATTGGATGCGACAGATAACGCACATGTTGTCTCTTTTTATGGTAAGTTTTATGTTACTCATGGTTTTAAAGACAAACACTTTGTACACTTTAAAGATGCTTTTCAGCTTGGAGCTTTTGGTTCTTCGTTAGAAGGTGGTATTGGTTTTAATGCACAATTATCTCCACGTTTTATGCTTCATGGTGATGTGGCTTACCAGCACAAATTGACCAAGGCTGGTTTTTCTGGAACCAGCTTTTCTGGAGGGGTTCGCTACCGGTTTTAAGGGTAAGGACAGAGTACGTATTTTCACATAAAAGGCGGCATATGTGCTGCCTTTTACTTTATAAAAACAATGTTAGGATCCGAAAAGTTACTGCTTTTTGCTACAAGAAAAAGGAGCTGTAATATTGTTTGTTTCAATGGATGTCGTTTTGTTTTTTTGGAAAAGATAAATCAGACTTTTGGGTTTATTGACTTCCAATTTTTATACCATATTAGCTGTTTTTATCCTTAGTAAATTGATTTATAAAGACGAAGACATGTCTTTTATAAGAAATGGTAATGTTGAGCACAGCAATTTTTTCCTTCTATTATTTGTATTTAAAATTATAAAAATTGTTTTTGGTGCGTTATAAAAGTGATTGCTGTGTAGATAAAATCCTTTAAAAAGTAAGTAACTATAAATAAGGAAATATAAATATCTTATTTTTATGATTTTTTAAATGCAGAAGTCATTGTAATATTAAAAGCTAATAAAATGAGGGGGGTGTTTATAACTTTATAAGTTGTAAGATAACGTGGTCTAATGAGTTTTATATGACAACCTTTTCTAAAAACATTATTATACTTTAAATTTTTTCTGGGAAATAGATTTATATAAAAAATAAGATGGTGAGATTACAATATATTGATTTATAATAATAATTTATTGCTTTGATATTGAGTTCGCATTTAAAGTATCGTATAATTCTCTCGTTTTAATTTATTTTATTTTAATCCAAATAGAGTTATTCATTTATACATTACAAGTGAAATCGATACGTAGATAAAAGTCGCTTGAGAGAGAATTAAAAATGCTCCTTATATATTATTTTACTGTAAAAGCTGTTGATGTCATTATGGACTGATAAATATAATAGTGATGTTGGTTATGTTACTGCATAAGTGTACAGAAGAATAGTATTGCTCAGTCCTTGATGCTTCTATGGGGGGCTGTTCACACGATATAATAAGAAAAAGCATTAAGTGTTGCACAGTTTTTACTTGAAAAAATATCAAATTGAGATGGTTTTGGAAGTTGCAAGATTGGATGAGAAGCAAGAGATAAAGCTGTAAGTTTTATACTTTAATAACATGATGATCACTCTATTAAAAATAAATCAAATAGATATATACAAATTTGTGATTATTTCCAGAGAGTTATGGTTAACAAATACTCACTTACCCGTTCTGTTAGGTAAGGAATGGCACGTCAATTTTAAGGTTAGATCAAGTTTTATTGGTGAAAATACCTAAAACAGCATAATGTAAATTTATAGTAAAACTTGCCATTACCCAAATTATTTCTTGATTGCATATTTACATAAAATACAAAATAAATTAATTAATCAGAAAAGTAAAACAAAACGCATCAAATAAATTGCCCTTCATGAAGGCGGATTTAATCCGTTTTGTGCTTTTTTAACTGGGTAGGACAATATGGTGGAATTATGGTAAAAATATTTAAAAGTCATTTCTTTCTATGTGCTGTCACAACAGCAATGATTTTTTTTGTGCACAGTGTAAATGCTACAGGAAATGTTACCCCGACGGTGAAAAATGGGACTTCATGTGGTGAGGTTTCTAATGGTAAAAGTGCCTCATCCTATAAATGTCATGACGGAAAAGAGAAAAAAATCTCTGGTCAAAGTTATCAGAAAATTAAAGGTGTGAGCGAAACTGTTGCAATAGAGGTATCTAAAAATAATACAGTGCTTAGAGGGGAAAATATAACCGTTAATAGCGCAAATAATGGCACAGAAATCTGGGAAACCGGTGCAAAAGTGTCGGAGGGGGGGGAAATTTTTCTGACGAAGTCGACTTTGAAAGATGTATCAACAGGAGTGGATGTTGTTCATGGTCGTGTTGAAATTGAAGGAGGAGCAGTTGATGCAAGAAAAGTTGGAGTTTCTGCACATGTAGAAAATGGTGTTAATGGGAACTCGTACGTTTCTTTAGTTAATACAAATATTAATACAAGTGACGGAGGGGTAGGTCTCTTTAGTCGTGTTATTAACACAAACGATAACACGAGTAATCCTACAGGCAGTAGAACAAATAATGATACCGAGAGTGGTACAGAGAATGGCACAAATAAAAGCAATGTAGTGAATAGTAATTCAGTCCGTAAACGAGATGCAACTATTGATATGAATGGAGGCGAAATTGACTTTACCAATGGTGTCGGGGTTAAAATAGAAAGAGCAGGAAGGATTACTCTGCGGGCTGTATCTATTAAAGGGAAGGGTCATCAAGTAGAAAATACAGAAAAAGTGAATGAAAATTCAGCTTTTCATATAGTTAAAGATGATGGCTTTATGTTCTTTTCTAAAGGTACAGTCGATGTTGTTAATACGCATGGTATCTTGTTACAGACAAGACACAGTTATGTTGGGATATCAGAATCTAATGTTAGCGTGAAGGGAGGAGAAACCTTTTATGGTATGCGCTTTTTAAAGGATTTAGAAGAAAAAAACATTACGACTATAACTGGAAACTATACTGTTGATTTAGACAAAACTTCTTTTATTGTTCCCAATAGTACAGCTATTTATAGTAGCAAATTTTATAGTTCGGTTAACCTTACAAAGGGTACAGAACTTTCTGGAGATTTATTACTGAGAGCTGATGATAAGGCTTCTTTAAAAATTTTTGCTGATAACTCTACTCTTTCAGGGGGAGCACGTGTTGATGAAAGCTCCATTACCTTATTGAAGTTAATGAATCATTCAAAATGGACTTTATCGCGTCCTCAATATCAAAAAGCGCAGAGTTCTGATTCCATAGGTATTTCATCTATTTCAAGAGTGCACCTTTCTGATAGTTCTATTATTTTTAAACAACCGGAAGCTAATATGGTCGATGGCTATCAAACCCTGTGTGTTGGAGAGGGGGCGAAGGTTGTTTATAGTCCGGTTGGTGAAATACGTGTTCGCGTTGGAGGAGAGGGGGCAGTTTATAGTACGGAGGGTAATGCCCATCTTCATCTTAATACATATTTAAATAAAGGGGGAGCTCTTCAAGATCAAAAAACGGATCGTCTTTTAGTTCATGGTGATGTTGAGGGACAAACAATAGTCCATGTACACGCTGTTCCAGAAAGTCCAGGAGGGGGAACAGGAAGTGGTGGAAATAACCATGGGATTTCCATTATTCAAGTCTCTGGAAAAGCAAAAGAAGATTCTTTTAAACTCGATGGTGATTATATTGCATTGGATAATTTACCTTATCAGTATAGGCTTTATGCTTACGGTCCAGAGTCTCGTTTAGGAAAGGCGCATGCTGGTCAAAGGTTGGTCAAAGGTGAAGGAGAATATTGGGATTTTCGTCTTGAGAATAGGTATGTTGATTCTACTCCTAAAGTTGAAACTGGTTTAAAGCTTTTTGCTGGTTCAAATACGAATCTTCATCGTGAAAGTTCTATAAGATCAGTTGTACCACAGGTTCCAACTTATCTCCTTTTGCCAAACAGCATATTCCACGCTGGTTTAATGGATATCAGCAGTCAAAATAAGCAG
>NZ_JBEPLI010000029.1:0-10624 GCF_040545155.1 Bartonella silvatica
GCCCCTTTTAGATAAAAAAACGATAAAAATTAAAAACATTATTTTTCAATAGGTTAAGATTTTACAGATCTTAAAAAAACAACTCATATTGATAACACAACCTATAAATTCAACTAATAATATACGTTTTGAGGGGGTTTTGACGGTTTTTACACCTTCAAAACCTATAAGGAAAATGATTCATAAAATCTATCAAAGTACTCATTCTGATATTTTAAAGCACATAGTGAATTTGTCTTTTTTTCATAAAACGAATAGCAAATTTTACTACTTTGCTGATCTTATTCCATGTCATGGGCTGTGGATAAGTACCTTTAAAAACCCCTTTTAAAAAAATTTATCCGTTTTTTCGCATTTTTCTGCATTTTTTTCACCATTTACTCAAAATGGATTTAATAAGCTTCGTTTTGATTCTTTTGATGAATATTAATCATATCATAAGGCAAGGGATTTTTATTACAATATGCTGCAATCTATTAAGTCTGATAATGAACACGTCACTTTACGCTCCCTTTTACAATCCTATCGTGAACAGGCAACATCAAATGCTCTACGGGGGAAAGTGTTTGAAGATTTTGTGACAAAATATCTTATGTATGACCCTCTCCACTATGGGCGATATGAAAAAGTTGAGAGCTATTATGAATGGGCTAAAGAGCATGAAGGTTGGAATAAAAATGATATCGGTATTGATTTGGTTGCTAAGCTTCGCAATCAAGAGGGCTATGTCGCTATTCAATGTAAGTTTTATCAAGCAGACCATCAGATCAGTAAAAAGGATATTGATAGCTTTATCGCGGCATCTGGAAAAGATATCTTTAAATATCGTCTTCTCGTTGATAGTACGGAAGTGGAATTAAGTGACAATGTGAATGCCATGATTAAAGGACAAGCGATCCCCGTTTATCGCATTGACCTTCGTCATATGGAAAACAGTCGGATAGATTGGCAAATATTTGCAACAAAACAAGAAGTGGTTCTGAAATCAACAAAAGAGCCTCGTCCCCATCAAGAAGAAGCCATCAAGAAAGTCTGTGAAGGTTTAAAAGAAGCAGACCGTGGCAAGCTGATTATGGCATGTGGAACGGGCAAGACTTTCACCAGTTTGAAGATAGCAGAAAGCCTTGCTGGGAAAGGCAAGCGTGTGTTGTTTCTGGTGCCTTCTCTGGCTTTAGTCTCACAAACAATCCGTGAATGGACAGCCGATGCACAAGTGCCCTTGCGTTCTTTTGCGGTGTGTTCGGATACGAAAGTAGGCAAGCGTCGTAAAAACCAAGATGATATTGTTGGCATGGAAACATCAGATCTTGTTCTCCCTGCTACCACGGACGCCAAAGCCCTTGCTAAAGAAGCTCGTGAAAACCTAGCAGATGCGATGACGGTTATCTTTTCAACTTACCATTCTATCCAAGTGATTTCTGATGCACAAAAGGATCATGGATTACCCGCATTTGATTTGATCATCTGTGATGAAGCGCATAGAACGACTGGAGCTTTATTGGGAAGTGAAGACAATGAATCTGAATTTATCAAGGTTCACGATAACAGCATCATTCAAGGCAAAAAACGTCTGTATATGACAGCAACGCCTAAGATCTTTAGTGACAAGCTGAAAAGGAATGCTTTCTTATCCAATAACGTTTTAGTGTCCATGGATAATGAAAAACTCTATGGCAAACAACTTTTCTCTTACAACTTTTCACGTGCTTTAGAGGATAAGCTGTTAGCACCTTGTAAAGTTATCATATTAGTTGTCAATGAAAAAGAAGTAAGCCAATCCATTCAACATCTTATTACCGATAAGAATTATGAACTTATTCTTGACGATAGGACCAAGATTAATGGCTGTTATAGAGCCCTTACCAAAATGGATCTGAAACTTGATCTTAAAGATGACCCCAAGCCCATGCGTAGAGCTTTAGTTTTTTGCAAAGATATTGAGACTTCTAAACGCATATGCAAGAGATTCAAAAAAGAAAAAGTGCAAGAATCTTTACGCGCTCTTCATAAGAACTATAAAGATACTCCTCCTCTTAACTGTACCCTTGCCCATATTGATGGAACCTTTAGTGCTAAAGAGCGTACGAAACAACTCGACTGGTTAAAGGAAGATGCGGGGGAAAATACGTGTCGTGTACTTACCAATGTACGCTGTCTGTCTGAAGGCGTGGATGTTCCTGCTCTTGATGCCATTCTATTTTTACACCCGCGAAAAAGTCAAATTGAGATTATTCAAGCGATAGGACGCGTCATGCGTCGAGCAGAGGGTAAAAAAAGAGGCTATATCATTCTACCCATTGGGATACCCGCTGACATTCCGCCGGAAATAGCCTTAGAAAACAACAAAAAATATAATGTCATCTGGCAAGTTCTCAATGCTTTACGTGCCCATGATGACAATTTTAATAAAATAATTCACCATATGCACAAAAAACAAGACGTAAGCGATGCTCTTGAAATCGTTGCTGCTTCTCAAGAACTTGAGTTAGAAGATACGACTACGGTTATTGATGATTTACCTATACGCTCAAAATTAGAGTATTCAGGACTTAATATTGGGTTAGCAACTTACGAATCCTCTCACATATGTGAAGAACAAGGAGAACTCCCCCTTTTTTCTAAATGTAAAGATGTCATTAAAGCTGCTATTGTTAATAGATTTTACGACCCTAGCTATTGGAAAAAATGGGCAATAAATGTTGGTGATCTTGCTCAAACTCATATCACACGCTTAACTGAGGTTTTAAAAAAATCAGAAACTGAAACACGGCAGGTGTTTAATGATTTTATGACCGAATTGCGTAACAATTTAAACACAACTATCTCCGAACAAAATGCAATTGAAATGCTTGCGCAACATCTTGTGACGCGTCCAGTCTTTAATGCTTTATTTGAAGGGCATCAGTTTGTTCAAGAGAATCCCGTCTCTTGTGCTTTACAACGTGTACTCAATGTCCTTGATAAAGTTGCCCCTAAAGAAGAATCTCAAGATCTCAAAAATATTTCTAAGAGTGTACAATTTTACACGCGTGGAATTACCACTCTTGAAGCACAACAAAGTTTAATTGTAGAGCTTTATAATGAATTTTTCCGTTATGCTTTTCCGCGTACAGTAGAAAAATTAGGCATTGTTTATACTCCCATTGAGGTTGTTGATTTTATCATTCATTCTGTTGATGATGTGTTGCGTCATGAATTTGGAAAAAGCTTGGGTTCACGAGGTGTCTCTATTCTTGACCCTTTCACTGGAACAGGAACCTTTATTACGCGGCTGTTACAATCAAAACTCATCAAACCAGAGGATATGGAATATAAATACCGTTATGATATCCACGCAAATGAGATTGTCTTGCTAGCCTATTACATAGCAGCCATTAACATTGAAGCAACTTATCATGGTCTTATGAAAGGTGATTATATTCCTTTTAAGCATATTGGTCTGACTGATACGTTTCAAATGATTGAAGAGAAGAGTTTGTTGCAAAAATTATTTAAAGAAAACAGTGAATATTTAGAGCATCAAAAGAAACTAAATATCAAAGTTATCTTTGGTAACCCTCCTTATTCGATAGGACAAAAAAGCGAAAACGACAATGCAAAGAACACTCCCTATCCCATATTAAATAAACGTATTGGTGACACTTATGCCGCTCATTCAAAAGCAAGTCTTATGCAGGCGCTTTATGATAGTTACATCCGCGCCATTCGCTGGGCAAGTGACCGTATAAAAGACTGTGGTGTTATTGGTTTTGTTACAAATGCAGGGTTTGTAGATACTAAATCTATGGATGGCTTGCGAAAGTGCCTTGTTGAAGAATTTAGCAGCCTTTATATTTTCCATTTACGGGGCAATCAACGAACGTCTGGAGAACTTTCGCGAAAAGAAGGCGGCAAGATTTTTGGTTCTGGATCACGAGCTCCTATAGCTATCTCTATTCTCGTAAAAAATCCAAATGCACAGCAGCATGGTAAGATATATTTCCGTGATATTGGAGATTATCTCAATAGAGAAGAAAAGCTTAAGACAATTAAAAAATTTGGTAGCATTAATGGTATTACACGGAGTAAACAAGGTTGGCAAATAATTACACCGGATAGGCATAATGATTGGATAAATCAACGTGATGACAGTTTCAAGACATTTCTAGCTTTAGGTGTTAAGAAAGGTCATGATACAAAGCTTTTTGAAACTTATTCCTGTGGCGTTCTAACCAGTCGTGATGCGTGGGCATACAACTCAAGTCGTAATGCTTTATCAAAAAACATGTACAACATGATTAACTTCTATAATAGCGAAGTGGAGCGCTTTAACGAAGCTTATGGACATGTTGATCGCAAAATACGTGAAAAGGCTATAGACAATTTCGTTAACGCTGATGCTACAAAGATCAGTTGGAGTAGTACTCTTAAACGAGAATTTATAAGAGAAAAATTATTTGAGTTCGAGGAGACGTGCTTTATTCAAAGTATTTATCGCCCTTTTACAAAACAATGGCTCTATTATAATCGTGCTTTCAACGATAGAGTTTCCATAATGCCATGTATATTTCCTATAGGAAAATCAGTTGAAAATAAAATGATACAACTTACAGGCATAGGAGCAAAAAAAAACTTTTCTGTTCTTATGATTAAAGCTGTGTCTGATTATCAGGTGATAGAAAACGGTCAATGCTTTCCGCAATATCTTTATGAAGATATTGTATCCTTAAAAGAGAAAAGTGAAAAGCAATCCCATTTATTTACAAACTCTATAGAGGAAAACAAAACAGCTGGTTTACAACGCCGTGATGCCATTACGGATGAAGGATTAGCACATTTTAAAGCCGCTTATCCTAATGAAACTATCACTAAAGATGATCTATTTTATTATGTTTACGGGATTTTGCATTCAGAAGATTACCGCACCCGTTATGCTGATAACCTCTCTAAAGAATTGCCTCGTATCCCTTGCGTAAAGAGTGCTGATGATTTTTGGAAGTTTGTAACAGCAGGGCGTGAACTGGGTCATTTGCACGTGAATTATGAAGATGTAGAGCCTTATCCCGTGACCTTTAAAAAAGGCAATCCAAAATTAACTGACATCCCTAATCCTGAAAAATTCTATTATGTTACAGAAATGAATTTTTTTGGGAATAGTAAAGTAAAAGATAAATCGACAGTTTTTTACAACAGCAATGTCACAATGACAGATATCCCTCTTGAAGCTTATGAATATATCGTCAATGGTAAACCCGCTCTTGAATGGGTTATGGAACGGCAATGTGTAAAGACTGATAAAAAGAGCGGCATTGTTAATGATACCAATCGCTATGCTGTTGAAACCGTTGGAAACCCTGCTTATCCTTTGGAGTTGTTTCAAAGGGTTATTACCGTAAGTTTAGAAACAATGAAAATCGTTAAGAACTTACCAAATTTGGTATTAAGAGAAACTGAATAACTTATAAAGCATGCTTACAAATGGGTATGATAAACTCGTAAGGGGTATAGAGCTTATAACTGTAGTCTATACCCCTTTATACATTGCTTGCATACAATCTTTAAAAGGATAATTTATCATGCGTTATTCTAAAAAGAAGAAACTTGCACTTTTAGATACTCTTATTTGGATTGCCTTTAAGAGGTTATACCGTAATCTAAAATGAGTGCTTTATTGTTTTCAAAAGCTTTGTTTAAAGAGAGTTATATATATTCATTTTGCTTATAGGTTTTGAAGGTGTAAAAACCGTCAAAACCCCCTCAAAACGTATATTATTAGTTGAATTTATAGATTGCATTATCAATAGAGGTTGTTTTTTTAAGATCTGTAAAATCTTAACCTATTGAAAAATAACGTTTTTGCTTTTTATCGTTTTTTTACATAATAGCAGCAACCCTCAAAACTCAAAACCCCGTCAAAACTCATAACTATAATGATCTTGATAGCATCTCTTATGAGTTACAAGCTATCTTTTGAAAAGCTTTAAAGGATCATATGATTTTCATAAAGCACGTTGTAATCAATTCTCTAAAATCATAAGGTTATCATTCAAAAGAACTGATAAAAATTCATAAAAGGGATTTTGCTAATCTATGGAATAATTTTATAGATCTTTTTTATAGGTTGTTTCCTTAAAATCTTGCATCAAAACCATGATCAAAGCCATACCACTGTTGAGTTTCTCAACTATGATCAAGGCTTTGGACCGCGCCTTATTTTCTAAATTTTTGAAATCTTTTTGATATTTTTTAGGTGTTATTTCTTGTCTTTTTTTCCGATAAAATTGACTATTTTCTCTTTCCACGAGCGGGATTGCTCCTTGCTGATAACCTCTTGTTGATCATCAAACTTTTCTGCCACCCGTTCAATCAAAGCGTAGCTCAGTTGTTTGGTTTTTGCTACTTCTTTGGCTAAAGCTAATGCACGTTCAAGGTGGTTTTTGTTGATGCTCTCGTCAAAGCCTAGGTGATCACCTGCCGTAAAGCTTTGCTGATAAGATTGTAAGGTCTCAACATCACCCAATAAAGCAAGAGCGCCAAGATGAAGTAAAGCATAAGGTGCATCGTTTGCTTTAGACGTGGTGCTTTTTTCCCAAGGAGCAGCGCCATAATCAGAGCGAAGTCTTTCAGAAAGATCAATTTCTTCGACTGACCATTCTAGCGCATCATCAAGCGCCTGTGTTAAACGATCCGCAGTGACTTCTGGTTCAAAGATTTCTAATCCCTTGGCTTCAAAATTAAGCTGTATGTCTGGAATATCTTCCGTGTGGGTAGGATCAATGAATTTACAAGCGGTGGAAAGAATGCCCGTGCTAATCATAAAGGCGCTATCAAATTGCGGGTAGTCTTTGGCAATTTCGTCGTTATAAAGAATGTCTACTTCACGATCAGCCAATTGATAGCTTGCCATATGGTCATTCTCATTGATTTTCTCAGTTGACCAGCCTAGGCTTTTTAAAAGTGCATGAGCACTTTCCATGGTGAGACGATCATCAGTGTCATCCGCTTCATCCACTTCCTCTGCCACTTCAACAGAAGTTGTTTTAGAAGCAACAGATGCTGTTTGCGCATCCAAGCTTAAAATCGGAGCGTTTTTTGAAAAACCCATTCGATAACGCCGTGCAAGAGTAAGAGCGTTGTCAATATCATATTTTGTGATAGTATCTACAAAGCCTAGACGGTTCTTTGCCCTGAAACTTTCCTTATAAAATTTGAGCTTTTCAATATCACCAATCAGAACAAGTGCAACAAAGTGGCGTAGCACAAGATTAAGTTCACTATTTGTTGGCAAAGCGGCATAATCATAGATGATTTGATTGACATTTTGCCGATCAGCCCACTCAAGTATATCTGTACAAATCTCCTTTAGCTTGCCTTCATCCAATTCAGTACTAGAAACTGTATAAACTTCTTCTGCCTCTTTGAGAGCTATATATTGGGGCAATCTAGGAAACATCTCTCTATGAGCAGTAGAAAAACTAAGTGTTGATAGGGAAGCCTTGAATATAAGGATCGGTGTTTTTCCTTTTGTATCAAGGCTGTACATTATATTAATGATATGGTCTTTGCTTATAAAATAGGCATTGCGATTGTAGTTTTTATCACGATAAACTGTCCACCCTATTTCTTTTAATTGCTCTGTAACTTTATTGAAAGTAATCAAAACTTGTGGACTGAGATGTGCTTCTGCAGCCTCTCTCTCATGAAGGATTTTCAGATGTCTTTCAGCAAATTGAACGGCATGGTTAATATATCTCTCTACTTCACTGTCATCCAAAATCTCAGAAATCGTACCTGCTTCTAAAAAATTTTGATAAGATTTCAGGACATCAATTTGACCTGTCAATGCTAAACAAGCTAAATGCCAGACTATATCTATATTGTAGCTATATTTTTGGATAAGCGTTTTGCTTTCTATTGATGCTTGTAAATCTTGGGCACGTGCCCACTGTATTATCCGCTCAGAGATTTTGATAAGCTCTTGCTCATCTAATGTCTCTACACAAATATCAATGCCTTTACCAAAACCACTAAAAATCCCCCCCCCAATCGTATTAAAAGAATTATAAATATTTGTAGGTGATATACACCGATACTCCCCACTATAGTGAATATATTTGCAAGCGACAGAAATCTCTTTATTAGATATTTCAGCTTCAATACGGACATTGTAATTGTCATGGAGACGTATAAAACCAAAATCAAATTGAATAAAGCGGTCGGGCAAAACCAACCACATTTTTCCAGGCTCCGTTGCAAACCACCCTTGTGTTTTGAGAACGCGCATTGCTGCTGTGAGGCTTATCGAGCGCTGTTTTGGCTTCTTACGCGTTAGAATATCGTCTAATTCCCCATTTTTATAGGCCTGTGCAAAAAGAAGCAGGCGTCCATTCCACGTCATCATTTTATAATCAGAAAATTCTGATACGTTTATTTTGGGCGTAGACTTATAACTCCTTAAAGCTTCTATATCGCCGAGAAGAGCCTTTGCAACAAGAGAATGATTAGCAGCTTCTTCATGTAATTTTTGTTCAATATTTCGTGTTTTTGCCCAAGTGATGACTTTGTTTAAAGCAGATTCAATATGACTTTCTGAAAGATCCGGTACCGTAACCCCGAAATCACCTATTTCTGGATAGAGTATATATCCATACCGTGACTTTTGCCCCCTAGAATATTCACAAGCAAGACTATAAGAAGCAGTTGTGAGACTAGCTAATAACCAAAATTTTTCACCATCCTTTTCATGTTTCACACCATAGCTCAAATCCACGATGCGATCCGGAAGATAATAATGGGCAAATGTATCGCCTACTTCATCACGATAGGGCTCACAGCCCAGACTTTTTAATATTTCTGCTGCATCTTTAGTTTGCATAATGTTTCACTCTTCTCCAACCCCCGGATAACAGCTAACTGTATAAGGAATTATTCTATTCCACTCTTTGTTTATCTGATTTTCACTCCAATTGTCTCTAAACTCTTTCAGAAGCTCTGCATCTCCTTCAAATTTTTTCAAATCTTCTTGGTATTTATTAAGCTGTTCCTTATTTTCACCTAAATACCGTTTCATAATCTTCCCAAAAGGTTTTGCATCTCCTGTTTTATACGCTATTTCGAAATCTTTTTGACATTCTGTTAATTGAGAATTACCAGTTTTTATATCAATAACTTTTAATACACCTTTCTCCACATAAATAATATCAGGGCGATGTATTTTTTTTAACGAAAAGTTCATAGATTATTCTCCATAAGTCGCAGCTTATTCACGCTAATGTTGTTCTACCACTGTAAATAATAGCTGATCTTTCGTCTCCCAGCCAAGCGTTTTTAAAATCTCTGTCACGTCTTTAGTTCGCATCGCTATTCACTTTCATTCAAAAAGTCCTGGATAATGAAAAGTGTAAAAGTCCATTTTGTCTAACTTATTACTCAATTGTTCTTTAATCCATTTTTCACTAGCCTCGTTTAATTTTTTATCACTTCCTTTAAAACCTTTAAACGATTCTTGATATTTCTCTAAGAACTCTTTGTTCTCTTTAAAAAAATTTATAATTTTTCCTTTTGTGGACTCACTATTTCCTTTTTTATATGCCTCTTTCAAAATCTTTTGGTTTCCACTTAAACCAGCTTTTCCCGTTTTTACATCACCAACAAACAGTTTACCCTTCCTTATACCAACAATATCCGCACGAGATCTTACTACCCCCTTATCCGTCTTAGTTTTGAATACTATTTCTGTCTCGCATACTATACATCCTTCATCCCTTAATTCTTGTATTTTTTCATCGCGTTTTTTGTCATGATGCTTCCTGACTTGTGCAAGTATGTTACCCTTTCCATCATTATTGTTTTGTGGTTCTTTATTGTTTCCGTTTTTTTT
This sequence comes from Bartonella silvatica, assembly GCF_040545155.1. Classification (NCBI taxonomy): domain Bacteria; kingdom Pseudomonadati; phylum Pseudomonadota; class Alphaproteobacteria; order Hyphomicrobiales; family Bartonellaceae; genus Bartonella; species Bartonella silvatica. Next base: position 9,860 of record NZ_JBEPLI010000029.1, read on the forward strand.
CTTATTTTTACTTTCCTTCTGAGAATCTTTATTTTTTTCTTCTTGTGAGTTTTGGTTTGTTTTTTCGCTGTCTTCTTCTGCATTTTTCGATGCAAACAAATAGCCAAGGAAATCCGTTATAGCCGTCCCATTGCTAGAGGATCCAACAACAGTTGCTCCGCCAGCCATAAAAAGAGACAGAGCTGCCAACTCTTCTGGTGTAAGCGACACAATGAATGCTGCTAATGCTGCTACCGCAGGAAGAAAATTATTCTCCGCAGCATTTCCAGCGGCATCCGCGCCAGTATTGACATCACCACCAGCAAGGGCCGCTGCAAAGCCCCCAGCAGCACGCGCTACATCAATGGCATGATCATTAAAATCAGAAAACTGTGCTTCAATCTTTGCATTTATACGCGCTTGTTCTTCTGCCGTTGGAATACGACCATTCAATGCTGCTATTTCTTTTTGTATTAAATTTTTGGACCACAATTGAAACTGGAGCATAGCTGTGGCTTCACCCACAGCCCCGCCGATAGCACCGGCAGAGCAAGCACCACTCGCAACAGCGCCTTTTAAACAGCCAAGACCGGCGTGGGCAACGATCTGCGTGACCGTATCTATTTTGCCTTCAGCCTTGGCGGTACCGATTTCTTCTGCCAACGATTTGCCAACCGTATCAGACAGGGCGATGCGCAGATTGTTAAAAAAGTTCTTGTCAAAAGAACCACCCTCAAGAGCCGTTTGAACGCCTGTGCCAATGGCGGCTTTGATCAGGTTCTTTTC
>NZ_JBEPLI010000030.1:0-10176 GCF_040545155.1 Bartonella silvatica
CTGCTTATTTTGACTGCTGATATCCATTAAACCAGCGTGGAATATGCTGTTTGGCAAAAGGAGATAAGTTGGAACCTGTGGTACAACTGATCTTACAGAATTTCCAAGATGAATACTCCTAACTTCAGAAATAGCAGACTTAACATACTGATTTTCTAAACGGAAGTCCCAGAACGTCCCACCGTCCTTAAGAAACTTCTGATAACTATACTCTTGTTTCAACGTCATTTCCGGACTGTAAGAACGAAGGGTGTATTTGTATGGAGAATTCTGCAATGCAACATAATCACCATCAAGTTGGAAAGAATCATGTTCCGCTTGCCCATATACCTGAATAATCGAAATACTTTGAGAAACCTCAGCAATATCCCGAACTTCTTCTTTATTGCCTGAAGTACCTAATATATGCACAGTAGTTTTACCTTCAATATCACCATGAATTACCAAGCGATCGCTTAATTGCTTGTCATTAGAATCGTCTGGATTCAAACGTGCATTAAGATTAATTGAAGCATTACCATGTGCCCTATAAACTGTACCTTCTCCCCTTCCAATACGAAGCGTTTGATATTGTCCAGGAAGAGGTAATTTATACTGATCTTCAGAGTCTAAAGGCTCAAATTCAATACGACTATCTGTAAGACTTACAGATGAAATACACGAACCCACACATTCTAAATCTGGGGGGCTCCAACGCTTATACGCTGCCTTCTTTAAAAGCCAAGTTGACCCATTAACTAAATCTAACTTGGCATAAGAACGACTATCAACATAAGCCTCCCCAGCAATGATAGAGTCATCAACTGAAACCAATATATTAGAACCATCCTCGGCTTTTAACAATACATCACCAGAAAGCTCCGTTTTGTTCTCTAAGGAAAGATGACCACTAGAATTATTACCATAAACTGCAACACTCTTTGTCACTTCAAAAATTGTTTTTTTCAGTGAAACTTCTCCTGTTATTTTTATAGGTGTTCTTTCGTACAAAGGCTCAGCACTTCGCTTAACAACACTTACCTCTTCAGCGGAATATCCTTTTCCAGAAGACTCTGCAATAATCTTCCCTAGAACCTTATTTCGATTCCGTTGATCAATTTCTTGCTGTCCTTTCCCATCAAAATATATACCATAAGATTTATCACCTTCTACTTTAACAGTCGAAGATTCAATATTAGCACGATTCACAGCAGGCAGAATATCAGATGATCTTTTTCTTCTAGAAGAACTAGCCTCAACACCACTTGCAGTGCTTTTAACCCATAAAGCATTGGCATCAGTAGTAACATCACCATTTGTAAACTCAACAGAAGCATTATCACTCACCAGAATAGCCGCGCGCCCAAACTTATCTGTAGAATCCGACCGCCCTGCTGTTTTTTTAGCAGTGATGGCAACTCCATCTAACTTAATATGTCCGCCTGTTTCCGACCGGACTGCCACTCCACTTTCTAGAATAATCGTCCCAGAATCCATAGTTATCTTACCGCCTTGGCTCACCAGACCAGCAGCAGCCAAATCCCCCACCACACTAATTTTCGTATTACTTAAATTAACAGATGCCCCAGAACCTGCCAAAGCACCTACATAATGAGCACTGACCGTTCCTTCAATCACTTTAACCTCTCCACCCCTTTGAGCCTCCACCCCAATCACAGAAGATATAATGTTTGATTTTTTATCTAAAATAACTTTTGCACCATCTTCTGCAAGCACTGCACTCACGAGTTTTGATTTAGTAATATCGAAATTATTTTCACCATTGGAAAAACCCGCACCACTAATAGTAGCACCTTCTAATTTTATAACCGTATCTTGATTTTTTGCATGCATAGAATACTGAGTATCAGAACTTGTATTCAGCACAGGATTCCTCATAACATGTGTTCTACCGTCACTGCATGAATAAAAGCCTCGCGATTGCACCTCTCCATTTTTCTCCGTATCACTGCACACAACAGAAACTTGTTCAACATTACTAACCAAAAGAGTACGCCCAACAGGACCTGCAGAAGATGTAACAAGCTTGTCCTCAACCTCAGACTTTACAAAACCAGTAGCCTCTGTACTAACTACAGCAGCGGAGTTTATAGGTGCAAACCCTACAGAAGACTAAACATCTGGAGTTTGAGCTTCTTCATCATTACCATAATCCTCTTCTTTTAAAATCTGCAAACTATCTTCAGACAAATCAGCTCTTGCCAGTGAAACGCTTCCCGTTGAAGACGGAAGTACAGAATTTTCAGACGGTGTAGAAATATCAGAATCTGTAACAGACGAAGGGTCTGACGTTACAGAAGTCTCCGTTCCCTTGGGTGCAGAAACTGTAGATACAGGGATTTTAAGCACAGACCAATCAGATTCATAGGGTATACTTTCGCTTTCTAAACGAAAATCCCAAACATCTTTACTATTCTTTACTAATGTTCTATCGAAATAATCCATTTTCGCAGGAATAGACGGACCATAACCACGAAGAACATACTTATAAGGCGCCCCTTTTCGTGTAACATAACCACCTTCTAGGGTAAAACTATCTCTTTCCGCCTCTCCAAAAACTTGAATAAGTGAAACACTATAAAGTGCACCCCCTTCTTGTTTTTTACTATTATCTGAAGTATCATGCACAGACACTTTTGTTTTTCCATCAACATTACCATGAATTAAAAACCTATCAGATAACTGCTTGTTATTCACACCATTATTATCTAGATTTACATTAAAATGAACCTTAGAATAACCCTGAGTGCTGAAAACTACACCACTCCCTTTCCCTATACGAAGTGTTGTATATTCATGATTTACTTTGTTTTCACCTTGAGAGTTCCGATCTTGAGATATCTGAGTCATAAACCAAATATTGCTATCTTTAAGACTTATATACGAAATACACGAATCTAAACAGCTAGGGCTTAAAAGTCTTTGACTTTTATTTTTTGCTAAATGCCACTCTGATCCCTGTAAAAAAAACTTTGCATTAGAATTTTCATCAACACGAGCAGAGCCTTCAATTAAAGAGTCATAAGCAAAAACTGACATATTAGAAGAAGCTTCAGCCTCCAATAATACCTTTCCAGCAAGAGCCGACTTCTCTTTTAAAAGAACAGAACCACTCAGACCAAGACCAAAAATTGCTACACCATTTGGTACTTTAAAATTGGAATTCTTTAAAAGCACCGTACGCGAACCACTTTTATCTTCTAAACTTCTTTTAATTTCTTCTCCCTCAGCTTCCTTTTTATCAAAGAATATACCATAGGTATCACCGTTCAATTTAATCTCTGAAGATCTAATACTAGCACTAACCCCCAAAGAATCTTTACTAAAGGAACTATCTTCCTTTAGAATGAGGCTTATAGTGGAGACAACATCATCAAAAGCTTCATTTTTAGCTTGATAAGCTTGATAAGCCCCATAAGTTTCATGAGCTTTAATATATGCACCCAAAGAATGCTCTCCATTCTCCTGATAAATAAGAGGAGTAGTATCAACAAAGGGAATATTACCTGAAACGTGAAAACCGCTATTTAAACTAGAAGTAAGAGTACTAGATATTGCATTACTAGGTTCTGGTATTGGAACGCCAGCTAACGAGCTAATATTATTATTTTTGGCAAGACCAGTGACTTCATCACGAATCCAAAAAAGGGGAACATTATGAATATCTAAATGCCCTTTTTCAAAGGAAATAAAACCTCCCATATCTGAAAGGAAAACAAAACTCGCTGCATTATTCTCCCCCTTACTATTGTTAATTTTAACTTTAACTCCATTCAAGTTAACAGCCGACCCATTACTTGACACAACTCCTATTCCGCCTGCTCTGGGAAAAGCAATTGATCCAGATTTCATCATGATACCAGAATGATTATTAGCAAACAAACCAACTTTAAGAGAATCATCTTCACTAGTAGTCTTGTAATTACCTACATCAACTTCAACGTCACCTAAAAAAATTGACGAAAAATTATTAGCAAAAGCGCCAATATCAACGTTTTTTATTTTTCCTCCCTTCATGGTAATCCATCCGCCGTGGTCTGCATGAAGCCCGATAGCAAAAGTCTTAATTGATGATTCGTCTAATCTAACCCTTGAACCTATATTTGTCGCAAATACAGCACTTCCCTTCCCTGCTGAATCGGACACCTTTTCTGTACCTGCACTTCCTAAAAGATATTGAATAGGAGACTCAAAATCATCACTACTAGAAGGACGTTTCCCCCACAAAGACATCTTTTCCAGTTTAATATCGGTCCTCTTATTTCCTTCCCCCCCTTTTGTAGAAACGGGATTTTCATCGTATTTTCCCACTTTAATCAGACTTTTTTTCGCCGTGTATACTCCACCACTACAGACAATAGGTCTATGCTGAAGATTATAATTATTAAAATGTTTACCTTGATCATCACCTACCTTACATACACTGTCAGAAACATCAGCGGGCATCCCACTTAAGAATTCTATAGAATTTAGATGATCATCTTCTCGGTTTCTACCACTTGCACCTTGGTCTCCAGTGACGCGTGCATCTTGGCTTGTACCATCACTGCTCCGAACCTTACCACCTGTGCGCAAGCTTCTACTATCACTTACGCCCTGGCTCCTAACTTCACCTGCGCCCTGCACTACACTAGAATCTGCCCTCTGCTCTGTACCAACATTGAAAGACTGCAGATTCCGGCTAGGAGAAGTTTCACCTGCAGCTTTTCCCTGCAAAAAATCATACCCTCCACTCCCCCCAGCAGGAACATGCACACCTCTAGGAGGAACACGCGTACTTATAACATTACTTATTTCTCTTGTCCCATAAGAACCACCATGAATGTGGACACCGTTATAAAGGCTGTTGGCGCCATAGCCATTCTGTGAATAAAGATCATTATCATAACGCCCATTCACACCTACCCCACTTCCACGCCTACCTTGAGAAAGTAAGAGATTATCAAAACTTTCCCCATTATCATCAAGCCCATTACTAAAATTAAGGTCATTACTAAACTCAAGCCCATTACTGTATGAAACATCTACAGCTTGTAAAAAGAAGAGAGCGCTCGTTGTCAGTGCGTACAAACGCGTACGGTTTTTAAATACATTGATCATATGTCAAACTTTCTAATATATTGCAAAAACACTAGAATAAGTGAAAATAAGGTAAGCGCACGATTTGTAACATGAATTAGCAATCTTTACAACATAATGTTATTTAATAAATTATCATATTGTGCATAAAAATGCCTCAGTTAAGCTTTTAAGTATGTAAATTCTTATAATTATGAGATAAAGGATAAAAATAATGATGAAATATTTGAAATGGGTAACGTCCATTCTAGTTGTTGCCGTGTGTTTTGAAACAACTTCGTGGGCAGATGTAAATGTTAACACAAATATAACAATTGATCACGTTTCAGGCACAACTGCTGTTTCCACTTCGCCCAAAAAGGTTGTTGTATTTGATCTTGCATCGCTTGATAATATGAATCAGCTTGGTGTTGAAACTGTTGTTGGTGTTCCTGAAGGAAAAAAGCCTTCCTACCTGCAACAATTTGATGATACAAAATATGAAAGAATTGGGACCCTTTTTGAACCTGATTATGAGAAAATTGCGGCTATTCAGCCTGATTTGATTATTATCTCCTCACGGACTCAAGCCAAATATAGAGATTTGTCCAAAATCGCTCCAACAATTGATCTAACGGTGGGGAATGAAAATTCTTTTGAAGATATTAAACGTAATGTGTCTATCATTGGAAAAATTTTTGGTAAAGAAAAAGAAGCGGAAAGAAAAATTGCAAAACTCAATGAGAGTTTAGCTAAAGTCCGTGACAATACAAAAGGGAAAGGTACAGGACTGGTACTCATGACCTCTGGTGGAAAAATTAGTGCTTTTGGTCCAAAGTCACGTTTTGATATTATTTATTCCTCATTTGGAATTTCTCCAGCAACCAATAAGCTCGCGGTACAAAAACATGGACAGCTTATTTCTCCTGAATTTATTCTCGAAACCAATCCTGACTGGCTATTGGTTATTGATCGAGATGCAGCAATCGGACGAGAAGGACAGTCAGCAGCACAATTGCTTAACAATGAGCTTGTTCATAGGACAACAGCTGGAAAACAGAATCAAATTATTTACTTAGACTCTTGGAGTTGGTACCGTGCGAGTGGTGGTTTAACTGGACTGAACGAAGCAGCACAACAAATCAATGAAGCTTTTACAAAAAGCAAATAAATACACTAAATAACTTGCTTACTATAGAAATAAAATTTAAAAACTAAGGTTGTCGATAAACAACCTTAGTTTTTGTTGGAAAATAACTTAACGTGAAAAGTTACTGGATAGCCATAACACTTCTTATCGTACTATCTATGCTGAGTATTTTTGCTGGTTATTCTGATGTAACATTTTCTAATCTCCTATCAGGGGATTCGCATGCGTGGCTTATTTTCTGGCAAACACGCCTTCCTCGTACAGTTTCAGCGCTTTTGGTAGGCGCATCACTGGCACTCTCAGGTATGATTATGCAACTGCTTGCACGCAACCGCTTTGTTGAGCCGTCAATCACCGGAACCGTTGAATCTGCATCTCTTGGTATTCTTTTTGTCATGATTTTGCTTCCCGATATTCCTGTTTTAGGAAAAATGATGATTGCGACGGTTTTTGCCATGACTGGCACACTGATTTTTATGTTTTTATTGCGTCAAGTTATTCTAAAATCTGCACTCATTGTGCCATTAACGGGAATTATGCTAGGTTATGTTATTGGCTCCTTAACCAATGCTATTGCAGATCATGAAATGCTGCTTCCCTCTCTTCAAGCTTATTTATTTGGCAGTTTTTCGATGATTCTTGAAGGAAAATATGAACTTTTATGGCTTTCTCTTCCTCTATGCATTCTTGCCTATTTCACCGCTGATCGTTTTACCGTCGCTGGCTTGGGCGAAGATTTAACCAATAATCTTGGACTTAATTATCGTACTGTTATGCTTTTTGGCCTTTTTATTGTCGCATCAATCACAGCGGTTGTCGTCTGTACAGTTGGTCGAGTTCCTTTTGTTGGACTAATTATTCCAAACCTTGTGTCAAATTTTATGGGTGATAATATGCACTATACAGCTCCTTGGGTAGCAATCAGTGGTGCAGGATTAGTTTTGCTCTGTGATCTTTTGGGGCGAATAATTCATCCTTCTTTTGAAATTCCCATCAGCACGATGATGGGAGTGATTGGTAGTTTTATTTTCATTATACTGCTTTTACGCTGGAGAAAGCGTCTTGGATAAAAAAAAAGCAACGGTACTTGTTCTGATAACACTTATCGTCATGGCATCCACCGTCATCAGTTTTTACATGACATGGAACATCAACATCTATACGTGGACTTTTCGTCTTACAAAACTTGTTTCTCTGCTCCTTATTGCATACACAATAACCGTTTCTACGATTTTATTTCAAACCGTCGTAAACAATCGTCTTCTGACTCCTTCTATCATGGGATTTGATCAACTTTATATTCTCATAAAAACTGTCATAATGTATTTTGCAGGCTCACTTTCTTTGCCTTTTTTGAATGAAGAGGGACAGTTAATACTTGAAGCTCTCATTCTCATTTTCTTTTCAATAGGCCTTTTCCGCTTGTTGTTTTCAGGAAGTTTAAAAGGGCTTCATCTAACACTTTTGATTGGTGTGATTTTAGGAGGATTTTTTTTCAGCTTACGCATGTTCATGCAATTGCAATTAAATCCAGACCAAATGATGAACTTAACGGACATTATGTTTGCAAATTTTAATAAATTCAATACATCATTAACAAGCTTTGCCGCTATTATTGTCTTCATTGTAAGTCTAATCGGTTGGCGTTCACGCCATCTGCTTGATGTTCTTGCTCTAGGACGTGAAACAGCGCTCAATCTTGGGGTTGATTATCATAAAAGCGCAACAGCTATTCTTATATTTGTTTCTATTCTTGTATCTATTTCTACAGCACTGGTAGGACCTGTCACTTTTTTTGGACTGTTAGTTGCCAGTCTTGCTTACGAACTTTCTCCTCAAGCAAAACATAGTGTTGTTGTACCAATTGCTATATTATTGGCTATAATTTGTTTAGTAGGTGGACAATTTATTTTAGAGCAAATTTTCAATATGGCAGGACGTTTGAGTTTTATCATTGAGTTTTGTGGTGGTATCGTCTTCTTAATGTTACTGATGAAGGGAAAATTAAAATGATTGAAATCAATCATCTTTCCAAATTTTATGGAGCGCGATTGATTATCGATGATTTATGCCTTCATCTACCCAAAGGGGGGATTATTTCTCTTATTGGTCCCAACGGTTCTGGCAAATCAACACTTTTAATGTTAATAAGGCGTCTTTTACCACGCCATCATGGTACAATTAATATTGATGGCTTTGATATTGATAAAATACCTCATGATATTTTGGCTCAAAAGCTCTCAATTCTGCGTCAAGATAACCCTTTGTCCTTTCGTTTAACCGTATATGATTTAATTAGTTTTGGGCGCTACCCTTATTCAAAAGGCTGGTATAATAAAAAAGATAAACAATTTATAGACAGTGCATTACGATATCTCGGTTTACAAGATCTAAAAGACTGCTTTTTGGATGAACTTTCTGGCGGACAACGCCAACGCGCTTTTATTGCAATGGTTATTTGTCAAGATACCGATTACCTCCTTTTAGACGAACCATTGAACAATCTAGATATGAAACATGCTGTTTCCATGATGAAGCAATTACGCCGTACAGCTGATGAACTCAAAAAAACAATTCTCATTGTGATGCATGATATTAATTTTGCATCATCTTATTCAGATATGATTGTTGCACTCAAAAAGGGCAAAGCAGCTTATTTTGGAACACCAAAAGAAATTATGCAGCCGGCAATTCTTAAAGATATTTACGAAGTGGATATTCAAATCAAAACAATCGATGACGTGCCTATTGCTCTTTATTATCGATAAATTTTTCTCATCATTAATAATCGGAAAGTTTCTCTTTTATCCTTGCGTGCACTCTAAAATCTGCTAAAAGTGGCAATATTGATTTATTGGGGAATAGTTTAATGGTAGAACAGCGGACTCTGACTCCGTCAATCTTGGTTCGAATCCAGGTTCCCCAGCCAGTATTTAATGGAATCAATGTCTGTAGCTTGCCAGCGGGTTTTGTACCAATTTATTTTTTTTCAAAGAGTTTTAAAGGTGTTCTCAAAGGGTCTTCAAAGGTCTTTCAAAGGGTATTTAAAGCCCCTGTTTCTTTTCTGCTCAAAATCGCAATTTGAGATGATCACTCCTTGAGTTGGAATCGCATTATTTGAGAAGCAGCATGCATAAAATGGTATGACTTCTTTTAGCATAAATTGATTGATAATTTTTCTGTATCCTAAGCACATTAATTAAAAAGAGAAGCGTTTAAGGAATTCGGTCAACTTGACCAAATTGCTCTTCAGTCTGCAATTGTGCAATGTTTGCACCATTGCTCCTTTGAGGAATTGAGTAGACATTACCTTATTGCTGTACTCATGCAATTGGGACAAGTTGTCCCTATTCCTCTAAATGCCCTTCATCACCAATCAAAGGGTCAAGTTGCCCTTTTGATTTTCTGTCTCTCAGAGGTTGCCTTTTCTCCTGCCTCTTTTCCCTTGTTTGGTGCCTCAAAGGTAATTTCTGTGGTGTATCCGCTTTGTTTTTCATAGCAATGGATCACGCTAGCGGCTGTCCATATTCCATTGATTTGCCCACGGAACCCTTGAAGGATGAGAGGTTGATCCGCCATGATTTCAGGGCGTCCCTCTAAGGTCAAAGAACCGCTCCCCACAGCACGACACAACCTGTCCGACTCGGAAGCGGTGGCAGCTCGTGCTTCCTCCTCACAAGTGTAACAAGTCCGTAAACGCCGCACGGGACCGCTAACCCCTGTCTGATGTTTGACTTGGCATTGTTGCCCTTTTGAGCGATCAAAATAAGAAGCTTCAATAGTGCCATATTGCGTGCGTGGCTCTAATATGAATTCCCAGTTAGAACAGTCGTGTTTATGAAGTTCGAGTGCTGGTAAATTGTCACCGCTTAAAAATAAAAACTTATTGTCTTTGATTAAAAAACGTGCCTGCATGCGATCAGCGAGGCGGGTTAAAAAATCAACAGCCGATTGATCGGTGCGAACCA
>NZ_JBEPLI010000031.1:0-9540 GCF_040545155.1 Bartonella silvatica
TTCTCCCGCTGATGATCGCGTGATGATTTGTGGTTCTATGGCGATGCTAAAAGATTGTGCAAAAATGTGCGAGTCTTTTGGCCTTGTTGAAGGTATCAATAATTCTCCTGCCACTTATGTTGTAGAGCGCGCTTTTGTAGGAAAAGGAGAGGCTAGCTGTGTTGCTTCACGTGCTAATGTCGTGATAGTATCCCAATTACCTGTTGCAATAAGTTTTGTGGGCGCTATCCAAGAACCTCCAATGCAAAAAACATTTGAAAGCTGGAGCCATTGTGCTGCGTTTTTTTGTGTTATGCCCCCTGTTGGGCAAAATCGCACTTTAGGGAAGGGGGATGCTAAGGCTTGGATAAAGGGAATACTTCCTGCGGCTTCAGCAGGAAAAAATTTAAAATATGAATATCCCTTATCCCATGCTTGCATGAGTTCACTTGGTGTCATTATACTTGGAAGAAGAGGAATTTTACTGTTTTTTGCACAATCGATTAATTTGTTTGATAATCCAGGGCTTACGATGAACTGTGCTCCAGCACTTTCGGCTTGTTCATAGTGTGTCGTGTTGAGAATTGTGCCTGCCCCAACAGTCACTTCGGGCACTTCTTGTATAACTTCTTTTATTGCATTATATGCATCTGGCGTGCGTAATGTGATCTCAATGGTTTTCAGTCCGCCTTTGACAAGAGCACGGGCTAAGGGGATTGCAGTTTTCAGATCATCAATGTGTAAAACTGGTATGATGGTTTGTTCTTGGAGAAGCGATAAAAGATACGTTATTTTTTGGCACATGCTGTTTTTTCTTTAAAAGGTTATTTATTCATATAGTTTGATTAAGCACAATATGTTAAAGAGTAGATGAACAAACCTTGAAATTGAATGAAACGCGCGTTATGGCAAAAATTATGGAAAAGAATTTTAAAGTTGCTGCACTTTATTGCTTTGCAGATTTAAAGCATTATCGTCGATTACAGGAACCTTTGCGGAATTTATGTCAAGAAAATGGCATTAAGGGGACTCTGCTTTTAGCGCAAGAGGGCATTAATGGAACTGTTGCAGGGCCTGCTGCTGCAATTGAAACATTAGTGGATTTTATTACAGCTGAGCCAGCATTTCAAACGCCAGAGATTAAATATTCATGGGCATCAAAAATGCCTTTTCATCGTATAAAAGTGCGGTTGAAAAAAGAAATTGTAACAATGGGGGTTGAAGGTATTGATCCGTTAAAGGTTGTTGGTACTTATGTAAGCGCTGAAGACTGGAATGCCCTTATTCAAGATGAAGAGACCATTTTAATTGATACACGTAATGATTATGAATATGCAATTGGGAGTTTTAAGGGAGCCATTGACCCGAATATTAAAACATTTCGTGAGTTTCCTGCATGGGTGCGTAAGCATGGAGATGATTTAAAAAAGAAAAAGAAAATTGCTATGTTTTGTACGGGTGGTATTCGCTGTGAAAAGTCAACGGCTTATGTTCGTGAGTTGGGATATGAAGAAGTTTACCACTTAAAGGGTGGAATTCTAAAATATTTGGAAACTATTCCAAAAGAAGAAAGTTTATGGTGGGGGGAGTGCTTTGTTTTTGATGAGCGCGTTTCTGTTAAACACGGTCTTGAAGAGTGTGGACGTGAATTATGCCGTGCGTGTCGTTTTCCTCTTAATGCTGAAAGCAAATTATCACCTCATTATGAAGAAGGAGTCTCGTGTGATGCTTGTTATGATGTTCGTAGTGAAGCTGATCGGCAGCGTTTTCGTGAACGTCATAGGCAATTTCAGTTATCAAAATCGCGTGCAGTTGGTTCTCACAAAGAGTCCTAAAGCTATTATATATTGAGAGCTTGATTTTTTTTAAGAGAGATGCTCCCTTATTGGGCTTTGCAACTTTTAAAAGTATTTAGAGTCATATCTTTTAAAGAATGGAGGTTGCGCATTGTCTCACGCTTTTGTTTCTTGTGTTCTTTAATAAGGGGGTATGCTTCATATAAAATAGAACACTATTTTGTTGTTACCAATTCATAGGCTTGTTTTAAAGGAACATTTCTCAATATTTTCAGGTCTGTTTTGCAACAGTTTGTCTGTAAATAGTGTAACGATAAAGCCTCTGAGCACCATTATCTTTGCGCTTGTGAAGGTACAATCGGCTTTCCATTATTTTGCTAGCTTGTAGGGGGCATAATAATCTTTCATCAGAGACATTTTAGTCTTTTTTGTACAGTATTGTTCTTACACTATTCTTGCTTCTTATGTGCTAGGGTGTGTTTTCTTGCTTCAAGAAAAACATATTTGGAATGAGGAAATCTGGCAATATACGAAGCTATAATTCAAGTTGAGGCGATAGATTATTATAAATCATGTTGCTTTATAATAGTCGGTATTTTGTATGGATGGGAGATGTTATAGTTGGTGTTGGCCTATAGTGTTATAGATGTGGATAGGGCGGGCTTGTAGGGCTTTATCACTCTTTTTATAATAATATATAGGCTTGTGTGGTGAATGAATAGCTATATTACGCGACAAGGAAAAGAAGTCATTGTAAAGAACGATTGTGAATAAGTAACACAACAGCGTGTGTGCAATCATAAAAATTGGATCTTGTTAAAAAGATAAGGTATTTTTTTCTTGAAAAGACTGTTGCTTTTTTACGGCCATTTTAGCTTTAAAAATTAAAAAATGTTTAAAATAAAAAAAATGATTGAAATGCGTAAGAATTCGTTTTATATGGACTCTTGCCCAAAGTCGCGCGTGCCTGTGGGTGTCCGCTGGTTCTCGAATGGTGAGATTAACCGGTACGGTACCTGGAACTAACCGCTCCAGTCATTCTTGTGGCCAACCAAAAGAATGAGGACATCTTGAAGCAACGACGGTGCGGGCCTTTCTGGTGTCTTCCAGCTATCCAAATGCTGGGATAACTATAGAGGCACACCTCATTGCCTTCAGTGCGGAAGTGGTTTTCTCAACTCCAATCAAAAAGGCAGATTAAAGTAGGATAACGCAGTTTCTGTGTTGTTCTTTCGTTATGCGCAATATTGGTTTTTTGGTTATGAAAGTGATCAAAGTACTGGTAGTGGCTGCATGTATTTTGTCCTTTGGCTATTGGCGGCTCTGTGCTGTCGAGGCAGAGAGCAGGGTTTTGTTCCCTGAGGAGGATTGATAGATGGCGACGCAACGTATTCGCAATTTTCTCGCAACACATCGTTCTGAAGGTCCGTTCTTAGTTGTTGATCTTGATGTTGTCCGTGAGAATTATCTAAATTTTGAAAAGGCACTTCCACATTCTCGTATTTTCTATGCGATAAAAGCAAATCCAGCTCCTGAAATTTTGTGTTTGCTTTCTTCGTTAGGCTCGTCTTTTGATGCGGCCTCTGTTGCAGAAATTGAAATGGCTTTAAAAGCGGGAGCAACGTGTGATCGTATTTCTTTTGGCAATACGATTAAAAAAGAACGTGATATTGCTCGTGCATATGCACTGGGTATTTCGCTTTATGCTGTTGATTGTGTGGAGGAAGTTGAAAAAATTGCACGCGCTGCTCCAGGTTCTCGTGTTTTTTGCCGAGTCCTTACCGATGGGAAAGGTGCTGAGTGGCCATTGTCACGTAAGTTTGGTTGTGCTCCTGCTATGGCGGTGAATGTATTACGTCGCGCGCATCAATTAGGTTTGCAAGCACATGGCGTTTCTTTTCATGTCGGATCTCAACAGATAGATCTGAACGCTTGGGACCGTGCTTTATCAGATACTGCGACGGTTTTTAGGCATTTAGAGCAAGAAGGAATTTCATTGAAGTTGGTGAATATGGGAGGTGGTTTTCCAACACGTTATTTAAAAGATGTTCCTACAGAACAGGCTTATTGTACGGCTGTTTTTGATTCGTTGAAAAAATATTTTGGCAACCGTATTCCTGAAACAATCATTGAACCAGGACGTGGTATGGTCGGTAATGCTGGTGTTATTCGCACAGAGGTTGTTCTAATTTCTAAAAAAGCGGATAATGATAACGTTCGATGGGTCTATCTTGATGTTGGAAAATTTAATGGTCTTATTGAGACTATGGATGAATCGATTCGCTATCCTATTGAAACACCTTATAATGATAAGGCGATGGAGCCTTGTATTTTAGCGGGACCAACATGCGATTCGGCAGATGTCCTCTATGAAAAGATACCTTATTTATTGCCTTTATCTCTTACGGTCGGTGATGAATTGTTGATTCATGGCACGGGTGCTTACACAGCAACTTATGCATCTGTTGCCTTTAATGGCTTTGAGCCTTTGCGATCTTACGTGATTTGATTTTTTCTTTGTAACGGTCGAAGGTAGAGTGAGGTGTTGGCAAAGATGGGTACAGTTAACTTTCAAACAAAAAATGGTGTATTTTTTACACTTGTAGATGAACAAGTCGTAGATAAGCCACACCGAGAGCACTTACTTGATTTAACCTTGGGAAAGGGGCGTAAGCGTAAATCTTCAGAATTTTTACGTCGTGGTCGGTTGGCTGCAGATGGATTGTCTTTTGTTGTTAAAAATGAATTTGGTGAGCTTGTAGGCAGTGTACGTCTTTGGCATGTTCGATTTAAAAAAGGAAAAAATGGTATACGGCATGCTTTGCTTTTAGGTCCTCTGGCTGTTTTGGCAGAGTGTTCTGGTTTGGGAATAGGGTCAATTCTTATGCAACATGCCATTGAAAAGGCAAAAAAATTAGGGTATGGCGCCATTTTACTCGTGGGGGATGGTGCATTTTATCAGCGTTTTGGTTTTTCAAGCCGCTTGACTACAGATTTGGCAATGCCCGGTCCTTATGAAAAGCATCGTTTTCAAGCGTTGGAATTAATACCAGACTTTCTTTCAGCATGTCATGGTACCTTGATCCCTAGTGGAGAGCGCGAAGATTCGAATCGCTTTCAGCGTCATAAAGTGGCTTGAGAAGCTTATTTATTTTCAAATAGTTTAGCATTATGAGCAGACCGTTGTTTATTTGAGCAGGATATTTTTATGATAGTCCAGAGTTTTCAAGCCGTCTTATTGCAATGCATATACTTTTTGATTTTTGGTCATGTCAATTTATTTATTGAATGATGATTAATGTTTGCCTTGTTTAAAGGTAAGCCTACAAAAATATTAAAATCGTATATTATTGATATTTTTTGTTTTTTTCAATTGGTCATCTTGGAGAAGTATTTTTATTAGAAGATGATATGTAAGAAAAAGTAAAAACTGTTTGGAAATCATCATGTGCTTTATAAATTATAGTGCTAAAGGAGTTAATTGCTTTTATCATTATAATACATCGATAACGAAAGCAATTTATGTCCGTTTGTATTTTTGCGTTTTATGAAGCAAAAATAGTTATTTATTGAGTGGGGAAGAGGATAAGCATTTCTTTTGTTAAAGTGTTTTGTATTCTCAATGAGATAATATTCGCTTTGAATATGTCTATGGATATGCAAGTTGGCAAAAAAAGAAAATTGCTGCGCTTAATAGTTTTGAATTCAACCACAATAGAGAAAGTATCAGTGTTGGATAATGATAAACGAATCAACTTGTTATTATAATTAGAGGGGGAGAGATACTTTTAGAATTTTTATACAGTTTGAGTGCATGTTGAAATAGTAAAAATGGAGAAAATCTCGATATGAACTTCTTTAGATTTTAATAAAATAATTAAACTTACCCATTTCTTGTGTTTAAGGACAGTTTTTTATTAGAAGTTTAAATACTGTTATAGGGTTTTTCGTCATTTAAAGATGCTAATATTTTCTGTTTTTGAGATCAGAGAATCAAGCATTAAAAAACTTCTAAGAGAAATGATTATCTTGTTTAGAGTAGTCTAGGAACTTTTAAATTCTTTAGCTAGGATAACACCTTCGCCTATCTTCATTTGATAAATTTGCAATTACTCATTTATGTAAGGCGCATATTTAAAAACAGGTAAGTTTTTTACATTCAACAAGGATTATTATTGAGAATCATCATTCAAAATATAATTTTACACTATTTACGCTTATATGTTTGTAGGCAATCAAATTCTGGGAATGAGAAGAGTTAATTGATGAATAATGAAAAACGCTCTTCGATTTCTACAATATTAATTTCAGTGTCCTGGAGGAGTGTTTACAAGTGGTGGTATTTTTTTGAGAAAAATAGTCATAAATGCCAAAATACCAAAGATGATGGTTATGATAAAGAAAACATCACTAAAAGCCATAGTCATTGCTTGTATGCGTGCCATACCAGATAATTGAGAAAGAGCAAGAGTATACGAATCAAAGGTTTCTGTCTTGAAAAATAAAGTAAACTTTGAAAGTATTTCAGTTGCTTGTCTGTTTGTGTGGCTCAGTGTTTCGGCTACTCGTTCATAATGGAAGTCTGTGCGTTTTGTCATGAGAGTGCTGATAATAGCAAGCCCTACAGCACCACCAAGATTGCGTGTGAGATTAAAGAGTCCGGAGGCATTTTGCATGCGTTCTGGTGGAAGTGTTCCTAAGGCAATGTTATTAACAGGAACCATACATAACATTACAGAAGAACCACGAAAAACTTGCGGCCAAAAGAGTTGCCAAAAATCCCAGTCGTCTGTGATTGAGTGCGCCATCCAAGTTCCTATCGCAAAGCCAAAAAGTCCTATTGCCATCATCAAACGTGCATCAATTTTTGCTGAAAGAAATCCAGCAAGGGGGGCGGTTAATAACATAACGAACCCTGAAAGGAAAAGAGTTTCTCCTATCATAAGGGCGTCGTAGTGACGAATTTGACTTAAATAGACCGGATAAAGATATGTGAGCCCATAAAGACCTATTCCCAAAGAAAAGGAAAAAATGGATGCAGCAGAAAAATTAAAATTAGAAAAAGTCGTAAGATCAACAATAGGCTCTTTTACCGTAAATGCGCGCCAGAAGAAGAGGGCGGCAGACAAGATCATGATAATGAATAAGTTCCGAATCAGCCGATCATTTAGCCAATCATGACGTGCACCCTCTTCTAGTACATATTCTAAAGTTCCTAGAAAAACAGCCATAGAAATGAGCCCAAACCAGTCAAATTTAGCCATGAGAGATGGATTTGCTTTATCAAAATCAATCAATTTCCAAGCGAGAAGTGAGATAATAGCTCCGAAAGGTACATTGATGAGAAAAAGCCAGTGCCATGATAAGATATGACAGAGATAACCTCCGACCGTTGGACCAATAGTGGGTGCTAACGTTGCGACTAGTCCAACGATAGGGACAACAATTGGGCGCTTGGAAGGGGGAAAAAGTATATAAGAGGCGGAAAAAACACTCGGGATAATCCCTCCGCCAATAAAACCTTGCAATGCACGGTAGATAATCATCTCTCCAATAGATGTTGCTGTTGCACAAAGAACAGAAGTAATCGTAAATCCGATGGCTGATATGGTGAAGAAAACACGGGTTGAAAGCAATCGCGCCAAGAATCCTGAAAGGGGCAACATGATGACTTCAGCAATGAGATAGGAGGTTTGAACCCATGAAATTTCTTCAGAGCTTGCAGCAAGACCAGCCTGGACTTCGGCTAAAGAGGAGGCAACGATTTGTATATCCAAAATCGCCATGAACATGCCAAAGGCCATAACTATGAAAATCACAATGTTACGGACTTCTATACGCTCTTGAGAATGTGTGGACTCTATCCTTTGAGATGTCATAGTAGAATCATTTTCTTTTGTTTATAAGAGATTTTTATCTTGCGGTTTTGTTCGTGTATCAACTTCTACAGAGACACTCATTCCTGCTCGAATATGTCCGGTTTTTAATGCTTCTTCTGGAATTGAAATACGGACTGGAACGCGCTGAACAATTTTAGTAAAGTTTCCAGTGGCATTTTGTGGAGGAAGAAGAGAAAATACAGCTCCTGTTGCAGGTGAAATAGAAAGGACTATCCCTGTAAATACATCTTTCTTTAGGGCATCAACAGTAATGTAAGCTGTTTGTCCAGCATGAATATCTTGCAATTGTGTTTCTTTATAATTTGCTTCAATATAAAGTGCATGCACGGGAACTAATGCTGCAAGACGTTGGCCGTTCACAACAAAGTCTCCAGTTTTTGCGGTTAAATTTCCGATAATTCCATCAAATGGAGCTCGTATAATGGTTGAATCAAGATCACGTTGTGCTTTATCGCGTGTGAGTTCTAAACTTTTTGTTTGGCTTTCTGTTTCACTTCGTTGTGCTTCTAACACTTGGATATTTGCGCGTGCTGTTGCGATTTGGGCATCCGCACGGTTAACATTGGCAACAGCTTGTTCATAAGCTGATTTTGCATCATCAACATTCGATTGAGGCGTGTAGCGATTCTCTTTAAGCTCTACGGCACGTTTTAAGGTTAGTTGTGCATTGGTCGCTATGGCTGAAGCTGCATCTTTTTGTGCTATTGCTTCATCTAGAGCAGAGTGAGCAGCTTTAATTTGCGCATCAATACGTAAAAGCGTTTTTTTCTGTGTGTTGAGATGGGCTTGTGTTTGATCAAAGGCTATTTGATAATCACCATTGTCCAAGTAAAATAAGATATCATCTTTCTTTACAATTTGGTTGGCTTTAATAGCAATTTTCTCGATATATCCACTTAATTTAGTTGCAACAGCGGCTATATCCCCTTGCACATAAGCATCTTCAGTGGAGAGCATATAACGCCATTGCGTTATCCATCTATAGCTAAACCAGAGCAAAAAAAGCACAAGGACGACAAGAAGAATACGGATTATTTTACTTTTTTTTGTTCCATTGAAATGCCGTATTGAAACGATTGTTTCATAAAGGGACATGATCTTATGCTTTCAGTTTTATGTTAAGTAAAAGACTCATCCTTGCAGGAAGAGGAGGCTATGTAGGCCAGAATTACAAGAGCTTTCCAAGTACGGGAAGAGCATAATGCTAAATCTACAAACTTTCAAGTATAGAGATATTACTCCGTTGCGCAATTTTTGCAAATACCTCGTATTTCTAAAACACTTTTGTGCGCTTGGAATTCAGCTTTTTGAGCCATTTGTTTAAGAATAGATACAATAGCTTGGCTTTGTATTTCGTTTACTTCGCCACAATTTTGGCAAATTATAAAAGTTGTAAGTTCGTGTTGACAGTTTTCAGGGTGTAAACAAACCATAAAAGCATTTACGCTTTCAAGACGGTGAATACATTTCAATTGTACGAGTTTTTCTAATGCACGATAAACTTGTAGAGGGGCGCGAAGCCCTTCTTCGCGTAAGTGGTCAAGAATGGCATAGGCACTTAAAGGCCCTTTTGCATTTTTTAAAGTGTTGAGAACCAATGTTTGATTACGCGTAAGTTTAAATGACATAAACACTTTCCTGTTGCTTTATGGTTCCATTACTACATGAAAAATCATAAAGCTTGCTTTATATTTATGCAATGGTGAATGTAGATATGTGCTGTCACGCATTATGAATGCTTAGTATTTATTCTTTTGAGGAATTAGATTTATTTAAAAAAAAGATAAAAAATGATATTGACTCTTTGATTAAAAGGGGTCTATATATCGCGACGTGACGAGGGCAGTTTCTGCTTGCGATGGTTG
>NZ_JBEPLI010000032.1:0-8357 GCF_040545155.1 Bartonella silvatica
ATCATCGCAAGAGTGAGTGAGGCAAAAATTTTGCCGGTAAATTGTATGATTTTTGTTTTCTAAAGCACGTGTCTCTCGCTTAAGGAAAATAAAAAATAATAATGCTCTCTCAATCTACCGCTCATCTGAGAATAAATCTAAATGCTCTTTTAAAACTGCATTTTGTACTGAATCTAAAGGAATGTGAGTGGTGTGTTAAGACATCCTGCGTAAACAGATATTAACCATTCAAAATTGTTAAAGAAAAATCTAAACCTAGAGGAACCTCTGATTAAATGCGCAAAACTATGAATAAGAAATATATTGTGTTTTTCATGATATGATGAACGTTGGAGATAAGATCACAGCTTTTTCTCAACAATGGGAAAAATGATGGCAAATGCTGTGTGTTCTTATCTTCTTATGTTATTAATAAGGTGTTGGGGATATCATAAGTCGAGACTATTCTCTTTACGTGATAAGAAAAGTGCGAGACAAAATAGTAAAAAGATAGCGAGAGAAAATATGAAGAATATGATATAGGTTTGACTTAAAGAAAGATATTCTTCTGTCAGTAAATGTATCAAAAAGCCAGCGAATACACTTCCCATGGCGTTGCCTATTTGCTGTAATATGCGTGTGATAACGGCTGTATCTTTGACGTATAAACTGTTGACATATTGGATGGGGGCGGAAAGGCAGACGATGGTGGCGATGCCAAGTCCTATGCCTCTTAGCAAGAATCCAAGTCCATCCATGCTTATATTATAGCCGAAGCATAATAACCCAAAGCTTGATATCACTAAACCAATTCCTATCATGAAAAAGGGAGATTTTTCTTTCCATTTTTGATAAATAAATTTCCTGCCAATCCATGCACCCACTCCTTGCAGAGCAAGGAGGGCACCGATGATGAGAAGGCTCTTTTCATAGTTTCCTCCCATGGCAACGGCTAGTGGGAAATAAACGAGGAAGCTATAAAAAAGAAATGAAGCAACGAGCCCCATGATCATGAGCAATGTATAGCGCGCATTTTTAAATCCGCTAAAGACGATTAATTTGTTTTTTGCTTTCTGATTAGAAACAATGAATAATATGAGAGATATCACGGCTATAAGCGCTAGGATAAAGAGGGCGTTGTGGTTATTGATATTTCTGGCTTCTGTGAGATAAAAAAACGAAAGAAGGGAGATGGAAAACGCTAAAAATGCAAATAAGTTAAATTTTGTTTTTGTTGTTTCGTTGCTCTTTAAATGTTTTGCTCCAAGGGTGAGTGCCAATAAAATAAGCGGAATATTGATAAAAAATAACAAACGCCAAGACACATACTGAGCAAGCGAGGCGCCTACCAGCGGACCAAAGGCAGGAGCGAAAACTGTTGGTACGGCTATGGTGCCCATGGCTTGCCGCACCCGTGTTTGTCCAAATTGTAACGCAATGATGGTTTGGCTAAGAGGCAGTAAAAGACCTGTTCCGAAACCTTGAACGATACGAGCAGATATAATGGTTGGAAAATTATAGCTTAATCCTACCCCCAGTGATCCAAGCATAAAAATGAAGCTTGCAAGAAGCCAAGTGCTTTTTATACCTATTCTTCCTTGCACAAAAGCTGCCATCAGCAATCCCGGCACGGTGGCGAGAAAATAGGATGTTACAACCCATTGTATATTATTTCCTTCCACGGAAAAATAATGCGCAAGGTTAGGAAGGATGACATTGACAATGCTCCCGTCCAGCAGAGGAAGTATGCTGGAGATAATGACACTATAGATGATATATCGCTCTGATTTGTTATCGGAATCTTTTTGTTGCATGATGATGCCCCCTTACAGATATGAATTAATATGGATTCTGCCCCATAGGCCACAGAGCTTTTAAGAATAAACTTGTGTTTGTTGCTATAGCATTGTGATGAATGTGGTTGAGAGTGTTGACGGTCCCCTTATATTCCCCTGGTGTAGCCCCTTATTATTTCTCAAATAAAACTGTTTTTAAAGCTGGTTTTGGTGAGTTTATCGAGGAGTCTATTCGTCGTCAATTCATTTTGCATGAGAGCAAAAGCCTACAGGTTTGTGTAAGCTCTGCTCCAAAGGTTAAATGGTTTGCGGTTTTGATAAGATTTGCCCCAGTTTTTACGGATCCGTTTGCGTTCTGGTGAGAATTTTATGAGGGATAAACGTCGGGATCAATTTGTCTCGTTTATCGAGAGTATTGTTGATGATGTTTTGTAACGTAACTCTAAGATATATATTGCAAGGGTAGAGGTGGCATTAACAGTTAAGCGCGCATGACGAGGATTGAGGTTTAATTTTCGAAAATTTGCTTCCGAGTGACCATGAGCTGCTCCTTTTTTGTTTCTTAAATTCATGGTACTATTGGCAATTCCATATAGACCGGATGCGATCAATTTTTAAGTCATTGACATCGAGATCATGAGTGTTTTTTTCTCTACATCTTCTGGACAAATCTTAGCATGTTCCGCGACTTGTTTCCATAAAGCGGGAAGTGTGTGAGCTGTTTTTTTATATAAGATAGCATAGTGGTCAAGATAAGCTTTACAAGATGCTTCCAATATATTTGCTGCATAAAGCTCTGAAGCCATTGGATCGGTTTCTATGTTAGCTAATGCTCTTTTTATTTCGGTTTCTATTGCGGATAGTCCATTCTTCGCAACTTCTTTTTGCAATGTTTCTGCAGAAAGAAGGCCGGCTTTTAATTCTTGTGTCTCTCTTTCTTTGATAATATATCCTCCACGTTCATACTGCAATCCATCTTTTTTTAACGTTTCTAAAATTTTACTTTGATCTTCTTTCAATTTTTGCACTTGAGCTTCTGATTTTTCCTCAAATAGGAATTCTATTGCCGTATGAGAATCGTTGTCCATAAAATCACCAAGCAGGTTCCCAAGGATCTCAAGCGGTTCATCACATTGCAGATTGATTGCATTGAGTTGTTTCTTAACCTTGACAGCCTTACTATCATTTGGTTTTTTATTAAGAGTGAGTGGCGTATAAAAGAAAATGTAAAAATCAAAAATAATCTTTTTAGAGATGATCTGCTTTATGTCATTGTACATTATGATTTTTAATATTTTAAAAACTTTCCCCTCAATGAGGAAAGCTTTTCTCATGAACGAGGTAGAGATTTTTCATTACAGTTAACAATGAAATGGAGAGAAGACGCTGCTTTGCGAGCTGTTTTTGTCGCATCATCTTCATTTGAACCTATTGCGATTACGAAACCGTAGCGGTTAGATGAGTTTGAAATAGGATAAATGAAATCACCAAGTTTACAATGAAGTTCAATGTCTACAATATTAGGAAAATATTGGAGGGTTTCATAACCTTCAATTCTCTCAAGTTTTCCATATCCGGGACCGGGAGTAAAGAATCTTATTGCTGCACTACAAAAGTTTATAATATTCTTTTCTATCGGGGCACATAAACCAAGTGGCCATAATATTGATAATTGAACGAGGTCTATACCTGTGCTTAATTTTACAAGAGATGAAATTCTATCGCCCCCTATTCTATTATGAGTTTCAATAATTCTTATTTTCTCACCATCTAATTTGATTTCTGTGTGAGAGGGCCCTTCGTCTAAGCCTATGAGTGTTAAGAATTGTGAAATATAGTTGATAATTTTTTGTTGTACTGTTTTTGATAAATCGGCTGGTACACAATGCCCGATTTCAGTAAAATTTTTACCATCTTCATTTTCTATGAGGTCTTTTTTAGTAATTGCTATGATTTTATGGTTCCCTGAAAAACTAAAGGCTTCAACAGAGTATTCTTCTCCAGAAATAAATTCTTCAGCTATGAGGTTAGAGGAAAAACAGATATTTTCAATATCATTGATTGAATTGACTTGGATAACATCTTTACTATCATAACCATCTATGGGTTTCACAATAAGTGGACTGCCGGTTGTTGTAAAAAAACATTCTAATTCTTTTTTATTTTTTGGTTTTGCAAATTTGAGGGAATATTCTGCGTGATCAGAAAGAAATAAACGCATTGCATATTTATTCTGTATTCGTTCCATTGTTTCCCATGATAATGCTTTAAGTCCTAAAAATCTGGATAACTCTGATGCAAGTGGAAGAGCTTTTTCAGTTAAAGTTATTATAGCATCAATTTTATGATGACTATGGATGGCGCTGATTATTTTTTTGGTAAGAGACACCTTATGATAATCAAAAAGAAAGATAGAGTCTTAATTCATATAAGCGGTGAGGTGACCATTTTCAGGTTTGTCCAAGATTGTCATCTTTATACCGTTGAGTTGTGCGCAATCAATCATGGCAGGATGAGGACTTAAGAATACAATATGCTTTTTCATAAACTTACCTTTTTGCTGGATTTTTTTTAATATGAGGAGAGAGATGAGGGATGTACTGAGAGAGGCAATACTCAAAATCTACCAAATCGATAATCCAAAAAAATCTTGGTTGGATAAGAGGGAACCCAGATAACTTCCCGCCATGCCGCCGAAAGCACTAGAGAGGCTCATGACTCCATAGGCGCTAGCGATGAGGCGTTCATCTATATTTGTTGCATCATAATCGAGGCGTATCTGTATAATGATTTCAGCAAAGGAAAAAAGGATGATCGCTAAGAAGAGGTAAAAATAAGAATAATTAAGAGCGTGGAGAATAATGAATGAGAGTCCAAACAAAAGATAATATGATAGGTGTTTTGAAATTTTCTTTGTATGCCCGTTTTTATACCGATATTTAGCAAAAATCACGATGAGTGCATTGCGTATAAAAATATATGAAGAAGCATTTCCTCCCAAAATTTGATCACTTAACAAGGGGTCGGTGATTTCAAGTTGTATGTAAAAGAAGGTAAAGAGAAACATAAACATAAACAGTGCAACACTCAATATGGCTCTGTTGGTAAGCAATTTCCTAAAATCAGAAAAATTTATTTTATTCAATGTATTGGTGTGAGAATTTTCTTTTAAGGTACAGTTGAGGAGAAATAATAAAAAAAGATCAAGCCAACCAGACTCAATAATAGGGAGGGAAGAATTTTAAAAACCAGTAGTCCAATCAATGGTCCACTGGCGCATTTATATTCGCAAAGATGGTTCTTGTTGCTAGAATATTGATTTTTTCGGCTCTTGAGACATTTTTTACTAAAAAAGATTTTGCAGCAGACAGATATAGACTGCTTCCTAACCCAATGAGAGCGTAAGAGAAAAGGAGGAGATAAAAATTATATGTAAAACCAACGATGAGATAACTAGGAATCCGTATTGCTAAGTCTAAAAGCACCGTGTTTTTTACATGGACATAATCGGAAAGTATGCCCCCTAAGAGAGAGCCGCTCTTTGGCACCGAAAAGCAACGCTAATAATAGTATCAATTTCTAATGTATTGAGAGAATGAAGCTTACTTAAGTAGATCGCCAAAAAAGGAACGACCATAAATATCCCAAGATTACTCAATAAAGTCGTCATCAGAATAAGTTTTATGTTTGCCTTGAAAGTGAGGATGTTGTGTAACATTTTATTGCTCAATCACTAAGGTGCACTTTGTTTGCTTCTGAGAGTGCATTTAATAGAGCCGTTTCTGAGGTTGTTCTCGTGGTTAAGACAATGCCGACACAGGCTGTTTGATCTCTTAAGTTGTGAATTTCTTTCCCTTCTAAAGCACATGGGGTGAGGGTTGTTTGTTTATATGCTGCATGTTTTAAGCCTATTTGCTTAAATGTTCCTGTTGTTTTTGCATAAATAAATGCTTGCCCTATAGAGGCTTGAGCCGTCAATTCTTTGCGAAACAATTCAGGTTCTCTCCCTAAGGCACATTCCAAAAAACCTTGGTAGATATTGGTGTTAAAGGCTTGGCAAAGTGCTTCACCAATTTGCCCTCCTCCTAAACGGGGATTTATTTCAACAACTTCAAATCCATATTCTGTAACGATAAATTCCGTATGTGCAAATCCCTCATGATAAGAGACAGCAGAAAGGATCTTTTTAATCCATTCTTCTACACCTTGCAACTCTGGATTGTTTTTGTCTAAAGGCAGGGCTGTTGCAAGTTCTTTAAAGTCAGGCATGTCTGACATGACTCTGCTTGAGAGAGCAAGCAGCTTTGTTTTCCCTCTATGACTGATTGTTTCAGCGCTATAAAGTGTTCCTGTAAGGAAAGTTTCAATCAGAATGCTTTGAAGAGACGTGCTGTTTTTTATAAATTCCATGATGCTGGAAGATTCAGCTTCATTTTCTGCAAACCAGACATTTTTTGATCCTGTTCCATTTGGGTCTTTAAGAATAACGGGATAAGAGAGGGTGTGTACGTCTTGGAAAGCATTACGCTTAATAACCGTCACTTGCCCTTTTGTGAGACCTTTGTCGAAGAGGATTTTTCTTAAATAAGCTTTATCTCTACAGATGTTAATCGCCGATGCATTTGGTGTTTTATATCCCAAGAGGGCAGAGATTTCGTTGACAGTGGTTGCCCAAGTGTCTGTAAGATTAATAATGCCACAAAAATTTTCTAAATTTTGGCAATAGGTGATAATTTCCCCATGCTGAAATGTATCGCATTCAATAACGGTTAGATGTTTACTTTTGATATGCTCCAGTTCATAAAAATACATCTCTTTATTGTGGGTTAAGAGGTGTAAGTGAACGTCGAGATTTTCTGCTGCTTCGACAAGTTTAGACAAACCAAATGTTAAGGTTTCCACAAGTACAAAGTCCATTTCTTATCCTATTTTATGGGGATCATTTTGTGAAAAGAGTTTTAAAAGTTCTTTATTTTTTATTTAAAATGTAAATCAGAATAGATGAATATAATGATAACAGGCTTTGACTTTATAGACTTTTAAAATTTCTTCTAAAAAGATCAATGTTTCTTTTTTAGCGTATGCGTTGGTATTGCCCCCCATGGCGTTGTAAAAAACCTGTTTCAACCAAGGTTCGTCTTAATCTTACAAAATCTACTGTAAAAAGATTGCATATCTTGGAGACTTCTTTTTCGCTATAGATTTTTTCCTTTTGAAAGGCTTCTGCAATTTTTTGCAGCATTTCTTCTGTTTCTAAATGGCGATCGCTTAAATTTTCCATATTCCGCTCGTTTTTAACTTCTAGTGATTTCCACAGTGTCTCTTCTGCTTGAAATCCCTCTTTGTTTTTTTCAATCAGACCCAGATTTAAAAGACGATTGATGGATTTATGAATGGTTTTGGCATCACAATCGATATGTTTAACAATATCAGTCAGATTTTTCGCACCAAGGATAATGGCGGCATAAATAGCGCGCAGTGTTGGGGAGGTCATGGCAGAGATCAGTGAATTGCGTATGCTGCATTTGTGTCGTGTTTCTTGTCCTATCGGCAAAAGGTCATCGCGAAGGGGCAGTTCATTGATCTCTATGAGTTCTGCTTGGAGCGGCTGTGTGCGTACAATTTGTTCGGAAGGGGTACGTTTGCGAATAAGAGCCAGACCACTTTGGCGATATTTGTGATTTTTGGGCAGGGTTAAAGCTTCATAGGAGCCATCAAGCCGATAGAGAATTTCTTCCCACAAAGGGGTTCTGACGCGTCTAACCAGTTGAGTTCCATTAAGCGCAACAGTTGTTGTCATGGTTGGCTCATGCAAACAGAGATAACCACAAGGCACAATATGCTCCCAAAGTGTGATCACAAATCGTACATCATCGGTGGGCGTTCCTGCACCAATCCAGGCAAAGTTTATGGGGCCCCAAGATTTGAGAGTGCTCTCATCGAGAGAGAAAAAATTCTCATTCATAAATGTTACGGTGTCTTTTTCAATGTTGTCGTCTTGGAACAGTTTTTGCCATGCTTCTTCGGCTAATTGACCTTCGACTGAAAAATCATCAATGGTGATCAGCCGTGGGTTGATAACTCTCAGGAATTTTTGAAGGGTCAAGCAAAGCAGTGCGCTCTTCCCAAACGGAGGATTCTAAAAGTTTTTTATCTTGTTCCCATGCTTGTTTTACTTTTTGCAGGGCTGTAGCAATTAAGCGCGTGCTA
The DNA here is from genome assembly GCF_040545155.1 of Bartonella silvatica. Lineage (NCBI taxonomy): Bacteria > Pseudomonadati > Pseudomonadota > Alphaproteobacteria > Hyphomicrobiales > Bartonellaceae > Bartonella > Bartonella silvatica. The sequence continues at coordinate 7,986 of NZ_JBEPLI010000032.1, forward strand.
TTTCCCGCACCGATTTCAATGACTGTGCGCGGTCTTGCCATTTGAATGAGTGTGTAAAGAAGCTCAATACTGTTTTCTGTTCCCATACCAGGTCTTATTAGAGACATCTTTTGATCCTTATCATTTTATCAAGCGTAGCATTCCTGCTTTGATAAAAAATATTGTTGTTTGTTCTATGGGGTGTTGAAGATGTATTTCTGCTGTGGCTTTCAACTTCAGAGACGAGGGAGTATTTGACGCATAAACGCGTAATTGTATGGCAAATGAATTTTACAACACATTGATTGATAAAGATCATTTCGCATTGTTGATATTGTATGGGACCCTTGAATATCGTAAGGTTCTCTCATAATCTTTTTATTATAGTGAATT
>NZ_JBEPLI010000034.1:0-6520 GCF_040545155.1 Bartonella silvatica
CCACCACCCAAATATTTCGATGCATTCTTAGCAACGGTCTGCAGATCATCACTGACACCCTTTACATTCTCATTCGTCGCATAAAGTTGTGAACCTGTTACTGCATCTGTCGAATCTTTAGAGATGTCACCCGCTGCTAGAGACGTGATCTTGCTGTTGCTCTTATCTGCACCATGCGTTGCTACAAACGCACCTTTCCCGTCATCCCACAACAATGCATCTTGAAGACGTTCAGAAACCTCATCTTTGTTCTGAGCAACTTGATCTTTAAGATCTTTAAAGCCTTTATCAACCCCACCAAAAGCACCCGAAATATCATGATACTCTTTATCATCTAATTTATAGGTCGGTTCAGTCCCTTCTAAGACATCGGCTCCACCACCCAAATATTTCGATGCATTCTTAGCAACGGTCTGCAGATCATCACTGACACCCTTTACATTCTCATTCGTCGCATAAAGTTGTGAACCTATTACTGCATCTGTCGAATCTTTAGAGATGTCACCTGCTGCTAGAGATGTGATCTTGCTGTTGCTCTTATCTGCACCATGCGTTGCTACAAACGCACCTTTCCCGTCATCCCACAACAATGCATCTTGAAGACGTTCAGAAACCTCATCTTTGTTCTTGGCAACCTGACCTTGAAGATCCGTAATAGAAGCATCAACTCCACCAAAGGCATCTGAAACATTATGGTACGCCTTATCCTGAACGTTATATGTCGGTTCAGTCCCTTTTAAGACATCGGCATCACCACCCAAATATTCCGACGCATTCTTAGCAACTGCCTCTAGATTATCGGCGACATCCTTTACATTCTCATTCGTCTCATAAAGTTGAGAACCCGTCACTACCTCCGTCGATCCTTTTGCAAGCTTTCCATCTGTTACACCTGAAAGGATACGAGTCTCTCCTTCATTATTTAAAAAAATGGCTTCAGTACCACCTACCGTTTTAGCAATATAAATAGGACCAGATCTAAGTGCCTTATTATTTTTTAAGACATTATCATAATCATATCCTTGTGTAACTAGAATACTGTCTCTTACATCAGCAATCTGATTATTTAAACCTTTGAAAGAATTATTAACACCACCTAAGGCATCTGCAACACTGTCATAGCTCTTACTTCCCTCACTGCCATCTTCCCCAAAGGTTTTGACTGTGAAATGTGGGGCTTGCCACTTACCTTCACTATCATATCCAGCACCCCCACCTAAAGACTGAGCAACACCACTCCCCAATGTGTAAAGTTGCGACCCCGTGACTGCATCACTCGAATCTTTAGAGATGTTACCTGCCTCAAGAGACGTGATCTTGCTGTTGCTCTTATCTGCACCATGCGTTGCTACAAACGCACCTTTCCCGTCATCCCACAACAATGCATCTTGAAAACGTTCAGAAACCTCATCTTTGTTCTTGGCAACCTGACCTTGAAGATCCGTAATAGAAGTATCAACTCCACCAAAAGCATCTGAAACATTGTGGTATGCCTTATCCTGAACATTATATGTCGGTTCAGCACCTTTTAAGACATCAGCTCCGCCACCTAAATATTTCGATGCATTCTTAGCAACGGTCTGCAGATCATCACTGACACCCTGTACATTCTCATTCGTTGCATAAAGCTGAGAACCCGTCACCGCATCACTTGAATCTTTAGAGATGTCACCCGCTGCTAGAGATGTGATCTTGCTGTTGCTCTTATCTGCACCATGTTGGGCTACAAACGCACCTTTCCCGTCATCCCACAACAATGCATCTTGCAGACGTTCAGAAACCTCATCTTTGTTCTTGGCAACCTGACCTTGAAGATCCGTAATAGAAGTATCAACTCCACCAAAAGCATCTGAAACATTGTGGTATGCCTTATCCTGAACATTATATGTCGGTTCAGCACCTTTTAAGACATCAGCTCCACCACCTAAATATTTCGATGCATTCTTAGCAACGGTCTGCAGATCATCACTGACACCCTGTACATTCTCATTCGTTGCATAAAGCTGAGAACCCGTCACCGCATCACTTGAATCTTTAGAGATGTCACCCGCTGCTAGAGATGTGATCTTGCTGTTGCTCTTATCTGCACCATGTTGGGCTACAAACGCACCTTTCCCGTCATCCCACAACAATGCATCTTGCAGACGTTCAGAAACCTCATCTTTGTTCTTGGCAACCTGACCTTGAAGATCCGTAATAGAAGTATCAACTCCACCAAAAGCATCTGAAACATTGTGGTACGCCTTATCCTGAACTTTATAGGTCGGTTCGGTCCCTTTTAAGACATCAGCTCCGCCACCTAAATATTTCGACGTATGCTTAGCAACGGTCTGCAGATCATCACTGACACCCTTTACATTCTCATTCGTTGCATAAAGCTGTGAACCTGTTACTGCATCACTCGAATCTTTAGAGATGCTACCTGCCTCAAGAGACGTGATCTTGCTGTTGCTCTTATCTGCACCATGTTGGGCTACAAACGCACCTTTATCGTTATCCCACAACAATGCATCGTCTTGAACTGACGATGTGATATCTTTAATTTTTTTATCAAAATTGTTAACAACATCCGTGAAACGATTATTCACATTCTCAAAGCTTTTACCAACTCCGGCAAAAGCAGAAGCGACATCCCTATATGTCTCATTTTGAGAAGTGCCGTTCTCACCAAACTGCTTGATCTTGAAAGTAGGATCAGTCCATGCGCCATTTTTATAACCAGCGCCACCGCCTAAAGACTTTGCAACATCACTACCAAATCTGTACAATTGAGAACCATTCACAGCATCCGTTGAGTTATCAGAAACATTACCAGATGCAACTGCTGTGATTCTTTTCCCTCCAGCATTAATACCGTCTGTCGTTATACTTGGACCACTCCCAAGCCTTAAACCGAATTCTGATAGTATAGTTTTTCCTAAATTTACGTTCTTTACTGTAATAGCATCATTTAAACTAATTTTTATTCCACCGGCTTTTCCGCTAATCCTTATATTAGAATCATTTTGAACTACCAGAGGGTCTTTTGAATTAACATCTACTATAACAGTAGGATCGTTCTGAGTAATATCACCTACAGCTACCAACGACCAACCACTGCCGCCATTACCTATAGATTTTTCTAAAGCTTTCAACTGCGCAACATTCACTGCGTCAGTATCTTTCCAACCGGTAGCAACTCCTGATATCCTATTATTACCAGCATCAATACCAGCATTTGTTATTCTCGGACCACCAGTCAGCACTAAACCATTTACGTTCAAGATGTTGCCGCCTAATTTTATACTATTCAGCGTAAGATCATTCGACAAAGTAAAAGTTACATTCGTTGAATTATTTACCTTTTTTGTCGTAATTTTCAGATTATTATTTGCAGAAGAAAAATTCCCACTACCTGCTCCCTTTTCTACTTGGAGTACTTTTTCTCTTAATGCTTTCAACTGCGCAACATTCACTGCGTCGGTATCTTTCCAACCAGCGGCCACCCCTACAACTTGCTTTGTTAACCCTGCCACAGCTACACCAGCGGGGAATATACCTGACGTATTTTGCCAAGCTATACCTCTATCTGTCGACGCCCGACCTGTAAAAGGATCGTAACCTGTTATGCCAAAAGTGCGCGTTTGAGGAGACAAAGTGCGTAAAGTGACATTATTATTCTTATTAAATAAATTTAAATCATTTGGACCTAAAGCAGTCGTATAAACACCAGTGGAAGCTGCATTTAAAGCAGTCGCACGCACGTCAATGGGAACTATATTTTTAGCAAGAAGCGTCTCAAAGGCTACAACGGCATCAAAACGCTGTTTTTCTACGCCCTGCTGAAAAGAAGAAGCACTATGCTTTTTGCCTTTTTCATCAACCTTATGCACTTTTATACCTGAGCCTACGGTTGCAATAAAATCCAATGCCGCTGAATTATTACCCGCTATAAAATTCTTTTCGCTTGCGGGCCTATTGCCCCCACCATTCCTTACAACTGTACTAGAATTTACAGGAGAAACATGCGATAAAAACATGACCGCCATAGCCAAAAACAGTACTTTCATAAGAAACCATCGGTCAGACAAGCGAGATGTACTTACATTTTCGACGATCAATATGGTAGATATTTTTTTCATATTATTAATTCCCCCACAAAAAAAACGAACTGTGGACATAAAAAAGCCATATTCTGGCGTTAGTAATTTACTGGTTATGAGGTTTTTAGTTTTTTTTAGCATGTCGTTTCAGGTTTCAATAAGTTTGTGATTGTGTGCTATACTTTGTGAAAGTAGTAACGCTTTGAGTCTTTTTCCTTTTTTGTGAAAAGGAAGCGAGTGTTGTGAGCTAGAGTTGTTTCTGTGTAAATTGTGTTAAGCTTTTATGACTTTTAAGTCACTTAACGAAAGCTTGAAGCAGGGATTTTTTGCTAGATTAGATCATTAGAAATATCACTAGCTGTCCGAGCAGAATGCTTTAGTTCTCAGAAAGAGAGCTCTTTGAAACTATACTCTATTATTAAGTGAAAGTTTACTCGTGATCTATAATAAGAGTGCGTTGCTGCACTGTGCTCTTGATTTAAATGCATTGTGGGTCCCCTTCTAGGTTTCTGGAAATCTCCCCACGAATCAAGAGAAATCTCTTTCAAACAAAATGAGTCTTACTAATATACTTTTTGTACCAATATAAGTTATTGGAGAAAATAGCAAGAAAAAAATGAATCTTTTTGGATGGTTATAGAAATTTGTTCTGATACAAAATGGGAAACTATCGTTTATAACAGAGATCTTTTGGGGCTGTTCTTTTAGGTTTTTATAAAAATAATCTGCTATCTAATTCGTAATATGAACAGTGTTTGCGTGTGTATCATAATAAGTTATCTTCATCTTATTAGATAAATTATTAAATAAGAGTGAACATATCTCTTCTCTAACCCCTATCCGCCAGCACCTAGAGTAAAAACCACTATACAACGCTGCTTATTGTTATACTTAATTTGCCAGCCATCTCATTATAATGCCAAGGTAATATACGAATTTATAATTCTGCACATTAAGTAAAAATCCCAAATATCATAATTCTCTCGTTTGAAATCTATTCGCACCGAATCAAATAAAACTATTTGTTTACATATTAAAAATATTGCTAGTCGTTTGGATAAAATTACAGAATTTATACTAAAATATTTCTTATGAAAAATCTTAATATATAAGAGTACAACACAACGAGCAGCTAAATTCATAACTGCTGATTGTCTTACCTCTTTTCATAAACTTTTTATACTGCAATTGAAAAAATAAAACTTTCTATGAGTACAGTTATTAACATGATCAATGACATCACCTATCACATCAATAGTAATATTACGTGTGTTTATTTGCACCATCCAGCATAAGCTCTCTTTGCTTTTTTAGCTGATCAACATTTACCACTTACTTAGAAGCTTGAACCTTCTTAAAGTTTATCGTTTACGACAGTTTTACTATCTCCATCGTACCATTATGATAAACGCCACAGACTCTCTCACCTTTATGCCTATTTTAAGTTTAAATCATTCAACATAACATTCTAGGTAATAGCATTAATACTACTCGTACCTTCATTGATACCACCAAAATACTCAAAAACTCTTTCAATATCAGAGAAAGTAACACTTAAACCATTCGTCCTTCATCTCCCTACACTCAAAGTGAAGTCTTATATTGCAACATAAATTAACGTAATATTTTCAATAAAATATTAGATGTGAGTTAATATCTTTTGTACTTTTTGCAACCGTAAAATTTGTAATTTTAACGGTAAAGTTTATCTTTTTCCCATACGAATACTTATCGTACTCTTCCAGTTATCCTGTTTATCACCTCATAATATTTTTTCCTAAGAAAAAATAAATGAAAATATAAAACTTAAAACCAATGGAAATATCATAAATTTATTATTTTTATCCCACTTTAGCTATCTTTCTTCCAATAAAAAATTCTTTTAGACAAAACGAGTCTTACTAACATACTTTCTGTATTTATATAAATGATGAGATAAACTAGCAAAAACTGTAACTCTTTAATAAAGTAAACCGCAGTGACTATTTTGCAACAAAATTAATGGAATAATTTTTATACTCTCTCAAAATTCATAGTTAAATAATAAATATAACTTATAAGCGTTTCCCCGCTATAAAACCCGCTCCATTACCTCAGAGTAATAAGAGCGAGCAGGATTTCTATTCCAATATCTTATTATTAATTTAGCGTTACTCTAAATCCAGCACCAATACCAAAATGACCGCCAGAACTCATTAGAGATATATTAGAACGTATTTTTCCATTTTCAGACATATATCCAGCACCAACAGCAAAGGCTGATTGATTACGCCATGCCCCCGTACCAAATGACAAGCTGATCTTTCCTGGCGTATCATCATAACTTAAATTCGCCACAGCTGCACCAATAGCTGCCGCTTGTCTTGCTTCTTTCCGGACATCCTCAATCGCATAACTTAATGTTTCGAATTTTGTATCTGTGTAGAACTTCGCTTCAT
>NZ_JBEPLI010000035.1:0-6439 GCF_040545155.1 Bartonella silvatica
AAATGCTTTTATGGGAAGGAGTGTGGGGTGAGGATGTCTGGGGCGGTTGTTGGAAGGGGGAAATTTGCCTTTGGATTGTGTGAGTGGGGTGTAAAGCCTGTAAGGCGGGGGGGGGGTGGAAGTGTGAGTATGTGTATGGGGAAGAATGTGAGAGGAGAGCGTATGGGGAGTGTATGAAAGTGAAGATGAGAGGTGATTTTGTAAAGAGGAAAGGCTTGAGATGAGAAAAAATTTTTGTTTGCTAATAGAAAAAAATAAGCGTAACATGAAAGAGTGGTGTAGCAATTTGGATCACTCATTGTGGTAAAAAAGGAATTCATGGCAAAAGTGAGTTAACAATAAGAATGGTTGAATAATAAAATAAGGGATGTAAAACCTTGATATTGAACAAGTGGTAGTGGTCTCTTTGCCAGCCTGTTGAGTTTCATGTTGCGAGGGGGAAATATGTTCTTTTGCTTATTGATTAAAAAAGACACCTTATCAAGCGCTGATGTTGATGCGGACGGGGTGTCTCCTATATGCTTTCTTATCTCTTCTGCTGTTTTTAAAAAATATATGATCAATTGTGAATAATAATTCTGGGGTCTCTTTTTTGCCCAATTTTGTAATATGGTACACAAAGTAAGAAAGGAGACTTTATGCCATGTTTTTTCCATTTTTAATCGCTTTAGGGGCTGCAATAACAACTGTGTATGGTAAGAAAAATATCAGTTATGCTTTATGGGCAATTCTATTAGTTGTTATTCTCCTTACTTTTAATCATCATGCAACTTCTACTTTGAACTTATCTTTTTAAGAGGAATGCCATGCAACAGGTTGAACAAAAAAACCCTCATTTTGTTATACTTATGAATACACTGGGACTCATTGGATTATCAGTTGCCTTAGCCGTGGCTTTTTATTACCAGTTGGTAAAGTTTGAGCTGCCTTGTCCTTTGTGTCTGTTACAGCGCGTTGGTTTGATGCTCGCTGGCTGTGGGTTTTTACTTAATATTCACTATAAAGTGAAAAATACGCATTATGGGATGGTGATTCTTGGCTGTATGGTGACCAGTATCGTTGCTGCTCGGCAAGTGTTTTTGCATATTACGCCAGATGATCTGGGATATGGTTCAACATTCTTTGGTCTGCACTTTTACACATGGGCTTTCATTATTTCTGTGCTTTGTATCCTTGCTGTTGCCTTTCTTATGATTTTGGGTGAGTTGGCACATAAATTTAAAGCATTTTCTCCTTTTCCTTTGCTGAGTAGAACAGCAAGTTTTCTATTTATATTCTTGATTGCTGCAAACTTATTCTCTACCATTCTTGAGTGCGGAGGTGGGCAATGTGCCGATGATCCTGTAGAATATGAACTGTTGTCAAACTGGTTCCCTTCCTCATCTTAAAAGAATCTCGTAGTTAATTTTCCGGATAAAGATCTTAACCATGAGAAAAGAGGTGGCAATGTATACTATTGCTGCTTCTTTTTTTTGTAAAAAAACTTTGGTAAAACTCTCATCTAGCTGTCTTGTTCCTTTTATGAGACCTCATTTATTATCACTGATAATATATTGATTTATATGGATATATCATAATCTTCTCTTGAAGGAGAATCTCGAATGTCGTCAGATTCTCTTATTCCAACCTGTTTATCTTGAAGCAATCAAAATCATATCTTTATATGTTATCAGTGGGGTTGGTGTGTGGGGCAAAACTGTTCCAAAAAGGACTAAAAAAACCGATCATGAACCGATATAAGGAATGTTGCAATGCGCCCATGAGTTGGCAGATAGAATGAGAGTGTTCAGCGCGCCTTTATGAGGGTAAAGGTGATGGTGCAGTATTCTTATATTATAATGCTATCGTGGAATGCGCTTGGAGACCTTGAGACATGTTTCTTAAAAAAATATGCGAATCTGCTATCCAATGGCATTCTGTTTTCTGTGAGAAAGCTAACTCCATTGAAAGAGTGCTAGAAACAAAAGTGTGAGGCAAGGTACTGTTTCCAGTGTTGTGATGTTTTGCAAAACGTATTTTAGACAGTGCCGAGGACTTTATGAATAAAAAATTTTATCATATCTTCGCTGGGAAAACGCTGTGGTGAAAATATCCTCTCTTTGAGAAGGAAAGAATTCCCTTGCGTCTTCTTATTATTTTGTAAAAATGAAACTTAGAATTTCACTGATCACTCTGGAGGTATTTTGAAATATTGATTTTACGCTAGTAAGAGCATTGCTCTCTTTTTATTGGAAAAGGCGCATTTTGAGAAAAGAAATATTAGGGGATCTTGATAACGCAAAGAGAGCTAAAATATATCTCTATTCTTTTTGTTGTTGTTTTAAGGTCGTTATTGCAGAAATATCAGTGATTTGTGCAAAATATAGGCAGGCTTTTCATCGTTAAAAGAGGATAGGAGTCATCATTTTATGAAGAGGGGTGAACTATATTTTCTTGGGTGTCTTCATTTCAAAAGAGGACAAAGTGGTTAAACAATGCGTTGTATGGAAAAAGGGAGCACGACTCTTTGAAAGAGAGCTCTGTTCTCTATCGGTTTGAGAAAATAATGCCAAGGTTTTAAAAACGCGAAAAAATATCAGATTCCTTAAAAAAGAGTGGTCAGACAGTGTTATGGTGTTGTGAGATATATTTTGCATGGATTTACGCTTTTCTGTAAAATCTTAAAAGCGTAAAGATGGAAAGGCGTTTCTCTATAAAAACATAAGGATATTTGTTTTGCCCCTGTTGGGGGGCGTATGTGTGGGCTGTGAGTGTGGGCTTTTAGGGGAAAGGTGTCAGAGAGGTGCTTTGGGGAAGAGTGAATTTGTCTTTGTGGTGTGTCAGTAATGGTGTAAAGGCGTGATGTGAGGGGCGTGAATAAATGAAACATGTGTTGGGTTTATTGGTGTTCATTTTCACGTGTCATATTGTTATAAGGTTGAAAAATTTATTCCGTTTTTGATCAGAGGCGCATTTACAGTTTTCTGTAGAATCTTAAAAACATAAAAAAGTGTTTCTCTGTGAAAACATAAGGCTATTTGTCTTGCCCCTGTTGGTGGCTATGTTGGGGGATGACCTTATGGTTAATAAAAAGTGATTGATATCATCAGGATTGCTAAAAGAATTTTGCCTGTTTTATAAATCTTCTTTTGTTGAAGGTCATTCTCGTAAAAGTATCGATATCTTTAATCCGTAAAGTTTGAGCTTCTCTTTTTTTTAGTGACACAAGCAATACTGCATATCATATGGAGTGCGTGCTTATGGGAGATGCGTTTATGGGAAGGTGTGGGAGGCGTGCAGGGTGAGGATGTTATTGGGCGGTTGTTTCGGGTGGAAGATGGTGAGTGTAGAATGAGGATGTCAGGGGGGGCGATACGTGTTGGGAGCCGTCTTGTGGTGTGGCAATGTAAGGGGGTAGCGTGTGTGGTAAGGGTATCAGGGTGGAGTGTATGAGAGGTGAATATGGCAGGTCCATGTATGGGGGTTTTTGATGCCGCTTTGGTGCTTCGCTGATGGGAGAGAGGATTGGATATTCCAGTTGAGATATGGGGGGAAGCTTGTGTGAGATGTGAATGCTTGAAAACGGAGTGTGAGCGGTGCGAAAGCCGTGAGGGTAAGAGCTTGTGTGAGGGTGTTTTGGCATTTTGCGTATTGATGAAAGAGAGGGGGAATGTTTTTTGTGAAGGGGACAATAGGAATGTCGCCCATCGGGGATGGTTGGAACCATGTTTGGGGCTGGAGAGGGGAAAGTCTTTTATGGGATGTTTACTGTGTTTGAGAGATGAATGTGTGTTGAGAATTTTTTCGTGGTGGGGAAGAGGGATGCAGCGTGAGGGTGAGGATATCAGGGGGCGATACGTGTTGGGAACCGTCTTGTGGTGTGGAAATGTAAGGGGGCATGGTGAGGATGTCAGGTGAAGTGGCTAATCGAGCTGGTGTGGGTGGGGGAGGTATCAGAGGGTTGCGTTAGTAGGGCATAAAGGGTGTGAGGGGCGTGAATAAATGGAACATCTGCTGGTTTATTTGTGTTTATTTTCACGTGTCATATTCTTATAAGGTTGAAAAATCTGTTCCGTTTTTGATCAGAGGCGTATTTACAGTTTTCTGTAGAATCTTAAAAACATAAAAAACCGTTTCTCTGTGAAAAACAGCGTGATATTGGTTTTGCTCATGTTGGGATATGGTGTGTGTGCGTATGGGAGATGCGTATGAGGCGTGAATGTAGGGGAGAAGTTTAAGAGGAATGGTGTATGGATGTGTGTGGTGAGAGTATCAGAGAAGTGCGCTGGTGAGAGGAGTGAACTTTTTGAGAATACAAGAAATATGTCGACACAGGAATAAAGAATTTTGGAGAATATTCAAAAAAAGGATTAAATCATTCAAAAATGGTGCCAATATCACTGCTGAAACGTTAAAGAGACGTTGAAAGAACATCTATTGAACGGTATCTAAGAGAAACAGTTTTTGAAGTGTTGAGAGAACAAACATAAAAAAACCATTTTCCTTTTTGTTAAATTTTGTTCACAAAACGAAGAAAATAATGTATGAACGCTGAAAAACAGCGCACAACCCAAAAACCATAAAAACCATAAAGGAAATAATTATTTATGTCAAAAGAAGAAGTTTTGGAATTTTCTGGTGTCGTCACCGAACTTTTACCCAATGCAATGTTTCGCGTGAAATTAGAAAATGATCATGAAATTATTGCCCATACCGCGGGAAGAATGCGGAAAAATCGTATCCGTGTTTTGGCTGGTGATAAAATTATGGTAGAAATGACGCCTTATGATTTAACAAAAGGGCGTATTATATATCGCTATAAATAGCATATCAGTGTTTCTGTTTTCCTCTCAAAAGTAATCCTGTGGTTTTTTAATCATTTTTTATTGAAGGGAAAAGCTCAGAGGAAAAACGTGAAAGTGATCTTTAAAATGCATGAAGTCCATAGCAAGCCTATATCAAGAACGCTAAAACAAACTGGGTGGTGAGTTCAAATTATTCTGAGGGGGAAAATGAGAAGCTTAAAGAAAATCTTCTTAGGAAAAGAGCATTTGAAGGAAAATACTTTTAAAGAAATCCATTTTATCCTTGCCTCTGCTTCACCACGTCGCTTGGCTCTTTTAGCGCAAATCGGTCTTGATCCGCATGAAGTCTATGCAACCAATATCGATGAAACACCACAATTAAGAGAACATCCTGCAAATCTTGCAAAACGTTTGGCTAAGGAAAAAGCGCTTAAAGCACGTGAGGTGTTGTTGTGGCGAAGTCAAAATGATCAAAAAGAGTTTGCCGCGCAGAAAATGGTCATCTTGGCCGCTGATACGGTGGTGGCTGTGGGGCGTACTATCCTGCCTAAACCTGAAGGTGAAGACGAGGCTTATGAATGTTTGCGTTTCCTTTCTGGGCGCTCTCACAAGGTTTATGGCGCTATTTGTGCTTTGAATGAATATGGAAAAATAACCGTAAAATTGGTCGAAAGTCATGTCCGATTTAAACGCTTGAATACTGCTGTGATGGAGGCTTACCTTGCTTCTGGAGAATGGGAGGGAAAAGCTGGGGGATACGCTATTCAAGGAAAAGCCGGTGCTTTTGTTGTCCATATCTCTGGATCTTATTCCAATGTTGTGGGACTTCCATTGGCTGAAACAATGGATCTTTTAACAGCTTATCATTATTCTCCCCTTCCGCATTGGACTGGAGGAGCCCTGTAAAACTCATGCAAGAGAAAAAATGAACGCGTGAGAAATAAAAGGTGAGAGACATAATAAAAAACATTAAAAAAGTTTGTGAGGCACGTGTCGCTCATTATGCATCGTTAATAAAGAGCAAAGATATATAAAATGTCTAAAAAGTCAGACTTAACAGAAACATCTCAAATCCGCCCTCCACATCCTTGTCCAATTTGTGGTAAGATGGCACAACAAAACAGCTATCCCTTCTGTTCAACACGATGTCGAGCTATTGATTTAAATCGATGGCTTTCAGGTGTTTATATTTTACCGCCACCTTCGCAAATAACGGATGAAGAAGAATAGTAAAGCGTAACGTGAAAAGTGAGGACTTTATGAAAAACTGGTGCAAGATGATGGGTGTTTGAGACAATAGAATAGAAGAGGCGGGTGAGTGTTGAGGAGTCTTTTTGTGATCGAAGGAAATTGGTGAAAAAAAGCTGTGGGGTTAAAATGAGAGTAAGATCGTATTTTGAGCCGATGGCTTTTGGTTGCTTATGTTTTTCTATCATTCCGGCGCGTAAGGGAGGATGTGTTTTAATAAGTGATGAAGAATATTAAAGTGCTTCAGAGCCTTAAAGGTGAAAGCATTATAAAAAGTTAATAAGATATTTACGGTACTTGAAAATCGAGTGTAGATGTCGAGAGAGGTTTGGGGGTAAGAGCTTGCTTGGAGCGTTGTGCTTTCGCATTTGCGCATTGGTGGGAAAGAGGGGAACATTTTTTCGTGA
>NZ_JBEPLI010000036.1:0-5164 GCF_040545155.1 Bartonella silvatica
ATCATTGCCGGCTTTCCCCACCGTGGGGCGGAAAACAGAGCCAACCCCATCAGCTGCTTTAATCCCTTGGCTCTCTTGTGCAACAGGACTTCGCGCTCCAAGCGCCTGTGCTTGCAACAACAAAGGCTGAAAAGCTAAGCAAAAACTTAAAACAAGTGAAAGCCCCTTATGGATCCCTCGCTGCAAAACACAAAAAACGCGCTTTCCTCGCTTGTATCCATATCCCAATTTATGCTTTTGATCCTTTAATCCCCGCATCTTCAGCTCCTCAGAAAATTCTTTATCTCTTAAAAAACAACCCATATGGGTGTAAACAGCGCAGCGATATTTTTACCGCCCCTTTGCTCTAAAATCTCAATAATGCCCGCACTTGAAATAACCCTGTCGCATTCCCCTTTTCTCGCACTGTTGATTGGGTTAAAATATTCGAATAAGACACATCAACATCCGTAATGTCTCCGGTTGCATGGAAACCAAGAGTTGCCCCAACGAGGCTCCCGCCAAAACTGTTTTTGCTTACATCATTGGCCACGGCCCCCAGATCAAGCGCCATATAAGGGGCAAATTGGCTCATAAATTTACGCCCCATGCTCGAAGAAAAACCTGGCAACAACAGCGACAATTCATTGCGCCAAAACGCCCCATTATTGCCGTAATAAATCGCCTCACGCACCCCGCGCACAGAGGAACTACCACCAAGCGATATTTGCTCTGAACTAAACAATGTGTCGGGTGATAATTGTCCTGAAAACAGCGTGTTATAGCGAAAGTTATATTGTTTGAGCGAAAAAGGACGCACGTAGCCTAGGGAAAAAGACAATTTGGAAAATTGCCCTTTGGGTGAATTTTTTGTTGCATTCTCTTGCTCTTTATCATCATAAGCGCCAAGAATTGCCAAACCTTTATGAAACCCTATATGCGCGCTTAATTCTCCTCCAAGCCACTTGCGCGAATGATCAAGCTCAAAGGTTGCAATAGCCAATTTACGGCTGGAAACATCAACCCGACTGCCCATAATGAAATTATCAGAATATTTCCATGTCAACCGTCCCGTAACCCAGGTCTTTCCCTCTTGATCACGGTCAATAACCCGTGAAATCCATGGCGTCAGCGATAAAGACTTACCCGCAGTCATAATATCGGAAAATATTCCCTTAACACTCGAATGATATTGGCTCCACGTCCCATCAAAACCTGTTGTCCAATAGCCATAGGGAAGAGAAAATGATCCCGTTAGAGTATCACTATTGGGACGCTTGTGAGAAAAATGATACGGACCACCATCCATGGAGCGCTGATAGCTAAACGACCATTGATCATTGATCCCTAACAGATCATCAAAAGAAAGGCTCAAGCGCGTTTGATAAAGCCCTGTTGCCTTAGCGCCAAGATTATCACTGGAAAGCGTAATAAGCCAAGGTTTCTGTTTTTCAATATGAACATCGAGTATCGAACCACCAGAATTGCACCCAGCACCAAGATTAATGGTGGCTTGGCGTGAGAAAAGCCGATTGATTTGATCAAGCCCTTGCTCTATCTGGCGCAGATTGGTCGGCTTCCCAATAAGGTTTGGAAAAGCCGTGGTGATTTCTCCTTGAAGTCTCCTCTCAACTTTATGCCCATCAAGAGTGATATCTTCCATCACACCTTCAACAACAACAATCTTGAGATGACCGCCGCTTAAATCTTGCTCAGGCAAATAAGCCCGCACCGCAATATAGCCGCGCTTCATATAAAGCTTGGTCACCCCTTTGAGCACTTTGTTGATTTCGGCAATCCCCAAACACCGCCCTTCCCAAAGAGAAATGGCTTCATGAAGGTCGGTATGAGAAATCAACTGAGCATCAACAAATTCAATGCTTTTGATCAGCAAACAGGTTGTACTAGGCGAAGCACCATAGGCAGATGTGGTATCATCGTCTGGCAAAAATACCCCATGTGTTTCGTTTCTACGGTGCAATCGTTGAAAACGCTGTTCTTGCGTTTGTTGTCGTTGGATGCTCTCTGATTGATTAATCGCTTTCTCACGAATGTTTTGGGCAAAACTCGGCAACGAGAAAAGGCACAAAATAGCTGCAAAAACAAAAGTGAAAAAAAATCTATGCATTCATTGTGCCCTCAAAATGAGCAACAAAATGAACCATATCGTCAGCGTCACAGAAAAAATCGCCAACCGCGTAACAATTTTTTAATTTTTTGATGAGAATAATACTTATAACATCTGAGAAAAAAGCATAGACTGTACTATATACACCTGCTTCGGTCACACAAATCATATCATTCCCCCCGCTTTTGAAGACTTTTAATCACCTGTTAAAGTGTAATCTTACACATTGTGCACCCCTCACGAAGCGCACTATGTAAAACTATTTTGAAAATAAAGAAAGACTGTTATTCATAGAATATACCAAATTTATTGAAACTGTTACATATTAGAGACAACAAGAGACTACCACTTATTATCGCTTGATAAGAAAAATAGCATGACAATCGCTTATTTACTAAAATAAGCATAAAAGAAAATGCGTAATGCCATAACTTATGAAGAATTAGCGCATTTTAAAACTGCTTATCCCAATGAAACTATCACTAAAGATGATCTATTCTATTATGTTTATGGTCTACTTCATTCGGAAGATTACCGTACTCGTTATGCTGATAACCTCTCTAAAGAATTGCCTCGTATCCCGTGTGTAAAGAATGCTGATGATTTTTGGAAGTTTGTAACAGCAGGGCGTGAACTGGGTCATTTGCACGTAAACTATGAAACTATCGAGCCTTATCCAGTAACCTTTAAAAAGGGTAATCCAAAAGTTACAGAGATCTCTAATCCCGAAAAATTCTATTATGTAACTGAAATGAAATTCGCAAAAGCAGGTAAAGAGAAAGGAAAATCCGAAAAGGATAAATCAACAGTTATTTACAATAGCAATATCACAATAACAGATATCCCTCTTGAAGCTTATGAGTATATCGTCAATGGTAGACCCGCTCTTGAATGGGGTATGGGGTGTCAATGTGTAAAGACTGATAAAAAGAGTGGTATTGTGAATGATGCCAATCGCTATGCTGTTGAAACCGTTGGCAACCCTGCCTACCCTCTAGAGTTATTTCAAAGGGTTATTACCGTAAGTTTAGAAACCATGAAAATCGTTAAGAACTTACCAAAATTAGAACTAAGAGAAACTGAATAGACTTGGCATGCTCACATAATGGGTATGTTAATCTCACAAGGGGTATAGAGCTTATAACGATAATCTATACCTCTCTTGTTAAGCTGATTAGATACAATCTTTTAAATAATAGTTTATATGCGTTATTCTAAAAAGAAATCCCATCTTAAAGTGAATAGGCTTCTTTTGAATTGCCTTTAAAAGATTATATCGTAATCTAAAATGATAACTTTATGCTTTTCAAAAGCTTTGTTTAAAGAGAGTTATGTATATTCATTTTGCTTATAGGTTTTGAAGGTGTAAAAATCGTCAAACCCCCCTCAAAACGTATATTATTAGTTGAATTTATAGGTTGTGTTATCAATATGGGTTGTTTTTTTAAGATCTGTAAAATCTTAACCTATTGAAAAATAACGTTTTTACTTTTTATCGTTTTTTTATCTAAAAGGGGCAACCCTCAAAACTCAAAACCCTGTCAAAACTCATAACCATAATGATCTTGATAGCATCTCTTATGAGTTACAAGCTATCTTTTGAAAAGCTTTAAAGGATCATATGCTTTTCATAAGACACGTTTTAATGACTCACTAAAATGATCACTTTTATCAGTTCAATTTACTGACACATAACTGACAAGTTTTAATCAATTCACATCATTGGTTATCTTTAAAGATTGTCCTTTTGATATGAGTTATGTTTTAAAGAGATTAACCTATTGAAATATAATATTTTTAATTTTTCTCATTTAAAAAAATAATAGAGGCTCTAAAAAGAACTGACAAAACTGACACGGTCTATTAAAAGGGATTTTGCTAATCTCTATAATTATCAGTTTCTATTGAGATGTTTTCATAACAGTCTATAAATTACAATTATCCTATTTATCGTTTCTCTTATGAAAATGAAAAATGATGCGGTGGCTATAAAGAAGATAACAGCTATAGAGAATGCATAAAACAGCAAGGTTTTATAATCATAATGCAAATGAATGCATTGGTTATAAGAGCGCGGTGCCTATTAAGACAGTTCAAATAATAAATGCGTTATAAACAAAATTCACAAAAAATTTTAAATTCATTTAGTAAAAAAGCTAATAAGTTATAAAGATAAAAATACGCATTATGAGAGCGTTTTTAAATATTATAAATGTATAGATTCAAAAAATAACGCAATTGTTTTATAAAGCTTATAATATAGCTTTAAAAGAATATAAATATAAAAGAAGCAATTAATAATCATATGATATTATCAATACACAACGTATTTAAAAAAATACAAAAAAGATAAAATATTATTTGACAATAAATACGTATTTTGTTATATAAATAATTAAGTGATTGAAAACACTAAATCGATAGCGAAAGGGTTGCGATAAAACCTAATCCTATTATAAAAACTGACTTTCTTTTATGCTTTTGTTAGTATATGAGAGCTTTGTCGGGTGTGGTTACACCATACAATACTCTTTATGAGAAAAGTGTAACGACGGACTATCGACCGTGTTTTCAAACGCCCGGCGTCCTTATAGGGTTGTCAATTGAAAACTGTATAATCGATAGGATTTAGTTATGAAAACTACATCAAACAACACCCCCGTTATCTCTAATATTGCAAATGAAACCGCGCTTGCTAATCAACAAAAGCCTGCAAAAAAATACGAATTTATTGATGATTGTGAATATATCGATGGTCATTTCTTAACACGTATTAGAGCTTTAAGAGATTTTGATGATGTAAAAAAAGGCGACCTCGGGGGCTATATTGAAAGTGAAGATAATCTCTCTCATGAGGGGAATTGCTGGGTTTATAATAAAGCAAGGGTCTTTCAAAATGCACGCGTCTTTGGAAATGCGAAAATCAAAAGCTTTTTTGTTGACGTTTATGGCAATGCTAAAGTTTATGGTAATGCTATTTTTGAAGGAAGAACATTAAAGGACAATGCTAAACTTTCAGGCAATGCTCATGCTAGCAATGCCGTTGTAATTGAAGGC
>NZ_JBEPLI010000037.1:0-4974 GCF_040545155.1 Bartonella silvatica
CAAATTGCGGGTAGTCTTTGGCAATTTCGTCGTTATAAAGAATATCTACTTCACGATCAGCCAATTGATAGCTTGCCATATGGTCATTCTCATTGTTTTTCTCGGTTGACCAGCCTAGGCTTTTTAAAAGTGCATGAGCACTTTCCATGGTGAGACGATCATCAGTATCATCTGCTTCATCCACTTCCTCTGCCACTTCAACAGAAGTTGTTTTAGAAGCAACAGATGCTGTTTGCACATCCAAGCTTAAAATCAATGCCTTTTTGGGAAAACCTGTTCAATAACGCTGTGCAAGAGTAAGAGCGTTCTCAATATCATATTTTGTGATGTTTTCCACAAAACCTAGACAGCTCTTTCTTTGAAAACTCTCCTTATAAAACTTAAGTTTTTTGACATTGCCAGTCAAAATAAGTGCAATAAGGTGAAATTCTGCAAGGCAAAATTCACTGTTTGTTATCAACGCCGCATAATCATAGATGATTTGGTTGCTGTTTTGGTTGTCAGCCCACTCAAGTATATCTGTACAAATCTCCTTTAGTTTGCCTTCATCCAATTCAGTACTAGAAACTGTATAAACTTCTTCTGCTTCTTTGATGGCTATATATTGAGGCATATTATAGAAAATCTCTCTATGAGCCGTAGAAAAACTAAGTGTTGAAAGGGACGCCTTGAATATAAGGATAGGTGTTTTTCCTTTTGTATCAAGGCTGTACATTATATTAATGATACGGTCTTTGCTTATAAAATAGGCATTACAATTATAATTTTTGTCGCGATAGACTGTCCAGTTCATCATTTTTAATGTTTCAGAAACTGTATTAAGAAGAACCAAAGATTGTACACCAATACGTGCATCTGCCGCCTCTCGCTCCTTTAAAACGGTCAGATGTCCTTCAGCAAATTGAACAGCGTGATTAACATATTTTTCCACATCATTGTCGTCTAAATATTCAGAAATCGTACCTTCTTTTACGGCATTTTGATAGGATTTCAGGACATCAATTTGACCTGTCAATGCTAAACAAGCCAAATGCCATGGGATATCGGGACAAGAGCTATATTTTTGAACAAGCGCTTTGCTTTCTATCGCTGCTTCTAAATCCTGAGCACGCGCCCATTGTATCACCCGCTCAGAAATTTTGATAAGCTCCTGCTCATTTAATGTCTCTACACGAATATCAATCCCTTTATCAACACCACTAAAAACCCTTCCCCCAATCGTATTAAAAGACTGATAAATATTTGTAGCTGATATCTGCCTACATTTTCTACTATCGTGAATATAATGGCAAGCGACAGAAATCTCTTTATTAGATATTTCAGCTTCAATACGGACATTGTAATCACCATGAAGACGGATAAAACCAAAATCAAATTGAATAAAGCGGTCGGGCAAAACCAACCACATTTTTCCAGGCTCTGTGGCAAACCACCCTTGGGTTTTAAGAATGCGCGTTGCTGCTGTGAGACTCATCAAACGCTGTTTCGGTTTTTTGCGTGTTAAAATGTCATCCAATTCGTTATTTTTATAAGCCTCAGCAAAAAAGATAACGCGCTCAACCTGTGTCATCTTTTCATAATCAGAAAACTCTGGTGTATATAATTGAGGTGTAGGTTTGTAATTCCTTAAAGCTTCGATATCGCCGAGTAGAGCCTTTGCAACGAGAGAATGATTAGCAGATTCTTCACGTAATTTTTTCTCAATATCTTGTGCTTGCGCCCAAGCTAACACTTTGTTTAAAGCTATCTTAACGTGGTTTTCAAAAAACTCCAGCGCTGTAACTCCAAAATCTTCTTCTGAAGAAATCAGCATATCCTCATATAGAGGTTGAGATTCTTTACCGTTAGCATATTCACAGCCAAGACAATAAGCAGCAGTAGTAAGACTGACAGAAACCCACAATCTTCCGCTATCCCGTCCATAATCTATGACACCATAATGAATACGCACTATGCGATCGGGGAGGTGATAATAAGCAAACATATCACCCATTTCATCGCGATGGGGCTCCCAACCAACTTTTTTTAAAATCTCTGTTGCGTCTTTGGTTTGCATCGTCATTACCCCCCAGCATGTTCCATAATTCTTTTACAGAGAAATTCATAAAAATTACTTGCGTAATACTGGGGATCGCTAGGTGGAAATCTAAGATAGAGCGGGCACTCACAATCCTGAAACTGAGTATAATCAAAGTAAAATGTCTCACCAAAATCAGTTCTACTCACAACAAGCTGTTCTAATGTCGCAAAACCATGTCTCCTATGATATAAGTTTTTATGCACAATATCACCAGCAGGATTATCTTCAAAACTTGCGTTATAAATGCTAAAAATTTCATAACCTCCAATTTCTCCTCCCTTATAATTTTTTAAAAAATCCTTATAAGAAGTTGTAAACTGTAAACCGAGAGTTTTTTCTGCCTCTTTAATTCGTACATCACTAACTGCATCCTCTGCAGTACCAAAATTGATAATATCATCATCATATTTATTTACTTTATCAATTAATACTGCAACATCATCTAAAGTATAGGTTTTCATGGATGAACCTCAAAACGTGCGTTATAAACGCTCCATATTTCCTCTATCAATTTCACCTCTTCCATAGTTTTTTCCAAAAACTCTTGTAAAAAGGGATAGGTTGCGGAGTGGGAGTGTGCTCAATCTTTTCAATCGGTTGATCACCATCAGGTATCTCAGCTCCCACGCTTTCTTTAATTCTTTTACAAAGGAATTCATAAAAATTGCTAGCGTAATATTCGCAATTATCCAATGGAAGCATGACATAGAGTGGGCATTCTCCATCCCGAAACTGCGTATAATCAAAATAAAAGGTTTCACCAAAATCAGTACTGCTCACGAAAAGCTGTTCTGGTGTCAGAAAACCACGTTTTCTAGCATTTAAGTTTTGGAAAACAATATCACCAGCAGGAATACCTTCCCCACAATCTCCATAAATGCTAAAGATTTCATCACCACCAATTTCTCCTCCTCCATATTTTTTTAAGAAAACTTTGTAAGAGGATGTGAATTGTACGCCGAGAGCTTTCTCCGCCTTTTCAATCTGTAAATCATCTGTTTCATTCTCTTCATCATCTTCACTACCCAAATTGATAATCTCATTATCATATTTATTCACTTTATCAATTAATACTGCAACATCAGCTAAGGTATAGGTTTTCATAGATTATCCCCCCTAAAAAATATTAACGATGCTTGCATTCTTGAAAAGAAAAAAATAATGGTGGTTTAACATTGCAATTTGGAAGTAAAACCACCATACAAAGAAATTTACTTCAAATTATCTGTAATCCTTTTACAGAGGAATTCATAGAAGTTACTTGCATAATATTGTGGATCCTTGGGTGGAAAATCAAAATAGAGTGCACATTCTCCATTCTGAAATTGAGAATAATCGAAGAAAAATGTCTCTCCAAAATCGGTTCTACTAACAATAAGTTGCTGTGGCGTTGCAAAACCATTTTTTCTATAATTTAAGTTTTTATAAACAATATCATCACTACGAACAATCTCAAAGTTTGTATCATAAACGCTACATATTTCCTCACCACAAATTTCCCCTCTTCCATAGTTTTTTAAAAAACTTTTATAGGAAGACGTAAACTGCAAACCAAGAGTTTTCTCTGCTTTTTCAATCAGTGCATCATCAACTGCTTCATCTGTAGAGCCAAAATCGATACTATCGCTATATTTATCAATTAATTGTACAACATCATTTAAGGTATAGGTTTTCATAGATGAACCTCAAAACGTGCGTTATAAACGCTCCATATTTCCTCTATCAATTTCACCTCTTCCATAGTTTTTTCCAAAAACTCTTGTAAAAAGGTATAGGTTGCGGAGTGGGGGTGTGCTCAATCTTTTCAATCGGTTGATCACCTTCAGGTATCTCAACTTCCGCGTGTACTTTAATTCTTTTGCATAGGAATTCATAAAAATTACTGGCGTAATATTCGCAATCTTCAGATGGAAGCATGACATAAAGTGGGCATTCACCATCCCGAAACTGCGTATAATCAAAGTAAAAGGTTTCACCAAAATCAGCGTAACACACGACAAGCTGTTCTGATGTTGCAAAACCACGTTTTCTAGCATTTAAGTTTTTGAAAACAATATCACCACCAGGGATATCTGCTCCACACTCCTTATAAAGGCTAAAGATTTCTTCACCACCAATTTCTCCTCCTACATATTTTTTTAAAAAGCTCTTATAAGAAGATGTGAATTGCAAATCGAGAGCTTTCTCCGCCTTTTCAATCCGTAGATCATCAGCCACATTTTCTTCAGTACGAAAATTGATAATATCATTATATTTATCAACTAATACTGTAACATCATCTAAGGTATAGGTTTTCATCAATTATCCTCCATAAATTATTTTATAAGTTTCTTTTTTCTCTTTTCATCAATCGTAGAGTATTACTACCGATGCTCCTGTCCCCATCTGTCAAAATTTAGACCTATGATACCCCATTTCATATCAATTATTCCTCCTAAATTACTGTTTTGTTGTTCTCTATACCCTTTAGCACGTTCCTTCCAATATTCCTCTCTCCAATTACCAAACTTGTCTCTCTCTATAAGCGATTGATGTGTTTTGGAAGGAGCATGAATTACGGAACTATATTTTTGGTGAGATTCCTTGCTCATTTCTGCTATGGGACCATCATGTGTTTGCTTTAAGTGATGCAACTCAACAGACTCATCATCAAATCCTATCGGTGCTCTTCCTGCTTCCATTCTCTCAACATTGGTGCCCCACACTTCTTTTTTGTTTACTGTCCATTTAGAAATTCTGTTAGGATCAAACAAATCGTCTCTCTGATAAGCTTTGTTCGTCTGTCCAAATTTGCTATCGGTAAATTTAGTGGGTTTCTTTTTTAACCAAAGCTTTTTTTCTTTAGCAGCAAGTTTGGTTAGTTCTTTCTTCGCCGCAAGTTTGTCAGGATCTCC
>NZ_JBEPLI010000038.1:0-4878 GCF_040545155.1 Bartonella silvatica
GTTTGATGTAAATAGGTATTCACCCCTCTCAAGAGAGGTGCGCGGTGATGAGAATATCAGAGCATTTTGAGGTGTCTTTATTGTGGAAGTTGTTTACTTCGTAGAGGGGTAGTTTTTTCTATATATCTCATTTTTTTATTTGATAAAAAGCAAATGTAAAACACAAGATAGGCTTTGTTTTCATTCTTGATAAAATATGAGTATTTATGGAGTGCTGAAAGCAATTTTTATAATATTAACAAAGTATTAAAGTAAATTATTTTCAATTTTTAATTGAAAATATATTTTGCAGAGCTAATTAACTTGATGTCTGCTCAGGCATGAAGGGGGAGGATATAGCTATGCAATATAAATGGAAATGTAGTTTTGGAGCACTTATGGCGTTCGGTTGTTTTGTGCAAGTAGCTTCTGCAAGCGAAGGGAAAGGGCAGTCTCTTTGTCAACCTTCGAATTATGGTAAAAACAAGAAACTCTTCTATACCTACTATGATAACGAGGTTTTAGGAACGAAAAAGTGTATCAATGGGATATCTAAAATTGATTTTATTTTAGGGGGACGCATTGAGACAGGTTTTTTTGAACAGCTTAGTGGCATGGCTACAGATAAAAATACAGCGATATTGTCCAGAAAATTGCAGAGGTTCAATGATAATAATAGTCTCAATGTTGAGCAGAATGCGCAGGGACGAAATACTGTAACATTTCAAAAACCTGAACTTATTTTGATTAAAGATGGAGCTCTGTTAGAAAACTTTGTTCTTGATAATGGTGGTAAAGCCTACATTTCCAATGATGGTGAGAAAGATGATCCAGGGCGGTCTATTAATAATACAGTAAAAAATGGTGCAGAGATTTATGTTTATGCAGGAGGTCTTAGTGAGAATAGTACAATTGAACGTGGTGGAACTGAAAGTGTTCACGCTTTAAAAGGAAAACAAGGCTTTTCAAAAAATGCTGTCGTTAAAGAAGAAGGACAGCAAAGTGTTGGGAATGGAGGAAAAGCAGAGGGAACCAAAATTTATGGTGGTGAACAGCTTGTGTTTGGAGAAGGGGATGTTGGAGGACAGATTAAAGGAAGTAGTGCGTCTCATACGGTTATTTATGGTCAAGATGAAACACTAGG
The DNA here is from genome assembly GCF_040545155.1 of Bartonella silvatica. NCBI lineage: Bacteria > Pseudomonadati > Pseudomonadota > Alphaproteobacteria > Hyphomicrobiales > Bartonellaceae > Bartonella > Bartonella silvatica. The sequence continues at coordinate 1,124 of NZ_JBEPLI010000038.1, forward strand.
GAAACAACAAGTATATGATGGGGGGGTAACTTGGGATACGAAAGTGATGCAAGGAGGAGTGCAGGAGGTTGCCAAAAAGTCTCAAAGTGTAACAAATGGTGGTACGGCATTTGATACACAAGTCTTTCGTGGTGGTAAACAGCGTGTCTTAGAAGGAGGCAAGGCTATTGGAGTGGCTTTAAATGAGACTGCTATTCAAGAAGTATATACTGATGGATTTGTACAAAATTTAACAATGAATGATGAAGCAAAGTCATTTGTACGTGCTGGGGCAACATTAGAAGGTAAAACTCTGGTGAATCATTCTGGACAGCTCCATCTTTATGCTGGAAATGATCAAGATCGTACAACAGTAGAAGATGTTATTTTAAATGGGCAAGATACAAAACTGTTCTCTATCGCTGATGAGCTCGATGGTAAAGGCTCTCAGATTCAAAAATTAAGTGGTAAGGGGAGTGTTATTTTTGCGTTTACTGGCTCTGATCCGTATTACTCTCAGCTTCATGTTAATCATCTTTCAGGAAATTTACACTTTCAGTTTAATACAACTCTTGCACATAACCGTGGCGATTATCTCTTTGTTGAAGATGGAAAAGGCAATCATACAATAAGTGTGGCTGATTCAGGAGTTGAAATCACAGATCCTTTTTCAAGTCAACGCGATTTAATTACGGATCAAAGCGGTGGAGCTGATTTTATTTTAACAGATCTTTCTGGAGAAAAAATTCATACAATCGATGGTGGAACCTATATGTATGATTTGCAACAGAGAAAGGATGAAAAGGGAAAAACTTGGTTTTTATCTGCCGATCGCATTAGTGGACCAGAAACTTCATTCCCTGATCCAACGGATCCATTAACTCCAGGTTGGTCATCAACAACTCCTTCTGTTGATGCAATACTCTCTACAGCGGTAGCTTCTGGACTTATTTTCCATAATGAGTTGCAAATTGTGCGTACAGGAAGAGGAGTTTTGGATCAAGATAGAAGAGATATAGATGTATGGACTTATGCGATTAAAAGTAGAGAGCGTGTTGCTACGGGGCATACAAATTTTAAACTTGAGCAGACAGGTATAGTGTTTGGTGCCGATCAATTAAATGAACTAACACATGGAGATTTATATGTTGGTGGTTTCGGCAGCTATGATCAAGCACGTGTTTTCCATGTACGAGGTGGCGACAGTGGTGTAAATAGTTATAGTATTGGAGCATACGCGACGTATTTTGATTATCGTGGATGGTATCTAGATAGCGTTTTAAAATATAACTATTACCGAGATAATTTAAAAGCTATTTCAACAAATGGTTCAGTTGTTCAAGGCAATTATAATCAGTGGGCGATAGGTGGATCATTTGAAGTGGGTTGTCGTTTTGAGCCAGCGCAAAACACTTGGATGCAACCTTATGTTAAATTAACAGGTTTACAAGTTGAAGGTAAAAAAATTACGCTTTCTAATGAGATGACCGCTGATATAAGGCCATCAACTTCATTACGTAGTGAAGTTGGATTAACTACAGGACATCAATTTCTTTTGAATACACAGACACCATTCACAGCTTATATTACGGCAGCTTGGTTGCGTGAGAATGTGAATAATAACCATACGACAATTAATAACCGGCATAAATTTATCACAGACATGTCAGGAAATGCAGGTAAACTGGGAATTGGTTTAAAAAGCTTGGTCAATGATAAACTCACGCTTTATGCGGAAGCGCATTACCTGAAAGGACATAAGATTAAGCAATCTCTTCAAGGGATCTTTGGATTACGCTATACATTTTAATATGCATTTTATACACTCATTTTCGTTTTGTGAAATATCATTATTTTTCAAGTTCAACATGTATATTCAGATAAGATTTCATAAAAATTTTGAGAGAATGAGATGATTTTACATTCTCTTTAAAAGCGATGTTGTTTCTTAATCACTACGTTGTTTCTTAATCACTACTATTAATATTGCAAATTATGCTCTAAAGACAAGGGCATAACTTGCACTTTATGAAATCATGCAATTTCAAATGCAAAGAGTTTTTTATGATTTATACAAAATCAATTTAAAATTGATAAAACAAAATAACGCACCTAAAAATTGTATCTAGACATAAATAAAACACATTATGATACAATGTAAAGTACATTACCTACGTAGTCGCGGGATATTTGTCTAATTATTGACGGTGGAGTATAGATTATGCGATGTAAGCACAAATTAGGTTTTTCAGTATTGATGATGAGTAGCTGTCTTGTACAAGTTATAAGTGCAGCTGAGAGTAGATCACTAACAGAGTTAGAAAGTATAAAAAGTGGAGGGACAATACCAAAGGGCTCCGCATTGGTTTTGAGCACCCTAATTCCTACCAGGAATATTACGATTGGGGGGGGCAGTGTAGAGGTTGTTGATCATGGAAGAACCTCTATAGGCGCAACCATTCAAAAAGATGGTATGCAAATAGTGACCCGTGGAGGAACTGCTATAGAAACTAAAATACGTGGGGGTAAGCAGTTGGTTTATGAAGAAAAAAATCTTGATCTTACAAAGGTACCGAAGCTAAGCAGTGCTTATGATGCTACAGTTAATGGTGATAATAGTGGTGCAGTGGGGCAGCAAAATGTATATGATGGGGCATGGGCTTGGAATACAAAAGTTGGAAAAGATGGAGAACAAAATCTTTATATGGGAAGCCGTCACGATGGTGGTGTTTCTATGTATACAGAGGTTTCTGATAATGGTCGGCAGCATGTTTTAGCAGGAGGAATATCACGTGGTACTATCCTGAAAGGAGAAGCTACTCAAGTTGTATATCCGGAGGGATTGCTAGATACTCTAACAATTGGAGATTCTGCTAGCTCGTGGTTACATGTTGGTGCTAAAGATACGATTGGAGACGTGAGGGTCAATGGAGGAGGAAAACTTTATTTGTTCGCTGGTGATATCACAGATCATATTACAAAAGAAAAGATTTCTATAGAGGGAAGAGTCGATGAAACAATATTTTTGGTTGGTGAGCGTAGCACCAGAGAAAGACTTGAGATTAATATTGAAGATTTAGGTGGTCAGGGAGGGACTATTATTTTTAATTCTATCCCCTATGATCCACATCATATTTCACTTCATGTTGAGAGACTTTCAGGGGATTTACATTTTCGGTTTAATATTAGTGCTTCAGGTGATCGTAGTGATTACTTATCGATTGATGAAGGTGCAGGTAATCATAAAGTAAGTGTTACAGATTCTGGTAGTGAAATTACAAGCTCTCTCTCTCAGGGTAATAGTCTTGCAACCGAGATCAATTTGATTATGGAAAGAATTGGAGGAGCTAACTTTACTCTGACAGATTATTCTGGTCAGAGCATTGAAGCTGTTGATGGCGGTGCTTATATGTATCGTTTGTATAAAAGAGAGAGGACTACTGACTTTGGCGGTGATTATACAGTTTGGTATTTAGGTATAAGCACTGAAGGTCCAGAACGTTCAAGCTCTTCTCTTCCGCGTACGAAAAGTAAACCAAAGACGACCGTTTTTTCAAGTTCTTCATCTAGTGAGGCGAGTTCCAGCTCTCGACGAGGCTCCTCATCTTCCCAAGGGCGAGGTACTAATGCTCGCAATACATCAGGTCGGCAAAATAACAAACCGGTGTCCAAGCCAAGACCACCTCGGCACTTGAGAGGGGACCAGCAAGTTTCTGTTTCGTCACCTTCCGTACTTCCGGTACAGCAGATCTCACATCAAGATGGTAATCATCCTT
>NZ_JBEPLI010000039.1:0-4862 GCF_040545155.1 Bartonella silvatica
CTACCACGGATGCCCAAGCCCTTGCCAAAGAAGCGCGTGAAAGCCTAGCAGATGCAATGACGGTTATCTTTTCAACTTACCATTCTATCCAAGTGATTTCGGATGCACAAAAAGAGCATGGTTTACCCGAATTTGATTTGATCATCTGTGATGAAGCCCACAGAACGACTGGAGCTTCATTGGGAAGTGAAGACAATGAATCCGAATTTATCAAGGTTCACGATAACAGCATCATTTTTGGCAAAAAACGTCTGTATATGACAGCAACGCCTAAGATCTTTAGTGATAAGCTGAAAAAAAAGGCTGACGCATCTGATGCCGTTCTAGCGTCCATGGATGATGAAGAGCTCTATGGGAAAAATCTTTACACTTATACTTTTTCAAAAGCTCTAAAAGATAAGCTTTTAACACCTTATAAAGTTATCGTCTTAGCTGTTGATGAAGCAATTATCAATGCAACGATTCAGAAGCGGCTTAAAGATAAAAATTCCGAACTTATTCTTGATGATACAACCAAAATCATTGGCTGCTACAAAGCACTTTCCCAAATAGAAAAAAAAGAAGAAGATGGCATAAAACCTATGCGTCGTTCTCTGGCTTTTTGTAAAAATATCAATACATCTCAACTAGTTAGCGAACTATTCAATGACGCCATTGATGAATATCATAAATTTGTGCCGGAAAGTAAAACCTCCCTTAATTTTGAGATTGAACATATTGATGGAACCTTTAATGGCAAAAAACGTAATAAATTACTTGATTGGCTTAAAGAAGATATAGATGAGAATAACTGCCGTGTGTTAACCAATGTCCGCTGTCTCTCTGAAGGGGTGGATGTCCCTACTCTTGATGCGGTTATGTTTTTACACCCGCGTAAAAGTCATGTGGATGTGATACAGGCAGTGGGGCGTGTGATGCGCCGCGCAGAAGGTAAAACAACAGGCTACATTATTTTACCCGTTGGTATTCCCTTTAATATTCCACCACAACAGGCTTTAGAAAACAATACAAAGTATGATGTCATCTGGCAAGTTCTCAATGCTTTGCGTGCTCATGATGACAACTTTAAAAACAAAATAAAAGCCTTAGAGCTGGACCAAGATGTTCGTCATGTGTTTGAGATTGTAGGGGTCACTTTTGACCCTGCTTTACAAGCAATGACCGCTGTCGTTGACGAACTCTCTTTCCACGCGAAATCGGAAAGTGCTGGGCTTCATATTGGTTCAGTAGCAAGTGAAAGTTCTCATAGGTATGGAGGACAAAAAGAATTCGAGTTTTATGTTGATGAATTATCGCGTGCTATTAAGCCCATTATTGTCAAAAAATGTGGAGAGCCTAATCAGTGGGAAAAATGGGCTGGCAATGTGGCTGCAATTGCACAAAATCATATTATTCGTCTTAAAAGCATACTCGCTGATAAAAAGAGTGAAGCTTATCACGCCTTTCATGCCTTTCATAAAGAATTAAAGAACGGTTTAAATGACAGTATCGAGCAAGAGGATGCACTCGAGATGTTGGCGCAACACCTTGTGACACGACCTATTTTTGAATCCTTGTTTGATGGAAATGAGTTTGTGAGTAAAAACGCCATCTCGCAAGCGATGGAAAAGATCTTAGCTGAACTTGATAAGATGAATATCAAAGACGAAGCCAAAGATCTTGAAAAGTTTTATCAAAGTGTAAAGGATGATACAGAGGGTATTATTGAAACGCGAGCAAAACAGAATCTTATTATCAAACTTTACGAAGATTTTTTTACCAAGGCATTCAAAAAGACAACAGATAAGCTTGGAATTGTTTATACGCCTATTGAAATAGTCGATTTTATCCTACATTCTGTCAATGATGTTTTAGAGCAAGAGTTTGGACAAAGCCTAAGTTCTCGAGGTGTGTCTATTCTCGACCCTTTCACTGGAACTGGGACCTTTATTACACGACTTTTACAATCTGGACTGATAAAACCAGAGGATATGGAATATAAGTTCCGAAATGAAATCAAAGCCAACGAGATTGTTCTCCTAGCCTATTACATAGCTGCCATTAACATTGAATCGACTTATCATAGTATCATGAAAGGAGACTATATACCCTTTGAAGGAATTTGTTTAACCGATACTTTTCTGATGTTAGAGGAAAAAGATTTTTTTACACGCTATATGTTTGAGAATTCAGAGCGGTGTAAAAAACAGCAAGAAGCTGATATCCAAGTTATTGTTGGCAACCCTCCTTATTCCGTAGGGCAAAAAAATGCCAATGATAATAATCCGAATGTATCTTATGATACACTTAATGATAGCATTCGAGATACATATGCTGCTCAATCTAAATCAATGAATATGCGAGCACTTTACGATAGCTACATTCGTGCCATTCGTTGGGCAAGTAATCGCTTAAGTCAGCAAGGAGGTATTGTCGCTTATGTCTCTGGGAATGGATGGATAGATAAAACATTTGCTGATGGTATGCGAAGATGCTTACAAAGTGAGTATTCTGCTATTTATATCATTAATCTTCGTGGTGATATTCGAAAAAATATAAAATCAAAAGAACAATCAAAAGAAGGAGGAAATATCTTTAAATCTGGTTGCATGAATGGAATAGCGATAACTCTTTTTGTACGTAATCCAGATAATAAACAGCTATGTAAGATTTACTATCATGATATTGGTAATAATCTTTCTACCAAAGAAAAATTAGAAAGATTAAATACATTGAGAAGTGTAAAAGCAATAGTGCAATCTAAAAAGTTTATTCAAATTAGCCCTAATGAGAACTATGATTGGATAAAGAAAAGAAGAGCAGATTTTGAACAATTTATTTCAATGGGAAATAAAAATATTTTAGCAGATGCTAAACTCTTTGAGATAATGTCACCTGGTGTATTATCAAATCGAGATGCTTGGGTTTACAATTTCTCATGTGAAAAATTAGATGCATCCATTCAAAAAATAATTGATTTTTTTAATATACAGAGACGTCTCGTTGCTGAAAAATCTTATGTACCTATAGAAAAGATTATTGATTATGATACTACAAAAATTAGTTGGTCAAGAAGCCTTTGTTCTAAATTAAAGCAAAGAATAGATGCAAAATTTGAACCAAATCTAAAAGCTCTTGTTCTTTATCGCCCGTTTATAACAATGTGGCATTATACATCGCCATTTTTTAATGAAGTACTAGGACAAACACATAAATTTTTTAATCCAGATATTTCACATAATCTTGGTATTTGTATTTCAGGTAGTGGTAGTAATTCAAGTTTCTCTTGTCTCATGACGAATAAACCCATTACCTATGATACATTAGAAAAAACAAGATGTTATCCGCTTATGTTTCATTGTGAAGATAAGAAACATCATGACCATAACTTATTTACTACAGGTGCAAAAAAGAAAGTTCGTGATAGTATTACAGACGCGGCTTTAAAGAAATTTCAGTCTACTTATCCTAATGAGACCATAACAAAAGAAGATATTTTTTATTATGTTTATGGATTATTACATTCGGAAGAGTATCGCGCCCGTTATGCTCATAATTTATGCAAAGAATTGCCTCGTATCCCTTGTGTAAAGAGTGCTAATGATTTTGGGAAGTTTGTAACAGCAGGGCGTGAACTGGGTCATTTGCACGTGAATTATGAAGATGTAGAACCTTATCCAGTAACCTTTAAAAAGGGTAATCCAAAACAGACAGAGATCTCTAATCCCGAAAAATTCTATTATGTGACTGAAATGAAATTCGCAAAAGCAGGTAAAGAGAAAGATAAATCAACTGTTATTTATAACAGCAATATCATTATGACAGATATCCCTCTTGAAGCTTATGAGTATATCGTCAATGGTAGACCCGCTCTTGAATGGGTTATGGGGCGTCAATGTGTTAAGACTGATAAAAAGAGCGGCATTGTTAATGATGCCAATCGCTATGCTGTTGAAACCGTTGGCAACCCTGCTTATCCATTGGAATTGTTTCAAAGGGTTATTACCGTAAGTTTAGAAACCATGAAAATCGTTAAGAACTTACCAAATTTGGTATTAAGAGAAACTGAATAGACTTGGCATGCTCACATAATGGGTATGCTAAACTCATAAGGGGTATAGAGCTTATAACGATAATCTATACCTCTCTTGTTAAGTTGATTAGATACAATCTTTAAAAGGAGTATTTATATGCGTTAATTCTAAAAAGAAGAAACTTGCACTTTTAGATACTCTTATTTGGATTGCTTTAAAACTTTTAAGAAATCCACTCTTAAAGTGAATTAGATTTTTTTACATTGCCTTTAAAAGATTATACCGTAATCTAAAATGATAGCTTTATTGTTATCAGAAGCTTTGTTTAAAGAGAGTTATGTATATTCATTTTCTTATATTACTTATAGGTTTTGTAAGTTTCTCAAACTCTCAAAATACCTTCAAAACCCCTTTTTATATATATTATAGATTGTATTTACGTGTTGTATGTAATACAGGTTGTTTCTTTAAAACATTAACATATTGAAATATAATAAACTTTTATTTTTTATTGAAAAATATGTAAAGGGGGGGCGTAAAAAGCACCTCCAAAACCCCCCCCCCCCAAAACTTATAACCATAATGATCTTGATAGCATCTCTTATGAGTTACAAGCTATCTTTTGAAAGGCTTAAAGGATCATATGCTTTTCATAAAGCACATTTTAATCCTTTACTAAAATCATAAGATTCGTCTGTTAAATAAACTGACATAACCGATCAAATAGACAAAAGCCCATTAAAAGGGATTTTGATAATCTATGGAATAATTTTATAGATCTTTTTTATAGGTTGTTTCCTTAAAATCTTGCATCAAAACCATGATCAAAGCCATACCACTGTTGAGTTT
>NZ_JBEPLI010000040.1:0-4459 GCF_040545155.1 Bartonella silvatica
GAGCCTCGTCCCCATCAAGAAGAAGCCATCAAGAAAGTCTGTGAAGGTTTAAAAGAAGCAGACCGTGGCAAGCTGATTATGGCATGTGGAACGGGCAAGACTTTCACCAGTTTGAAGATAGCAGAAAGCCTTGCTGGGAAAGGCAAGCGTGTGTTGTTTCTGGTGCCTTCTCTGGCTTTAGTCTCACAAACAATCCGTGAATGGACAGCTGATGCACAAGTCCCGTTGCGTTCCTTTGCTGTGTGTTCGGATACGAAAGTAGGCAAGCGTCGTAAAAATCAAGATGATATTGTTGGTATGGAAACATCAGATCTTGTTCTCCCTGCTACCACGGATGCTCAAGCCCTTGCCAAAGAAGCACGTGAAAACCTAGCAGATGCAATGACGGTTATCTTTTCAACTTACCATTCTATCCAAGTGATTTCGGATGCACAAAAAAAGTATGATTTACCCGAATTTGATCTGATCATTTGTGATGAAGCCCACAGAACGACTGGAGCTTCATTGGGAACAGAGGACAATGAATCCGAATTTATCAAGGTTCACGATAACAGCATCATTTTTGGCAAAAAACGTCTGTATATGACAGCAACGCCTAAGATCTTTAGTGACACTGCCAAAAGGCGCGCTGATGAGATTAATGCCGTTCTCGCATCTATGGATGATGAAATGCTTTTTGGCAAACAACTCCATCATTATACATTCGCGGAAGCTGTCGATAATGAACTTTTAACTCCTTACAAGATTGTGGTCTTAGGTATTAATGAAACCTATATCACACCAGCCATACAGGAGATTATTGCCAATGAAAACCGTGAAATTGATTTAGATGATGCGGCAAAAATTATTGGCTGTTATAGAGCACTTACCAAAATAGATAAGCAAGCGGCTGTTGATGATGATGATACAGAGCCCATGCAATGTGCTTTAGCTTTTTGCAAAGATATCAATACCTCTCAATATATAACAAAGCTCTTTAATAAAATTATCAAATCTCATATTGATGATTTCCTTCAAACCGTTCCCTTTCTAAACTGTGAAGTAAGACATATTGACGGAACGCAAAGCGTCAAAAAACGCAATGAGGAATTGGATTGGCTTAAAGAAGATGCGGGGCAAAATGTTTGTCGGATTTTAAGCAATGTTCGGTGTCTGTCTGAAGGGATTGATGTCCCTGCTCTTGATGCCATCATGTTTTTACACCCGCGTAATAGCCAAGTGGATGTGATACAGGCGGTAGGGCGTGTGATGCGTCGTGCTCCAAATAAGAAAACGGGCTATATCATTTTACCCATTATCATTCCTTCACACTTAGAAGCCAAAAAAGCTTTAAAAAACAATAAGAGGTATCGTGTTGTTTGGCAAGTTTTGCATGCTTTACATTCTCATGATGAGAGACTTGCTAGAACAATTAATCAAATGTCTTTAGGACAAGATAGCAGCCATACGATTGAGATTATAGAGATTAAGCGTGCCAATGAATTACAAGAACTCACCACAACGGTTGATGAGATCTCGATACCATCAAAAGCAGAAAGTTCTGGACACACGATTGGAACAGCAGAAAGAAAACCTCAATCGGTATCTGGAGGACAAGGAGACTTATTCCCCCGTTCTGAATTTTTTGATTTTGTCAAAGCCATTTTTCTGGATTGTTTTAAAATCACGGATTATTGGGAAAATTGGGCGGGCAATGTTGCTGAGATTGCTCAAAACCATATCACGCATCTTAAAGATATGATTTCCGATGAAAAGAGTGAAGCCTTTCACGCCTTTGATGCCTTTCATAAGGAATTAAAGAACAACGTCAACAGTGAAATCAAGCAAGAGGAAGCCATTGAGATGTTAGCCCAACATCTTGTCACGCGTCCCGTGTTTGAAGCCTTGTTTGACGGTAATGAATTTGTACAGAACAATGCCATTTCACAAGCAATGGACAAGATCTTAACGGAACTGGATAAAACCAATATCGAAGAGAAAACGAAAGATCTTGATAAATTCTACAAAAGTGTCACGTTCTGTACAGCAGGCATTACAGAAACTCATGCAAAACAGAATCTTATTATCAAGCTTTATGAAAGTTTTTTTGCCAAAGCATTTAAGAAAACCACGGATAAGCTTGGGATTGTTTATACCCCCGTTGAGGTTGTTGATTTTATCATTCATTCTGTTGATGATGTGTTGCGTAATGAATTTGGCAAAAGCTTGGGGTCACGGGGTGTCTCCATTCTAGACCCTTTCACGGGAACGGGTACCTTTATCACACGGCTTTTACAATCAGATCTCATAAAACCAGAGGATATGGAATATAAATTCCGTCATGATATCCATGCCAATGAGATTGTTTTGCTTGCCTATTACATAGCAGCGATTAACATTGAATCGACTTATCATAGTATCATGAAAGGTGAATATATTCCTTTCAAACATATTGGTTTGGCTGATACGTTTCAGACGCTTAAAGAAAAAAACTTGATAGACGGTATACTTAAAGAAAACAGTGAATATTTGGAACATCAAAAGAAACTGGATATCAAAGTTATCTTTGGTAATCCTCCTTATTCGGTCGGACAAAAAAATGAAAACGATAATGCAAAGAATACTCCTTATCCGATTTTAGATAATCGTATCCGTGAAACTTATGCTGCTCAATCTAAAGTAACGAATATACGAGCGCTTTATGATAGTTATATCCGTGCCATTCGCTGGGCTAGTGATCGTATTGATAATGCTGGAATAATCGGCTTTGTTTCTGGTTCAGGTTACATAGAAAAATCGACAATGGACGGTTTACGAAAATCTTTAGCCAAAGAATTTAGCAGTATTTACGTACTCAATTTACGAGGAGATATTCGTAAAAACATGTTAAGTAATGGGGCTGCTCAAGAAGGAGAAAATGTTTTTGGCAATGGTAGTATGACCGGTATCGCTATAACGCTCTTTATCAAAAAGCCCAATGTGACTGAATCATGTAAAATTTACTATCACGACATTGGTAGTAATCTTACAACTAAAAGGAAACTTGAGATCCTTGACGAATTTTGCAGTATTGATGGTATTACCCATGAACAAGGCTGGCAACTCATTACACCAGACAAGCATGGTGACTGGATTCATCAACGTGATGACAGTTTCAACGCATTTTTAGCTTTAGGCGTTAAAAGAGGGCATGATAAAAAGCTTTTTGAGACTTATTCTTGTGGTATTATCACTAGCCGTGATGCATGGACATATAATGCAAGCCGTGAAGCTTTAGCAAAAAATATGGATAACATGATTGCATTCTATAATAGTGAAGTGGAACGTTTTAATGATGCTTATGTACATGCTGATCATAAAGCACGTACAAGGGCTGTAAATGATTTTATCAATACGAATGCCAAAAAAATCAGTTGGAGTCGTGCACTTAAACAAGAGCTAGCAAAAGGGAAAGTTTTTAAATTTGAAGAGATATGCCTTACTCGAAGTTTGTATCGTCCTTTTACCAAGCAGTGGTTTTATTATAATCGCGTTTTCAATGAAAGAGTTTCTCAAATGCCGCGGATATTTCCTATAGGACAAGCGGTTGAAAATCAAGTAATTCAAATTACAGGCATAGGAGCAAGGTGTGGCTTTTCTGTTTTGATGAGTAAGGATTTACCTAATCTAGATGCAATAGAAAAAGGTCAATGCTTTCCACGCTATATTTACGAAGATACTACGATCTTAAAAAGTAAAAGAGAGAAGCAATCCCATTTATTTACGCATTCTACAGAAGAAAGTAAAACAGTTGGTTTACAGAGGCATGATGCCATTACTGATGAAGGATTAGCACATTTTAAAGCTGCTTATCCTAATGAAAAAATTACTAAGGATGATCTATTCTATTATGTTTACGGTCTACTTCATTCGGAAGATTATCGCTCTCGTTATGCTGATAACCTCTCTAAAGAATTGCCTCGCATTCCTTGTGTAAAGACAGCTGATGATTTTTGGAAATTTGTAACAGCAGGGCGTGAACTGGGTCATTTGCACGTAAACTATGAAACTGTAGAACCTTATCCAGTGACCTTTAAAAAAGGCAATCCAAAAGTTACAGAGATCTCTAATCCCGAAAAATTCTATTACGTGACTGAAATGAAATTCGCAAAAGCAGGTAAAGAGAAAGATAAATCAACAGTTTTTTACAATAGCAATATCACAATAACAGGTATCCCTCTTGAAGCTTATGAGTATATCGTCAATGGCAAGCCCGCTCTTGAATGGGTTATGGGGCGTCAATGTGTTAAGACTGATAAGAAGAGCGGCATTGTCAATGATGCTAATCGCTATGCTGTTGAAACCGTTGGCAATCCTGCCTACCCTCTAGAGTTGTTTCAAAGGGGTATTACCGTAAGTTTAGAAACCATGAAAATCGTTAAGAACTTACCAAATTTGGTATTAAGAGAAACTGAATAGACTTGGCATGCTCACATAATGG
>NZ_JBEPLI010000041.1:0-3850 GCF_040545155.1 Bartonella silvatica
ACGTCCTTTAGGCAGAGGGTAATGGCAAAAGTCTTTTTGACTACGTCTTGGGATATGGAGCGTATAGCGCCTTATCTGGAAGACATCATTGCATCCTTTAGAGAGTATGTAGAGCGTTTCAAACATGAAATCACGTTGCAGGAACTGATTGAAGCGATTTGCAGTGGCAAGAAACAATTATGGCTTGTTTTGGATGATGACGAGCGATTTTTAGCGGTCGTCACGACCCAGATACAACAGACAGTTTTAGGAAAGAAGCGTGCTCTGATTTGTGAATGTAGTGGCAAGGGCGTTCTTAATTTGGTTGATAATTTGCAAGTTGCAGAGGATTGGGCGCGTGAGAATGGGGCTTTTGAGATAGAGATTTTAGGGCGTTTAGGTTGGAAGCGCGCATTGGACAAGCAAGGCTATAGCATAGGGATGCTTTATTATAGGAAGGAATTGTGACATGGGGAGCAAGACACCAACAACGACAGAACAGAAGCAGGTACAAACAAGCGCCCCTCCCGCTTGGATGGAGAATGTATTTAAGCGTGGTGGTGCGGATGCGTATAACATGTATGACACAGGGATGGGTGGTAATGTGTATGGAGGACCTCGTGTTGCTCCGTTAAGTTATCAAACGCGCTATGGAATTGGTGGTCTTGGAAGTATTCCACAGCATTATCAAAATCGCTCTTTGATGAATACAATCTATAATCCAACGTCGGCAGCCATGAATCTTCGACATATGGCTTCTGGTGGTATGGTTGGGCAGAATCCGTCTTTTAATGCCGCTCTTCAAAATAGCTTAGACCGTGCAAGAGATACGATTAACAGTTCTTTTGCAGGTGCTGGTCGTTATGGGTCCGGTGCACATACAGGTGTATTGGCAAATGAACTTGGTGCTTTGTCCACAAGTGCTACAGCAGACCAGTATAATCGTGATGCAGACCGCATGATGCAAGCCAATGCCATGATAGACCAAGCCAATCAAAATCAGTTGGGAGCCTCAAATAACTTCTTACAGGGTTATGGCAATGCCTATTCCAATGCCATACAGGGGGGAGGTGTGCTTGATGCCCACAATCAACGCCTTGTTGATGCCAATCGTGAACGTTGGCTGGAACAAGACAATAGCGGCTGGAATAGGTTGAATATGCTTATGAACGCCGGTCATGGTTTTGCAAGAAATTACGGCACGACAACGAATAATAATACAGCCTCTATGATGCAAGGCAATAGCCCATGGAAAAATGCAGGAGCTATAGGTTCTCTGGCACTTCAAGCAGCACCAATGGCTTTTGGTTACATGGCAGGTGGTCCAATGGGAGCAGCGTTGGCAGCAGGAGCCCCCTATGCTTTTTTAGATTACATGAATCAGAAACAATAGCTGTATAATCATTAAACGATAATTTTAAAAGGAGAGCGTGATGGCATTTCCATTATTATTTCCATTAGCTGGGGCAGCAATTGGGGCAGGAATTAGATATGGACCTCATATTTTTAGGTTTTTTGCTCCTAAAGTGGTTACAGGGGCTAATAGATTAGGACAATTAATTGCAAAAGGCGCAAAGCATCCTTCGTCTATCGGTGCGAGTTTGGGAACTGCGATGATGCTCAAGAGAAACACTGATCTAAAAAAACAAAATTTACAGAATAGTCTGAATCCATATGGACCATTTATGCCCTATACGGCTCCTAAAGCGGAGATGCCTCTTGGAGTTGATCAACAGCCTCCTATGCCAAATGCACTGGAGGAAGCCCCAGAAGATCTTAAACCTAAAGTTGATGTACCCCAAGCACAGCCATTAGAAACTTCATCACAAACACCTCCTCGTGAACCGACAGATGCAGAGAAATTTTTACAGTCCAATACTTATAAGTTTTTTCAATCAGATGCGTATCAGAAGCTCAAAGATCTTTTTGCAGGTATGGCGGCAGCACCCACAGATGGTTCTGGATGGGATGCGCTAGCAAGTGGTGTGAAGCATCTTAATGAAGGAGATAAGGAAAGAGGGCAGGTTAACCAAACTGTCGAGTATCTGAAATCTAAAGGATATAGCGAAGAAGAAGCTGCTGTCATGGCACGGAATCCTCAAATGCTTAGTGCGATGCTAACAGGTGGTGATACTCCTAAATTACTTGCGGGGCATGAATGGTATACCGATCCAGAGACAGGTAAACGTGGACAGAGACCGATGGAAGGGTCTCTACAGAAACTTGAATATAATCAGAAGCTACAAGCACAGAAAGAGTGGGAGGGTAGAAGGATAACAAATATGTTCGCCACCAAGAATCAGTTGAGAGCTGGATTAAATGATCTGAAAGCTGCTTTTGAACTCATTCAAAAAGGTAAGGCTACAGGATTTAAGGGGTGGTTTATGAAAAAAGCTGGTGGAAGTGATGCGTACAACTTAGACAAATTATTGGAGGGAATTAGAGGTGGTGTTCTAAGGACGGTATTTGAGAACCTAAAATCAATGAGTCCTAGCGGAACAGTAGGAACTGGTCCTATATCAAATTTTGAAAGTCAGGCACTATCATCAATGTTTGGTTCTTTGGATGTTGGGCGAGATAAAGAGGGATTGGAGAGGACTTTAAAAGTAATTAAAACAGCATTTGATTTTTTCAATAGGCATAATGATCTTCAACTGTACAACGCATTAACAGGTCAGCCTATAGATACGCCCCAAGAAATCTCTGATAAATATTTTGTAGATTCACCGATGTCACAAGGGGATTGGGCAAATGCACCAGTAGTGAATAATACAGAAGAAGCTAATAAATTGCCTTCTGGAACAAAGTTTATCTTAAACCACAATGGTATTAAATATAAAGCTGTTAAGGGATAGATTATGCCTCATTATAATAATGCTTATCGAGAGTCTTTTCCTAATTTTGGTCCTAGCGTGAAGATTATTCAACGTATTCCTGATGATGAATATGGTAAGTTAAGGGGGGAAACGTTACCAGACTTTGGTCCTGATATAAAAATTATTGGACGTATTCCTGATAATGAATATGAAAATTTTGGAGGGTACGAAACATCACCGCAACATCCCGAAATCACGCAAAGTGAAGCTTTTTGGAACTCTTTAAAGCATGGATTGAGTTTTAATTTAGATGATGAGATTGCGGGGATTACAGCGGCAGGACGTGATTCTGATGATCAGTGGGCAATAAGTGCTTTTTTGAATGGGCTTTACAACTATTGGACTGGAGATAAGAAAACCATAGAAAAATATGAGAAAGAAGCCAATAGAATACGTGATTATTATCGTAGGATGAGTGATCAACATTATTGGACTTCTTTTGCTGGAAATGCTTTAGGGTCGGCAATCCCTTCACTTGCGACGTTAGGGGGAGGATTGTTAGCCTCAGGAGCACGCCTTGTAGCGCCTACACTTGCAAGGAATATTGCGGGGTCAAAATTCGGTCAAGCATTTTTGAAAGCAGGTCAGTCATTTCCAAGTCGATTTGCAAGTCCGTTTTTAGGCATCACGAACAAAACAACATTGCCTCATTTGCTTAAAGTAGGTGCAGCATCTGGTGCATTACATGGAGCGGGAGAAGGTGAAGGACTTGGTAATACACTTACAAGTACGTTATCTGGTGCAGGTTTAGGAGTGGGTGGGGCATTAGCTGGAAGTGCTTTAGCTCATTTAGCTGGTTATCCGGTAAGCGGAATACGAAGACTTTTTTCTCCTTCTCATACGAAAGAAGGTGTTTCAAAAGATACGTTAAGAGCAATCAGTAAACATTTAGGCAATGAAGCTTCTGAAGAGCTAGGAGAATCTTTTAAAAAAGCAGTTTCTACCGATTACGTAGCTGATCATAGTCCTTTTTTACAAGATCTTGTTTTTGATAT
>NZ_JBEPLI010000042.1:0-3669 GCF_040545155.1 Bartonella silvatica
TCGCCATAAACGTCTACAAAAAAGCCTTTGACTTTAGCATTGTGATAAACCCTTGCATTTTCAAAAACACGCGCTTTGTCATACACCCAGCAATTTCCTTTGTGAGATAAGTTGCTTTCCTTTTCAATAAAGCCGCCTAGATCGCCAGCTTTAACATCCCCAAAATCTCTTAAAGCCCGAATGCGATATAAGAAGTGACCAGCTACGCAATCCATTTCACTAGTAAATTCATATTTTTTTGATGTTTTTTTCTTATTAACGGGGGTGTTGTTTGAGATATTTGTCATATTTAAAACCTTACTGATTATACGTTTTTCATTGACAACCCTATAAGGGAGCCGGGCGTTGAAAAACACGGCAGTAAGTCCGTCGTCACACTTTTCTCATAAAGAGTATTGTATGGTGTGACCACACCCGACAAAATCATCATATATGCTAATTAAAGCATAAAAGATAGTCAGTTTTAAAAGCTTTGGAAAGATTGTATCGTAACCTATCCGCTTACTGTTTAAAGTGTTTTTCATCACTTGATTATTTATATAACAAAATACGTATTTATTGTCAATTAATATTTTATCTTTTTTGATATTTTTTGTATTTTTTTAAATGCATTGTGTATTGATAATATCATATGATTATTAATTGCTTCTTTTATATTTATATTCTTTTAAAGTTATATTGTAAGCTTTATAAAACAATTGCGTTATTTTCTGAATCTATACATTTATAATATTTAAAAACGCTCTCATAATGCGTATTTTTATCTTTATAATCTATCAGTTTTTTTACTAAATGAATTTAAATTTTTTTGTGAATTTTGTTTATAACACACTTTAGACTTAACCAGGCTTTTATAGGAACTGTCTTAATAGGCACCGCGCTCTTATAACCAATGCATTCATTTGCATTTTTGCTTTATTCAAACAAAGCTATTATTTTTACGCATTCTCTATAGCTGTTATATGCTTCATAGCCATGGCATCATTTTTCATTTTCATAAGAGAAACGATAAATAGGATAATTGTAATTTATAGACTGTTATGAAAACACTTATGAAACTATCATAAAGAGAGATTGATCATTATAGAGATTATCAAAATCCCTTTTAATATCAGTGTTGTCAGTTTTGTCAGTTCTTTTTAGAGCCTCTATTATTTTTTTAAATGAGAAAAATTAAAAATGTTATTTTTCAATAGGTTAAGATTTTATAGATCTTAAAAAAACAACCCATATTGATAATATAACCTCTAAATTCAATCAATAATATACGTTTTGAGGGGGTTTTGACGATTTTTACACCTTCAAAACCTATAAGCAAAATGAATATACATAACTCTCTTTAAACAAAGCTTTTGAAAAGCATAAAGTTATCATTTTAGATTACGATATAATCTTTTAAAGGCAATGTAAAAAAATCTAATTCTATTTAAGAGTGGATTTCTTAAAAGTTTTAAAGCAATCCAAATAAGGGTATTTAAAAGTGCAAGTGTTCTCTTTTTAGAATAACGCATATAAATACTCCTTTTAAAGATTGTATCTAATCAACTTAACAAAAAGAGGTATAGATTATGGTTATAAGCTCTATACCCCTTATGAGTTTAGCATACCCATTATGTGAGCATGCCAAGTCTATTCAGTTTCTCTTAATACCAAATTTGGTAAGTTCTTAACGATTTTCATGGTTTCTAAACTTACGGTAATAACCCTCTGAAATAACTCTAGAGGGTAGGCAGGGTTGCCAACGGTTTCAACAGCATAGCGATTGGCATCATTCACAATACCACTCTTTTTATCAGTCTTTACACATTGACGCCCCATAACCCATTCAAGAGCGGGTTTGCCATTGACGATATACTCATAAGCTTCAAGAGGGATATCTGTCATAATGATATTGCTGTTATAAATAACAGTTGATTTATCTTTCTCTTTACCTGCTTTTGCGAATTTCATTTCAGTCACATAATAGAATTTTTCGGGATTAGAGATCTCTGTAACTTTTGGATTACCCTTTTTAAAGGTTACTGGATAAGGCTCTACATCTTCATAGTTTACGTGCAAATGACCCAGTTCACGCCCTGCTGTTACAAATTTCCAAAAATCATCAGCAGTTTTTACACAAGGGATACGAGGCAATTCTTTAGAGAGGTTATCAGCATAACGGGTACGGTAATCTTCCGAATGCAAAAGACCGTAAACATAATAGAACAAATCATCTTTTGTTATGGTTTCATTAGGATAAACCGCTTTAAAATGTGCTAGCCCCTCATCAGTAATGGCATCACGCTTCTGTAAACCAGCTGTTTTACTGTCTTCGGAATTTGTAAATAAACGGGATTGGTTATCATCTTTATCTTTTAAAGATTTAATATCCTCATAAAGATACCGTGAAAAGCATTGACTAGTATCTATTGTATGAAAATTAGGTAAGTCCTTGGTCATTAAGACAGAAAAGCCAACCGTTGTTCCTATACCGGTAAGTTGTATTACCCTATTTTCAACCGTTTGTCCTATTGGGAATATACGCGGCATTTGATAAATTGCTTCATTAAAAATACGGTTATAATAAAGCCATCGTTGTGTAAAAGGACGATAAAGACTTTGAATAAGGCATGTATCCTCAAATTCAAAAAACTTTCCTTTTATCAAATTTTGCTTAACGCTATAACTCCAACTGATCTTGTTTTCATCCGCATTGACAAAATGATTTACAGCACTGATACGTGTTTTGCGGTCAGCATGCGGATAGACATTATTAAAACGTTCCACTTCGCTATTATAGAAAGCAATCATATGACTCATATTTTTTGCTAAAACCTCACGGCTTGAGTTATATGCCCAAGCATCACGGCTAGTTACAACACCACACGAAAAATTTTCAAAAAGTTTTTTATCATGACCTTTTTTATCACCTTTATCACCTATAGCTAAAAAGGCGTTGAAATTGTCATCACGTTGACCAAGCCAATCACCATGTTTATCTGGTGTAATTATTTGCCAACCTTTTTTATTTCGTGTAATGCCATCAATACTCCTAAATTTTTCAATTATTGTGAGCTTTTCTTCTCTATTGAGATAATCTCCAATATCCCGAAAATATATCTTACCATGCTGTTGCACATTTGGATTTTTAACCAAAATAGAAATCGCTATAGGTGCTCGAGAGCCTTCACCAAAAATTCCACCACTTTCTTTCTTCCGTTGTTCTCCAGAAGTCCGCGCATTTCCTCGTAAATGGAAAATATAAAGGCTGCTAAATTCTTCAACGAGGCATTTTCGTAAACCAGCCATAACATTTGCATCTACAAAACTTGCATTCGTAACAAAACCAATAACACCACGGTTTTTTATTCGGTCACTTGCCCAGCGAATGGCGCGGATATAGCTATCATACAAATTTCTTTTTAGTTTTGCTTGAGATCTTGATGCATATGTATCACGAATTCTTGCATCAAGTGCAGTATAGGCTATATTCGCATTATTATCATTTTCACTTTTTTGACCAGAAGAATAAGGAGGATTACCAAAGATAACTTCAATATTAAGATTTTTCTGGTGTTCTAAATATTCACTGTTTTCTTTGAGTATACCGTCTATCAAGTTTTTTTCTTTAAGCGTCTGAAACGTATCAGCCAAACCAATATGTTTGAAAGGAATATACTCACCTTTCAT
>NZ_JBEPLI010000043.1:0-3181 GCF_040545155.1 Bartonella silvatica
ATCGTTGCCCACGCCGGTCTTGGCTGTTTAAAAGGCGCTGTTGCGAGTGGTGCTTGCTCTGCCGGTGCTATCGGCGGGGCTGTGGGTGAAGCCACTGCTATGCTCCAGTTTCAATTGTGGTCTAAAAATTTAATACAAAAAGAAATAGCAGCATTGGATGGTCGTATTCCAACGGCAGAAGAACAAGCGCGTATAAACGCAAAGATTGATGCGCAGTTTGCTGACTTTAGAGACCACACCATTGATGTAGCGCGTGCTGCAGGGGGCTTTGCTGCTGCCCTTGCCGGTGGCGATGTTGATGCTGGTGCCGATGCCGCAGGAAATGCTGCGGAGAATAATTTTCTTCCTGCGGTAGCAGCATTAGCAGCATTCATTGTGTCGCTTACACCAGAAGAGTTGGCCGCTCTGTCTCTTTTTATGGCTGGCGGAGCAACTGTTGTTGGATCCTCTAGCAATGGGACGGCTATAACGGATTTCCTTGGCTATTTGTTTGCATCAAAAAATGCAGAAGAAGATAGCGAAAAAACAAATCAAAGCTCAAAAGAAGAAAAAAATAAAGATTCTCAAACGGTCAATGAAAATCCACAAAACAATAATGATGATGATAATGATGGAAAGGGTAAAAAGCTTAATAAAGGTAGGAAATATCATGACAAAAAACGCGATGAGGAAAAACAAAGATTAGAGGAGGAAGGATTTTCACCAAGCGAGGGAGAATTAACGATTGAAATTGAAATTACGACAGATAAAGGCACAATTAAAGCAAGAACACGTCCTGATATTACTTATATTGAGGATGGTGAACCTGCATTTAGTGAGACAAAAACTGGTAAAGCCAAATTAAATGAAGTGCAGAAAGGTTTAAGAGAAATATGTAAAACAACAGGAAGCATAAAATTTTGTGGCTCTAAAGCTGAAGAGTATCTTAAGCAAAAGAAAGAGAAGTTTAATAAATACCAAGAAAATCTCAAAAAATTTATAGAAAAGGAGAAACCAACTGAGGATCAAATAAAAGTATTTAATAAAGAGTGGCCTAAAAAACAATTGAGTAAGAAATGGGAAAAAGGACCACGCAAATATAAACTCAACAAATATCCAAGTTATTTAGAAGAAAAGTGAAGTATTATGCAAACCAAAGATGTAACTGAGATTTTAAAAAAACATAGTTGGGAGCCCCATCGCGATGAAGTTGGAGATACATTTGCTTATTATCATCTTTCTGATCGTATAATACGCATTCTCTATGAGGTTGTAGATTATGGAGAAGATGGTGGAAAGTTGTGGCTATCAGTTTCTCTTACCACCGCCGCTTATTGCCTTGCTGGGAAATATTCTAGAGGTGAACAGTCGCGCTATAAATATGACGATATGTTGATTTCTGCAGAAGAAAATTTTGGAGTTACGGCACAGAATCTTTCAGAAAGTCATATCGAGGACGCCTTAAACAAAGTAATTGCTTGGGCGCAAGCACAGGATATTGAACAAAAATTACGTGAAGAAGCCGTCAATCATTCTGCTGTTGCAAAAGCATTGCTTGGTGATATTGATGCTTTAAGATCTGATAAACCGGCACCCCAATTACATGTTCCAGAATTTGCGGATTACGCAACCATAAAATGGATTGATCGCCTTATTTTATTTGCACAAGCCTATAAGAATGGGGAGTTAGACGATATTCTAACGCGCAAAAAGCCCAAACAGCGCTCGATGAGCCTTACTGCAGCAAGCCGTATTCTCAAAACGCAAGGGTGGTTTTCTACGGAACTTGGAAAGATGTGGCTCTCTTTGCCTGATCGTTTTATTCAGTTTGATTTTGGTTTTGTACGTCTTCTCGATAATTACAATGTCCGTCTTGAAGCTGAGATTTCTAACGAAGAGATTTCTGTAGCTTGTCGTTGTATGCGCTATAGGGGAGAATATAATTGGATACGACCTACGGATATTTATAAGTCTTTTAACACGATTGGGGGAGGGATTTTTAGCGGTTTTGGTAAAGGAATTGATATTTGTGTAGAGACATTGAATGAGCAAGAGCTTATCAAAATTTCTGAGCGGATAATACAATGGGCACGCACCCAAGACTTGCAAGCATCGATAGAAAGTAAAACACTTGTTAAAAAATATAGTTACGATATAGACATAGTCTGGCATTTAGCTTGTTTAGCATTGACAGGTCAAATTGATGTGCTGAAATCTTATAAAAAATTTTTAGAAGCTGGTACGATTTCTGAACATTTGGATGATGATGAAGTAGAAAAATATGTTAACCATGCCGTTGAATTTGCTGAAGAACATCTGAAAATCCTTAATGAGCGAGAGGCAGCAGAAGCACATCTTAGTCCACAAGTTTTGATTACTTTCAATAAAGTTGCAGAGCAATTAAAAGAAATGGGTTGGACAGTTTATCGTGATACAAACTACAATCGCAATGCTTATTTTATAAGTAAAGACCGTATCATCAATATAATGTATAACCTTCAAAGTGATGAAGAAGAGCCGATTGTTGCATTTAAGGCTTCCCTTTCAACACTTAGTTTTTCTACGGCTCATAGAGAGATTTTCTATAATATGCCTCAATATATAGCCATCAAAGAATCAGAAGAAGTTTATACAGTTTCTAGTACTGAATTGGATGAAGGCAAGCTGAAACAGATCAGTGCGGATATTCTTGAATGGGCTGATCGGCAAAATGTGAATCAAATCATCTATGATTATGCGGCTTTTCCCCCAGACAGTGAACTTGATCTTGTAGCGCGTCACCTTATTGCGCTTGTTTTGATTGGGGATGTTGAAAAGCTCAAATCTTATAAGGAGAATTTTAGAAAGGGAAATCCTTTAGGTTTTGTGGAAGAAATCTCAAAATATAGAATTGATAATCTCCTCACTCTTGCACGGGGTTATCGAGTAGGTTTTCCGAAAAATGCACCGATTTTGAGTTTGGATCCGCAAACAGCATCTGTTGCTTCCAAAACTATTGCTGTTGAAGTGGCAGAGGAAGTGGATGAAGCGGATGACACTGATGATCGTCTCACCATGGAAAGTGCTCATGCACTTTTAAAAAGTCTAGGCTGGTCAACCGAGAAAATCAATGAGAATGACCATATGGCAAGCTATCAATTGGCTGATCGTGAAGTAGATATTCTTTATAACGACGAAATTGCCAAAGACTACCCGCAATTTG
>NZ_JBEPLI010000044.1:0-3166 GCF_040545155.1 Bartonella silvatica
CTGATCTGTACTAAAATTCGCACACGCTACTTTATTACTGGACATCACTCTAAGATCTCCTTCTCTTTAACCAAATATAAAATTGCTAAAGCATCTGCTTCATTATCATCACAAGGCTTGTGTCCTTTAATACACATTGCCTCTATCATCTCTTCTTTCGACGCATTCCCCTTACCTGTCATCGCTTTCTTAATCGTACTTACCGGTATCCCCTCATACGGTATCTGATGATGTTCACACCACGCCGTTAACGTTGCTAATAAACCACCGTAAACATGCGCTGCATCCGTGCCAACATGACGCCTCACCTCCTCAAAATACACCGCGTCAATTTGACCTGCTGTCTGCTTTATTTCTGATAACCATTGCTTAAAACGCAAGTAACGCATTCCACCGCCTTCAAAGCGACGTGTCTGAAAATTAATGGTACCACTAATGATATGACCATCCCCTCCACGTATCGCCCACCCCGTCTTGGTACCTAGATCAAAACAAAGAAGCGTGTTGAGCATCTACATCACCTGTGTTTCATGATTGCTTTTTCTTAGAATGGTGCTTTAAACGGCTTCTCTGCACACAATTTTACTGCAAATCACACAATAAGAAATGTTAGAATGAGATAATTTTTGAATAAGCTTTTCTTGCTCTTGTATTATTTTATCTTTTTCCATTACCTCATCTCTCAATTTTTGTGTCTTTATTATAAAAGTAATAAACGTGATAGAGTGCTGCTACGTTACAAACTATTAACGTGACATATTTAACCAAATACTTAACTTCTTCTGGACTCATCTCTATCTCCTCACTTACTTTTCTTCTTAGAAGAGTTAGCTTTATTGCCAGCAAACATTTCCCCACTATTAACTAAAGTGCCGCCACCAACGCTTTCCGTCGCAACACGTACATCACCACGAACAGTTGCATTTTCATAAATATTCGCAGTGCCATAAATTAATGCCTCTTCATAAACTTGTGCTTTGCCATGAACTTGTGCCTTATTAGTAACGGTCGCATACCCGTAAACTTTGGCATCTTCATAAACCTGTGATGAGCCCCAAATCTCTGCATTGCCATAAACATGGGCATTGCCATAAACCTTAGCATAACCACCAATAACTACATTTCCATAAGCCTGTGCTTTGTCATAAACTTGAGCATTGGAATAAACTTTAGCATTACTAAAAACCATAGCCTCTCCCCCAATCCAACAGTTATCATCATGACTAAGATTTCCCTCTTTTGCTATCCAGCCCCCCAAATCACCTTTTTTAACAGTACCAAAGTCTCTTAAGGCGCAAATTCTATGCAAAACATGAGTACAACTACCTTTCTCACCGCTGTGTTTGTATTCTTTGATGTCACCAGTGAATTCGTATTTCTTAGTTGGATCAACTGCTACAATATTAGCTTTAAGTTCAATGATCTCTTGACGTTGTTTAATTACAATTTCATCATTTTCTTTAATCGTTTGTTTAAGCTTTTCAATTTCCTCGTCACGTTCTTCCATTTCCTCGTCGCGTGATTGAACTTCTTCTTCAAGGGTATCTATAATTTCGTTTTTCCGTTTAAACGCTGCTTCATACTCATCTATCTTTTGCTCCAGTTCTTTAATTATAAGATCGCTTTTTTCAATAGATTCATTACGTGTTCTAAGGGTATTGATATAACTTTCAATGTCTCTATTCCTTACATTAATTACCCTATTTTTCTCTTCAATAGCAGCATCACGCTCCATAACTGCTCTATTTTGTTCTTTAACCGCAGCATCACGTTCATGAATAAGCTCTACAGTTTTCTTTGAACATTCACTCTTTATCTTTTGAATTTCTTTTTTATGACTTTCAATGTTCTCTTTAAATGCCTTGGCTTGGTTGCGATAATCAAAAATAACTCGTACCAAGACTAAGATACCTAAAAAAAGCGGCATTGCTGCTATAGATAAAACGTCAGTAAAATTCATTTTGATCTCCTCAAGGTTGTAAATTATTACCTGTGTTATGAACGCTAGGATTTTTTGTAAATTTTGACGTTGGGAATACGTGTTTTTCTTGCATTAATCTTTGCAAGCGCTCAGGATAAAAGAAATCTTCTGGACGCAAGTCTATCCCATGATCACGCGCGTAGGTTAATAATCGCGCTTGATAAATTGAAGGAAATAATCCATTAGAACCACCCTTCTCTTTAGAATAAGTGATACGATAAACAGCACCTTTACATTTCTGTAAAATACGCGAAACATTAACAGCCCCCCCTAAATATTTTATTATGGTATACGCAGGTTCTTTTTTCATAATAATAAAATTTCATATTTAATGAATTTTATCAAGATAAAAATTCAGTTTTTTTTTATTGATTTTTCATATCACATGAAAGAGCCTTACTTTTATGGAATCAGATCAGTTGAAGGCGTGGCTTAATGAGCAATTAGCTAAAAATGGGCATGGCAGCAAAAAAATGCTCGCTAAACATTTAGGGATATTGCAATCTACTTTAAGCAATATGCTAAATAACTCAGAAAAAAAGAAAGCAATAAAACCTAGATCAATAAGAGCTGATGAACTAATAAAAATTATTGATTTTTTTGGTGAAATCCCGCCTTTTTTAATAAAAGAATCTGAACAATTTATTCGTCTTTACTATCAAGCAAAACCTGAAGTTCAGAAAGCTGTTTTAACGATTCTTCAAAATTCTTGTTCTTTAGACAAAGAATAATAGCTGCCCTCATTTTTTTATCTCCATAATTCCAAAGTTTTTCTAACATTGTATTATCCATAATTAACTTTTACCTTCATAAAGTTTCATATTTTATGAATTTTTTAGTTGACTTTGTTCATTAAATATGAAACATACAGACACCATACCCCGAAAAAAAAAACTTCTGTCAAGGTGTTTTTTTCAAAATGTATTTAAATATTTTGATAATGGAGGCATTTGTGAAAAAACCAGTGTTTATAAATTCTGATGAAATCCTCTTAGTGATGTGTGAAAATGAAGCAGATAACCTCGCTAAATCCGGACCTTTCTTAGAAGAAAAGGACATTATCGACTGTATCGACCAAACCGATAATGCCGTTCAAATCTTACGTATTGAACCTGAAACTAACCGTTGTGAAGATATCTCTGAAGAGGTAGCAGAATGCTATCTTAAACAAAATGAAGAGATGTG
>NZ_JBEPLI010000045.1:0-3092 GCF_040545155.1 Bartonella silvatica
ATCAAGCTTTATGAAAGTTTTTTTGCCAAGGCATTTAAGAAAACCACGGATAAGCTTGGGATTGTTTATACGCCCGTTGAGGTTGTTGATTTTATCATTCATTCTGTTGATGATGTTTTGCGTAATGAGTTTGGCAAAAGCTTGGGTTCACGGGGTGTCTCCATTCTCGACCCTTTCACGGGAACGGGTACTTTTATCACAAGGCTTTTACAATCCAATCTCATCAAACCAGAGGATATGGAATATAAATTCCGTCATGATATCCACGCCAATGAGATTGTCTTGCTTGCCTATTACATAGCAGCGATTAACATTGAATCGACCTATCATAGTTTTATGAAAGGTGAGTATATTCCCTTTAAGCATATTGGCTTAACCGATACGTTTCGGATGATTGAAAAACAAGATTTAATGAAAGGTATACTTAAAGAAAACAGTGAATATTTAGAACTCCAGAAAAATCTTAATATTGAGGTTATCTTTGGTAACCCTCCTTATTCGGTAGGACAAAAAAATGAAAACGACAATGCAAAGAATACTCCCTACCCGATATTAGATGATCGCATTCGTGAAACTTATGCTGCTCAATCTAAAGTAACAAATATACGAGCACTTTATGATAGCTATATCCGCGCTATTCGTTGGGCAAGTGACCGTATTGATAATGCTGGGGTAATCGGTTTTGTTTCTGGTTCAAGCTATATAGAAAAGCCAGCAATGGATAGTTTACGAAAATCTTTAGCCCAAGAATTTACGAGTATTTATGTGCTTAATTTACGAGGTGATATCCGTAAAAATATGATGAACAAAAATAATGCTCAAGAAGGAGAGAATATTTTTGGCAATGGTAGTATGACGGGTATTGCCGTAACATTATTTATTAAAAATCCCAATGTTTCTGGAGATTGTAAAATTTACTATCATGATATTGGAGATAATCTTTCCACCGAAAAAAAACTTGAGATGCTTCAGTACTTTCGTAGTGTTGGTGGTATTACACGTGAAAACGATTGGAAAATAATCACACCAGATGAACATGGGGATTGGATCAATCAACGTGATGATAGCTTCAAGACATTCCTAACTCTAGGTGATAAAAAAGATCATAATAAAAAACTCTTTTATACCTATTCTTGTGGTCTAAAAACCAATCGTGATTCTTGGATATATAACTCAAGCCGTGAGGTTTTAGAAAAAAACATGCACAACATGATTAACTTCTATAATAACGAAGTGGAACGTTTTAATGGTGCTTACTTACACGCTGATCATAAAGTGCGTGAAAAGGTTGTGAATGATTTTATCAATACGGATGAGAGTAAAATTAGCTGGAGTCGTGCTCTTAAACAAGAATTGGCAAAAGGAAAGATTTTTGAATTTGAGACTACATGCCTTACGCAAAGTTTGTATCGTCCATTTACACGACAGTGGCTCTATTATAGTCGTGCCTTTAATGAAATGGTTTACCAAATGCCGCGTATATTCCCAATGGAGAAAGCGGTTGAAAATAAGGTCATACAAATTTCAGGTATGGGAACTCAATCAGGTTTTTCTGTTTTGATATCTAAGTCTATACTTGATCTTCATGTTGTGCATAATGGTCAATGTTTTCCACGCTATATTTACGAAGACACTCTGGTTTCAAAAGGTAAAAGTAAGCAACAATCCCATTTGTTTGCAAATGCTACAGAAGAAAGTAAAACAGTTGGTTTACAACGACGTGATGCCATTACTGATGAAGGACTAGCACATTTTAAAGCTGCTTATCCTAATGAAACTATCATTAAAGATGATCTATTCTATTACGTTTACGGTTTACTTCATTCGGAAGATTATCGCTCTCGTTATGCTGATAACCTCTCTAAAGAATTGCCTCGTATCCCTTGTGTAAAAACTGCTGATGATTTTTGGAAGTTTGTAACAGCAGGGCGTGAACTCAGTCATTTGCACGTAAACTATGAAACTATCGAGCCTTATCCAGTGACCTTTAAAAAAGGTAATCCAAAACAGACAGAGATCTCTAATCCCGAAAAATTCTATTACGTAACTGAAATGAAATTTGCAAAAGCAGGTAAAGAGAAAGATAAATCAACAGTTATTTACAATAGCAATATCACAATAACAGATATCCCTCTTGAGGCTTATGAGTATATCGTCAATGGCAAGCCCGCTCTTGAATGGATTATGGGGCGTCAATGCGTTAAGACGGATAAAAAGAGTGGTATTGTCAATGATGCCAATCGCTATGCTGTTGAAACCGTTGGAAACCCTGCTTATCCATTGGAATTGTTTCAAAGGGTTATTACCGTAAGTTTAGAAACCATGAAAATCGTTAAGAACTTACCAAAATTAGAAATAAGAGAAACTGAATAACTTATAAAGCATGCTCACATAATGGGTATGATAAACGCATAAGGGGTATAGAGCTTATAACCATAATCTATACCTCTTTTTGTTAAGTTGATTAGATACAATCTTTAAAAGGAGTATTTATATGCGTTATTCTAAAAAGAAGAACACTTGCACTTTTAGATACTCTACTTTGGATTGCTTTAAGACTTTTAAGAAACCCACTCTTAAATAGAATTAGATTTTTTTACATTGCCTTTAAGAGGTTATACCGTAATCTAAAATGATAGCTTTATCCTTTTCAAAAGCTTTGTTTAAAGAGAGTTATGTATATTCATTTTGCTTATAGGTTTTGAAGGTGTAAAAATCGTCAAAATACCTTCAAAACCCCTTTTTATATATATTACAGATTGTATTTACGTGTTGTATGTAATACAGGTTGTTTCTTTAAAACATTAACATATTGAAAATATAATAACTTTTATTTTTCTATTGAAAAAAAATATATAAAGAGGCGTAAAAGGAACCCTCAAAATTATGAGGTTTATGAAAGCGATAACGTTGTTAAGATTGATAAATAGCATAAATAACAGGCATGGGAGTACCTTCTTTATGGTTATAAACCCATCATAAAAGAGAGAATGCAAAAAAGCCGTGCCAAATGATATGACGCGGCTTTCAAATAACGATTATAATGATAAAAAAATAATCATCCACAATGGAGTGATGAATTCATATATACA
>NZ_JBEPLI010000046.1:0-2982 GCF_040545155.1 Bartonella silvatica
TCATCAGAATCACGTCCTGCCGCTGTAATCCCCGCAATCTCATCATCTAAATTAAAACTCAATCCATGCTTTAAAGAGTTCCAAAAAGCTTCACTCCCACTTATTTCGGGATGTTGGGGTGATGTTTCGTATTCATCTTCAGGGATACGACGTATAACCCTTATGCCAGGACCAAAATCTGGAAATGGTTCCTCTACCGATTTTTCGTATTCATCTTTAGGGATACGACGTATAACCCTTATGCCAGGACCAAAATCTGGAAAATCTTGATGAGTATTATTATGATGAACCATTTATCTATCCCTAATAATTTCATATATATAGTTACCGTGCTGTACGGTTGCTTTATCCCCAATAGCAAGTTTTTTAATGTCTTCTCTGCTACTTATAGTTGGCAAGTTTTCAACACCTCCTTGCGACATCGACTGATTAGTATATTGAGTAGAATACTTTAGACGCGATCTTACTTCCATTCCATTTGACAACCTATAAATTTCCTCATCATTCAGTTTTTTAAAAAGATCAAACATATCTTTGATTTTTAAGAGCGTTTTATATAGTTCTTCTGGTTTATCGCTAATGTCCATAGTACCATAAGATGCTACTATGCGCCTGCTTTCTTCATTAGATAACGGTCCAACGCCTAATCTTCCGCCGTCACTTTGCTTTTTGATTGCTTCAATCACTCGAACAAAGACACCACCTTCAAGCGTTTTTAATTTATTTTTTAATGTTTTTGCATCACTCTCAGGGATAATCTGAGCAATAGTACCAACCTTGCCGGTAGCCTTTTTGGGATTCTTCTCTATAATTTGAAGAGCATTGTTAACTGTATCCACAATATGATTAATTTCTTTTGCTGCTGTAGCAGCAGTGTTTCTCTTACCTATTTCCCACTCTTCTATGTCTCGTTTTTTCTGATTATACTCAAGTTTCTGTAGAGTCCCTGTCATCGGTCTCTGTCCACGTTCACCTGTCTCTGGATCGGTATACCATTCATGCCCCGCAAGTAATTTAGGAGTATCACCACCTGTTAACAATGCACTAAGCATTTGAGGATTCCGTGCCATGATAGCAGCTTCTTCTTCGCTGTAGCCTCTGGACTTTAGATACTCGACAGTCTGGTTAACCTGCCCTCTTTGTTTATCTCCTTCATGCAAGTTCTTCAGCCCCTTGGCAAAAAGTTGCCATCCAGACGAATCTGGACTTGCTGTTATCGCCCCCATAAGAAAATCATCAATATTTTTACTAACATCAGACTGTGAAAAACGAGAAAATTTATCCCAAAAACTAGGTTCTGGTTTAGAATTCTGTTCTTGTGGTGTCACTGGTTCTGTTACAACAGATGCATGATTTCCTACACTAGGTGGATTTTTTTCTCTTGGAATTGGAAACGAAGGTTTATTTTCCTCATTAGGATAAATAGAGCCTATTGGAACAGGAGAAAAGGAGCTTATATCATATGGATTATTTATAGAAATCATACTAGGGAGAACTGGTACTTGAGGAATAAATGGTAATTTTCTATCTTTATCCAGTCTTTGACTTTCATCTATTCCTTCCTGCAATCGCTCTGTTGTCGTTTTTTTTCGTTTGAGTTCGAAATGTTTATATCTCGGGTCAAAATCCATAAAAACCATTACATTACCTCTTAAACCATTTATTTTCCTGAAATATTAGGACATACCTGCAAATTTACCGGAATTTTCCGCTGCCTTCTTTATTCCATAAATCGCAATCATAGCATTCTGCCAAGGATTATTACCTTCCATCTTAGAGCCTGACATATTATTCATCGTCGTGCCGTAATTTCTTGCAAAACCATGACCAGCGTTCATAAGCATATTCAATCTATTCCAGCCGCTATTGTCTTGTTCCAGCCAACGTTCTCTATTGGCATCAACAAGGCGTTGATTGTGGGCATCAAGCACACCTCCCCCCTGTATGGCATTGGAATAGGCATTGCCATAACCCTGTAAGAAGTTATTTGAGGCTCCCAACTTATTTTGATTGGCTTGGTCTATCATGGCATTGGCTTGCATCATGCGGTCTGCATCACGATTATACTGGTCTGCTGTAGCACTTGTGGACAAAGCACCAAGTTCATTTGCCAATACACCTGTATGTGCACCGGACCCATAACGACCAGCACCTGCAAAAGAACTGTTAATCGTATCTCTTGCACGGTCTAAGCTATTTTGAAGAGCGGCATTAAAAGACGGATTCTGCCCAACCATACCACCAGAAGCCATATGTCGAAGATTCATGGCTGCCGACGTTGGATTATAGATTGTATTCATCAAAGAGCGATTTTGATAATGATGAGGGACACTCCCAAGACCACTAATGCCATAGCGCGTTTGATCACTTAACGAGGCAATACGCGGTCCCCCATACACATTACCACCCATCCCTGTATTATACAGGTTATACGCATCCGAACCACCACGCTTAAATACATTCTGCATCCAAGCAGGAGGAGCGCTTGTTTGTACCTGTTTTTGTTCTGTCGTTGTTGGTGTCTTGCTCCCCATTTTACAATTCCTTCCTGTAATAAAGCATATCTATGCTGTAACCTTGCTTGTCCAATGCACGTTTCCAACCCAAACGACCCAAGATCTCCATTTCAGAAGCCCCATTCTCACGCGCCCAATCCTCTGCAACTTGCAAATTATCAACCAAATCAAGAACGCCTTTGCCACTACATTCACAAATCAGAGCGCGTTTCTTTCCTAAAACTGTCTGTTGTATCTGGGTCGTGACTGCTGCTAAAAAGCGCTCGTCATCATCCAAAACAAGCCATAACTGTTTCTTGCCACTGCAAATAGATTCAATGAGTTCTTGCAATGTAATTTCATGTTTGAAACGCTCTACATACTCTCTAAAAGATGCAATGATGTCTTCCAGATAAGGCGCTATACGCTCCATATCCCAAGACGTAGTCAAAAAGACTTTTGCCATTACCCTCTGCCTAAAGGACGT
>NZ_JBEPLI010000047.1:0-2868 GCF_040545155.1 Bartonella silvatica
TCACTGTTTGTTATCAACGCCGCATAATCATAGATGATTTGGTTGCTGTTTTGGTTGTCAGCCCACTCAAGTATATCTGTACAAATCTCCTTTAGTTTGCCTTCATCCAATTCAGTACTAGAAACTGTATAAAATTCTTCTGCCTCTTTGAGAGCTATATATTGGGGCAACCTAGGAAACATCTCTCTATGAGCAGTTGAAAAACCAAGCGTTGAGAATGAAGCCTTGAACGTGATACTCGGTGCTTTTCTTCCCATGTCAAAACTGTATACTATATTAATGAGGCGGTCTTTTCCCATAAAATAAGCATTACTTTCGTAGTTTTTATCCCGATAGACTGTCCAACCCATTGATTCCAGTTGCTCAGCGATTTTATTAACAACAACTAAAAATTGAGAACCAAGCCGCTCATCTGCTACCTCTCGCTCTTTCAAAACCGTTAGATATCCTTCAGAAAATTCAATAGCACGATTAATATACTCCTCCAGTTCTTCATCAAGACTTTGCAAATGTTCAGGAATTTTTCCCATTGCAAGTGAATTTTGATAAGATTTCAGCACATCAATTTGACCTGTCAATGCTAAACAAGCTAAATGCCAAGGAATATCTGGATAATAGCTATATTCTTGAAAAAGCGTTTTGTTTTCTACCGCCATTTCTAAATCTTGAGCACGTGCCCACTGTATTACTCGCTCAGAAATTTTGATAAGCTCTTGTTCATTAACCATTTCTACACAAACATCAATACAATTATCAATGCCACTATAAATGCCTCCTCCAATCGTCTGAAAAGGCTTATAAATAGTTCTAAACGATCTGGGTTTATCTTCTCTATCATAGTGAATATAATTGCAAGCCAGAGAAATCGCTTCTGTAGATGTATCTGCCTCAATATGGACATTGTACTTATCCTTAAGATACCCTAAGCCAAAATTAAGCACAACAAAGCGGTCAGGCAAAGCCAACCACATTTTTCCAGGATCCATGGCAAACCATCCTTGAGTTTTGAAAATACGGCTTGCCGCTGTGATGCTCATCAGCTTTTTTCTAGGTTTTTTACGCGCCAAAACATCATCCAATTCCCCGTTTTTATAGGCTTGCGCAAAAAGAAGAACGCGATCATACCGCGTCATTATTTGATAATCAGAAAATTCTGGTATATGTAATTGAGATGTAGATTTGTAACCTTTTAAAGCCTCTATATCACCAAGCAAAGCTTTTGCAACAAGAGAGTGATCAGCAGCTTTCTCACGCAATTTTTGTTCAATATCCTGTGCTTGCGCCCATGCAGTCACTTTGTTTAAAGCAGATTCGATATGACTTTTTGAAAGGTTAGGTGCTATAACATCGAAATTCTCTTTCGCAGAAAACAGTGTATCTTCATATTTGTCTTCCGATTCTTGACCATCATCATATTCCCAACCTAGGCAATAAGGGGCAGTTGTAAGATCAGCTGATAATTGAAACTCTTTCCCATCCTCTCTATAATCTACAACATCATAACTAATGCCTACAATGCGATCGGGAAGATGATAATGCGCAAACATACTACCATCTTCAGCACGGTAAGGTTCCCACCCAAGTCCTTTTAAAATCTCTGTTGCATCTTTAGTTTGCATCATCATTCCCCCAGCATGATCTGTAATTCTTTTACATAAAAATTACTTGTGTAATACTGAGGTTCTCTAGAAAGACTATATATTTCCTCACTATCAATTTCACCTCTTCCATAGTTTTTTCCAAAAATTCTTGTAAAAAGGGATAGGTTGCGGAGTGGGAGTGTTCTCAGTCTTTTCAATCGGTTGATCACCATCAGGTATCTCTTCTCCCACGCTTTCTTTAATTCTTTTGCAAAGGAATTCATAAAAATTACTGGCATAATATTCGCAATCTTCAGATGGAAGCCTGACATAAAGTGGGCATTCTCCATCCCGAAACTGCGTATAATCAAAATAAAAGGTTTCACCAAAATCAGTACTACTCACTACAAGCTGTTCTGATGTTGCAAAACCACGTTTTCTGTAATAATTTAAGTTTTGACAAACAATATCATTAAAAGGAAAATCTACACAATCTTCATAAAGGCTAAAGATTTCATCACCACCAATATCTCCCCCTTTATAATGTTTTAAAAAAGCTTTATAGGAAGATGTGAATTGCAAACTGAGAGCTTTCTCCGCCTTTTCAATCCATATATCATCGACCGCATTTTCTGCAGTCCCAAAACTGACAATATCACTATCATATTTATCAACTTTATCAACTAATTCTATAACATCATCTAAGGTATAGGTTTGCATCAATTATTCTCCATAAGTTATCCTACAAGTTTCTCTTTTTATCAACCGTAGAGCATTACTGCCGATGCTCCTGTCCCCATCTGTCAAAATCTATCCCTATGATACTCCATTTCATATCAATTATTCCTCCTAAATTACTGTTTTTTTGTTCTCTATACCCTTTAGCACGTTCCTTCCAATATTCCGCTCTCCACTTCTCAAACTTTTTTCTCTCTATAAGCAATTGATGTGTTTTGGAAGGAGCATGAATTACGGAACTATATTTGTTATGAGATTCCTTGCTCATTTCTGCTATGGGACCCTCAGGCGTTTGTTTTAGGTGATGCAACTCAACAGATTGACCATCAAAACCTATAGGTGCTCTTCCTGCTTCCATTCTATCAATATTAGTGCCCCACACTTCTTTTTTGTTTTCCATTCATTTTACCCTTTTATTAGGATCAAACAAATCGTCTCTCTGATAGGCTTTGTTAGTCTGTCCAAATTTGCTATCGGTAAATTTAGTGGGTTTCTTTTTTAACCAAAGCTTTTTTTCTTTAGCAGCAAGTTTGGTTAGTTCTTTCTTCGC
>NZ_JBEPLI010000048.1:0-2803 GCF_040545155.1 Bartonella silvatica
ACACGATTAAGCAAAGATGCAGGCAATGGAGAATAACGAAGCAAATCAAGCATGATATCCGGCGTAACCGCATTTTGAAGCAACGGTAATAATTGCGTGATAATACCAAAGGTCCGCTCTTTCTCATTCGGGCTGGTGGGGGCATCATCCACCACAATGTCATAATCTACACTCATCACCGCTTCACGCGTCAAAGGAATATATTGCGCATTCTCCTCACCCGATATCCGCACCAATCGACCATCAGACAAGTAATTCTGGATCAAGTGTAAAATAATTTTACCCTGCCTTTTGCGATACAAACGCAAACCATCAAACAGACAAGCAAGCAGGTTAAGACTGGATTGGCGTCGTTGTGCCTCTAAAATCCCTGCTTGTGAGACTTCTCTCGTCCCAATAAACTCAGGCGATAAACCCGTAACTTGGTTAATCGCTTCCTTGGCTTCATTAAACAGTTGGAAAAAACCTGCTGGAAATTGGGCAACGGGTTTGGGTTGTATCTTACCACCCGCCAAAGCACCATTTTTTAAAACCGTAATACTATCAACCCTGCTCCAACTCTTTACAGCTTCTCTCTCATCTTCAAATGCACCCCTCTCAGCCATAATTCCACCCTTGGATTGGCTATTGAGAATATGCATCACTTGACTGAAATATTTATTTGCCCACCGTTGCGGGTCTTTTGTCGGGCGCACAACCCCATAAAAATGCCGTTCTATCTTGTCAAAATACCCCGTTATACACTCCCAGCCTAATTGACCAGCTGGAACTAAGGGTTGATCAGGCGTTTCAAGCAATTTCCTCCCTAAAAAAGCACGCTTAACAACCTTTTTATTGAAAACTGCTCCTTGAATATCAGGCATCATGCATTGGAGCTGCTTAAATTCCTCTTCACTATAATCACGCAATTTACCCGTTTCTAAATCAGGCGCTTTGTAATATCGCTCGCTTTCAAACCAACGACATTCAACAAGCGTAACCATCCGACGACCGTTTTCAACATCAATGCCCTTCTCATCATCGTAAGCTTCAAGATCATTATGATGAATGCCTTCATAAGCAGCCCCATCACGCGCCCAATCAGCACTCAGTTCACTCCAATGGGCTTTGGGAAACATCTGCTTGGCTACTTCCAAGGGCTTGCGGTCTACATACCACATGCGTTGTGCATCGGTTAAATTCGGTTGCACTGCCGCGCTATCCCAAACCATCTTTAGAGGGTCTAAACGCGTAATGACCGGTTCACCATCAAGGCTGTTTTCGTAATCAAGCCGTGTATCGGTCCAGCCCATGCCGCAGATGACAGCGTCTTGGAAAGCATCACTGTCCGCATATTCAGCGTGTGCTACATCTCTAAACCATTCTGCCGCCCCTGTAAGCAATTCACTAGGTAATGCCTTCCCGACTTGACGGGGGATAAATTGCACTTCTCGTTTATTGTTACGCTCTGAACCCACAACGGCATTAACCAGTGGTGCAATACGGTTAAAAGTCATAACGGGGCGGCGTTGCTCTTTTAACGCCGCTAAATCTTGATCATTCCACTGATCACCATTGTAAAATTGAAAATCCTCTCTTGCATGTTCACGCCATTTGTTCACATGCTCTACATCTTCTTTGTACCAATTCACAAGCTTGCGAAACAAACCTTCTGTCGACAGATCTGATGCGTTACTTTCTTTCTCTAAATGCTCTTCATCATACATCATTCTGCCATCCATGACGTGCTCTCATAAGTTTCTCTACCGCTATAAGCTGGTCTCTTGTGTTTCTGCATCGGCTGTTCATACCCCACACACATTAACCCAAAGGCATCCGCACCATGACTGGACCAATCATGTTCTGCCCCCAAACCAATATTACGCTTCTCATCCCATTTCTCATGATACCAATTCAGTGCCTTGCGCCCTGCTACGGTCGTCTCTTCATTAAACCATACTGAAGGCAAAATACGTCGCACTGCCTCTATTCGCATTTTGACAGCACCAGCCCCTTGATTGGGAACAACCTGCGTTTCAAAGCCCGCATCATTCAAAGCACTTTCAAAACTCACATTGTGCACACGGTCTCTGGTCGCCCCATCATGGGGGAGAACCATCAATGCCTTCTCATAACCGTTTTGACGCAACCAACCGATATGCTCCGATAACGGCTGTCCCTGTGCTTCGTAATAATCGAGCACTCTGATCTCTCTGCCAACAAATTGCGCTATCCATATCGCCGTGGCATCTGCCTTGGCGCCTGTCCCCCCAATATCCCAAAAGGCGCGTATCTGCATTAAAGGATCACGAGCAACGCGCCCTATCCGCCCCTCCTGCTCGGCTGCCAACATTTCCTTTTGATAATAAGCACCTTGAACTGCTGTAAGATAAGCCCCTTCCCAGATATGCTTATAGGTCTCTGGACGGTTTCTCAGATCATCAAGTCGTGCTTCATTCAAGATCTTGGGAAACTTCGGGTTGTCTGACCAATTGATCTCTACACGCTTAATGGATTTATTGTCTGAAAAGCGAAACCGCTTCTCAACGGGGGCATTCTCTCGCAACGGGTTCCATGTTACCCATAACTCTGCCCGCCATCCTTCTCCTTCTTCACGTAAAGTCGGTATAAGCGTTTGCCAAGCCGTCTCTGTTACCGGCTCTGCCTCATCAACCCAACAAAGCAAAATACGCCCCATCGATTTAATGCTCGCAATATTACGGTCTAGTCCAGAAAACTGAAAGGCTATACGACCATCTATCGACTTAATCGACGACTCCCCAACCTTGTAATAGTCCTTTAAAAAGTCATGCGCTTCAATGGC
>NZ_JBEPLI010000049.1:0-2459 GCF_040545155.1 Bartonella silvatica
GGAAGCGAACAATGCCATAGCAGTAGAATACTATCTTACCTTAGACATGGCGAAAGAGCTTGCCATGGTCGAGCGTAATAAAAAAGGAAAGCAAGCAAGAGAATACTTTATCGAATGCGAACGGCGTGCAAAGCAAGTTGTTACACCACAAATCGATTACTCAAGTCCACAAGCGATGATTGGCTTTTTGAATTACCTACAAGGACAAATAAATCAAAAAGATACCATCATTGAAGATTTAAAACCAAAAGCAATGGCTCTGGAAAGCTTGCAACGCTCTGATGGGCTCTTCGGTCTTATTACAGCTGCTAAAATTCTTGAAATGCAACCCAAAAAGTTCATTCTCTTCTTACAAGAAAAAAGATGGGTATATCGAATTACTGATGGCGCTCCTTTGCTTCCTTATCAAGATAAAATCCAAAAAGGACTAATGGATTGCTCAACCCACATCATTCAAACAACAAAAAAGGCAGAAAAAGTCATTCCTTCAGCAAAAATCACAACAAAAGGCATGGGGGTGCTGTCTCAAGAAATTAAAAAACAAAGCATGCATTAAAGGCAACAAATCATGGAAAAGAAATATGAACTTACTGATGAAACAATTGAGTGTGATGGAAAAACTCTTCACCGAATTAAAGCATTAAGAGACTTTAGACACATCAAGAAAAACGACTTAGGTGGTTTTATTGAACACGAAAGCAATCTATCCCATGAGGGTGATTGTTGGGTTTCTGGTAACGCCAAAGTTTATGGAAAAGCTAAAGTTTGCGGTTTTGCCGAGATTTCTGGTAATACCGTAATAGCCATATAAGCCTTTCTAACCACACAAACAACTTTTAACACAAGCGTGATTCACGCCACGGGAGAATTGCGCGCAAATCAAGGAAACCAACATGACAAATTCTTCTTTAACAACCATGGCTAGCAAATATGGGTTTTCTCATGATCAATTTCGAAAGACAATTATCAAAACATGTATCAATCATAACTTCTCTGATGAAGAATTCGCTGCTTTTATCTCTGTTGCCAATACTTATGGTCTTAACCCTTTAACAAAAGAAATCTATGCACTCCCTAAAAGAGGCGGCGGCATCATACCCGTTGTTTCTATCGACGGATGGATTAAGATCATTAAGTCTAATCCTCAATTCGATGGCATGACCTTTCAAGATCAACTCGATAAAGACGGGAATCTCATTGCTATCAAATGTGCTATTCGTCTCAAAGGCATTAAAGACCCTATTGAAGTCACCGAATATTTAAACGAATGCAAACAAAAAAGTGACACTTGGCAAAAATACCCAGCCCGTATGTTACGTCATAAAGCCACCATACAATGTGCTCGTTACGCTTTCGGGCTTTCCGGTATCTATGAAGAAGATGAAGCGGCTCGTATTAATAATACCACACAAGGACAACTTATTTCTCATGACATGCTTATGCAAATCCAAGAATTAATTAAAGAAACAGGAACGAATGAAGAAAGGATACTTGATTATGCAAAAGTCGAGAGCCTTGAAGATATTCCTGATGAAAAAGCAAAAATAATTTTTGATATTTTGAAAGATAGACAAAAGGTTCAAGCAGAACAATCTCTCCCACAACAAAAGCAAATAGAGGCGCCTATACAAGATGCCGAATATATTCACGTTCAAGATATAGAATATGCACCACAAGAACAAAGAACGGCGGTGTGAGATGGAACAAAGAACAGCAGAATGGTTTCAAGCACGCTTGGGTAAAGTCACCGCATCAAACATTTACAGCGTACTCAGTAAGACAGCAAAAGGATTGCCTACGAGCAAATATGAAGACTACAAAATCAAACTCATAACAGAACGTTTAACAAGAGAAACAAGCCCCTATTATGAAACTGAAGATATGAGATGGGGTATCGAACATGAAGAAGATGCCTTGAGAGAATATGGCTTCATTTATGATGCCAATATAACAAAGTGCGGCTTTATCCAACACCCCACAACAGAAATGGCGGGGGCTAGCCCCGATGGTCTCATTGGAGAAGACGGTTTAATCGAAGTCAAGTGCCCGAGATCAGTAACACATATGCGCTTTTGTATAAGTGACGAAATCAAACCAGAATATCACGCACAAATGCAATTCCAAATGGCTTGTACAGGACGAAAGTGGTGTGATTTTGTAAGCTATGACCCACGTTTTACGGGGAAGTTCTTTCACTTACGCATGAAAGTCAAGCGTGTTCTCCGTGATGATCAACAAATTGAACAGATCAATCAAGCGGTCGAAGCCTTTTTAGCAGAGATAGAACGAGAGATACAACAACTCTCAACAAAAGCTGCTTAACCTTATGGGGGTGTTTTGTTCCCCGCATATCTACGAGCACCTCCACCCTTTCCTAACAACTTTTAAGTCATGCGTGATTCACGAAATGGGTGAATTGCGTCTCAATATAGGAGAAGAGATATGGCGCCTCGTAAAGC
>NZ_JBEPLI010000050.1:0-2423 GCF_040545155.1 Bartonella silvatica
TATGAGGAATTTGAAGGTGGTCAGTATCATGAGATGCCTGATAAAGTTGATTACAGTACCAAGGCTCAAGTGAAAGCTTGGATATATGGGGGTGGCATTCCGAAAAGCGTATTGAGTTGTGAAGCGTTGATAGACGAGGTGAATAGGGAAATCAAAAAACGTACAAAGAAAGATCGTTTGATTTATGAAATTACAGATGATGGTGAGAAGTGTTATTCACAAGCTTATGATATAGACAGTGAACTAGAAAAAGCACTTGATATTCAACTAGGTAGGTATCAAAATGAAAAAAAGTGAAAAAAATAAAAAATACGTATTGACTTTAAAGAAAGGTTCGTTTAGAAAGGTTGGCAAGTGCTTCAAAAACACTTAGCGATGAGCGGATAAACCACGATAAGGTTTTTCCCATTTCTTAAGATACTGACTTTCTTTTGTGCTGTTATTGGCATATAACGATTATGTCGGGTGTGGTCGCACCATACAATACTCTTATGAGAAAAGTGCGACGACGGACTTATCGCCGTGTTTTTGAGCACCCGGCGCCCTTGTGGGTTGTCAATCAAAAACTTTTATACGATAAGAAAGAATTTATCATGACAAAAAACGAAATAAAAATAACCACTGATTTCTTATGTGATTTGTGGATGGTAGTGTGTAAAGAAGCTAATAGTGAAAATATTGATATTGATACTGAAAATGAATATCACGTTTCTTTAGTAGAGCTTATGGGGGCTCTCGAAAAAGTCTTGTTTTTTAAATTACAAAACGAAATTCCAAATTTTACAAAAATCTTAGCAATCATGACAGAGTTTGGTCAATCCGAACCAATTGAATCAATAGTTTCATTGCTAAAAACTTATAATCCTATTTTTGATAATGTGCATAGCATCAATGAAGCTGCTTAAATAACGCTCGGGCGCGGCGGGGGCGCCTGCTTTTTAAATTCTATTAAATTTAATGGAAAAAAGATGTCACAATATTTAATTGATATAAATCAAACCAAAATCGATGGTGAATTAGTTCAAACTGTAAATGCTCGTGATTTGCACGCGTTTTTAGAGATAAAATCTGAATTTAGAAATTGGATAAAAAATCGCATTATTGGATAAAAAATCGCATTAAAGAGTGTAAGTTTCGTGAAAATATAGATTTTGTAACCGCGGTAAATTTTTACCGGGGTGCACAAATGAAAGAATATTACATTACATTAGACATGGCAAAACACCTTTCAATGATCGAGCGTAATGATAAAGGGCACGAAGCAAGAGAGTATTTTATCGAATGCGAGCGGCATGCAAAGCAGGCAGCAACACCACAAATCGATTACTCAAGTCCACAAGCAATGATTGGCTTTTTGAATTACTTACAAGGACAAATAGATCAAAAAGATACTATCATTGCAGAGTTAAAACCAAAAGCAATAGCTCTTGATGGTCTAAAGCGCTCGGATGGCTTGTTTGGTATTATAGAGGCAGCAAAAATATTGGAAGTAAAGCCTAAGGATTTATCAGATTACTTACGAAGATATGGTTGGGTTTACAAAAGAGTACCAAGCGGCCCATTATTACCATATCAAGATAAAATCCAAAAGGGATTAATGGATTGCACAGCCATTACTATTCAAAAAAATGATGGTACAGAAAAAACCGTACCATCAACTAAAATCACTTCCAAAGGATTAGCTTGCTTAAGAGAGCAAATCTATGGAAATATGCAATAATTAAAAGAAAGCCGTGTTCTTTAAGAACGCGG
The DNA here is from genome assembly GCF_040545155.1 of Bartonella silvatica. Classification (NCBI taxonomy): domain Bacteria; kingdom Pseudomonadati; phylum Pseudomonadota; class Alphaproteobacteria; order Hyphomicrobiales; family Bartonellaceae; genus Bartonella; species Bartonella silvatica. Next base: position 1,753 of record NZ_JBEPLI010000050.1, read on the forward strand.
CTTTTTATGATCTATGACTTTTTAATTCTGAAAGATGCCTCTTTATTACACAAAACGTATAAAAATGCAAGCCTTAATACATAAAAACCGCATCAAAATGAATTGATACGGCTTTTGTATTCAAAACATTTATCGATAAGGAGATTCATTACGAAAAGTGAGGTAACAAATTACATATTTTGTGTATAAACGCAAGTGTGTTTTCTCTCAAATTGCATCTTAAAATGTATTATGATACCATTAATTTGCGGCGTTACAATGGCGTTGCATTTTAACCGTTCTTTAGGTTAAAACAATGTTCCTCTTTAAAGATATCACAAAAGCCGTGCCTTAAATGACACGGTTTTTTTTGTATATTACACTTGTAATTTTACACATAATGTACTACATTTTATATACAACTTGAGAAATTGTGGAAGCCTTGTTATGTATTTACGTAACAGGGCTTTCTTTTATACTAGAGGCTAGTTTTTTCTATTCAATTTAAATGCATTAAAGCCGTGCCAATTTCTTGACACGGCTTCTGTTTTGCAATGCATGACTGTTATCTTGTTATTCGAAAGTTACGAACGCTTTTTTATTGCACAAAACGTATCAAAACGCAATAAAAAAACAGCTTTTAAAGCTTAATCTTTTACATAAAAATATTGTTATTATTTATTGAAAATATT
>NZ_JBEPLI010000051.1:0-2336 GCF_040545155.1 Bartonella silvatica
ACACAAAACAGCAGTGAAAGTTCTTCAATGAGTGTTGGCACCGGTTATGGCACGGGTGGCGCAGGGGCAACGGGCAGTGCTGCTTTTAGTCAAGGAGAAGGTTCCAGTGAGGAAGTTCATCACAAAAACAGCCATATTATAGATTCACACCACGAGTCAGGGAAATACTACACTGGCAGGCGCCGTGGTTTCTGGAGAGCGTGTAGAAATGGAAGTAGGGGGTGATTTTACCGTTGTCAGCCGCAGTGATACGGGACAAAGTTCCAGCAAGCAAAACTCTGTTTCTGTTGGGTTTGGTGCTGGACAAACGGGTGTGGGGGCTCCATGAACGCCTCTTTCCAAAAGAATAAATCCTCTAGTGATTATCATAGTGTTGTGGAACAATCAGGCATCAAAGCGGGTGATGGTGGTTTTAAGATCAACGTTAAAGATAAAACAACGCTGACCGGAGGTATTATTGAAAGCACCGCGCCGGCAGATAAAAACAGCCTGACCACAGGAAGCATTAGCACCAGTGATATCAGCAACAGTGCCCATGCGCAAGTCAGCAGCCGTGGGTTTAGCATTTCTGGGAATGATACGATAAAGAACATTGCCAAGAATGTTTTAAATCACGGCAAAGCCAAGGATGGAGCAGAAGGGGAAACCAAATCTGCTATCAGCGATGGGACTATCATCCTTACTGATATAACTGGACAGAGGGCGATGGGGCAAGATGCTGGACAAATCATTGATGCACTCAACCGCAACACCGCTACAGCCCACCAGGCTGTAGGACAGCTAGATGTCGCACCGCTTGAAGAAGCAGTGCATAATCGCCTAGATATGATCAATGATTTATCGGATGAAGGATTAGGATACTTTGATAAAATTTATAAAATCACAAATGTCAAAGAGCACCCAGTAGGTGAGGTTGCGCATGATGAAAATGGCAATGTCCTCTATTTAACCGATGAAAATGGAGAGTATATAAAAGACAGCGATGGAGAATATATCACTCTGTATCACTTTTTAAATGCTGAAGATGAGCAGTATTTACAAGCTGGCTCTGATGGCAACAGGCGTATGTTCTATAATGGTATTTTAACACACCAGAGGAAGCCGCTGTTTATGCAGAGCAACATGCGAAGGATAAAAATAATCCGCTTTATTTTGTTGTGTTCCCAGAAGCGGATTCTGCCATCTCAGAACTTCTAGTCGCGGGCTATCAGAAGTTTATGGAAAATAACTTTTGGGGTTTGACCAATTCCACACAAGAAGCAAAAGATATAATGTCTCGCTATGGTAACACAGGATTGCATTTTGATGCCCATAGTCAAGGCAGTTTGACAGGCTTTAATATGCTGAATTCTTTCAAACAAGAAGGTGTAAATGATGTAGCTGGCAATACAACGATCAGTTTCCATGGACCAGCGGCTAATGTTTTGGCGGCATCCGGTCTGTTAGGTTATGTGAGTGATGGCAAACAAACCACGATTGGTTTTGATGGGCATAGATTTGACTTTGTCAGCAGAATTATTGGCGGTAATGGCTATACCTACGAGACAATACCTGCTGGTAGCAACTGGTGGAAAGAAATATGGAATATGTTCACAAATCCTTACAATCCTCATACTTGTCTTGGAGATGCGGGTCAAAAATGCCAAAAAAGGTATGGCTCATCTCATTTAAAACAAAAACCTTGAATTAAATCATGGAGGAAAAAATGAAACAAACTTTAAAATTATTAAGCGCTGTAACTTTGTTAAGTATCGCTGGATGTCAGTTTAACAAACCTCCTCCAGGGTATGTGACTGCGTGGGAGAAGCCAGGAGCAGATTTGACAGAGGCAGGAAAAGCCTTGTTAGAATGTGGAATGCTAAGCCTTATTGATGCGGATCCAGAGAATGATAATCGCAGCTTTAATCAAAAGGCAACAATTTATGCTTGTATGGTTCAGGCTGGTTTCCGTGATAAAGTGGGGAGGGGGACTTGGTGCGAGAATCATAAAGCGGAAAACCTTCCCATTTGTCGTCCTGGCGCTGTCATACCACAGCGCAGTGTCAAGAAGCGCTTAAACAGCCCTTATTGTAAAAAATATAAAAACGCACCTGAATGCAAACCTTAAGTCTTGCTTATGATGATCAACAATCCCCCTCCTTGCCTTTGCTTGGAATGGCGGGATTGTTTCCTCAATCCATCATCTCAATATTGCTCACCGTTGTTTTAAGCAGCGGTGACAGGAAATATCAACAAGCTTCCGAGCTGTTTATTGTAAATAAATCCATTGAAAGAGGGGAAAAATGAAGAAAATCTTAAAACTATTGAGTTGCATGGCTTTGTTAAGTATCACTGGA
>NZ_JBEPLI010000052.1:0-2280 GCF_040545155.1 Bartonella silvatica
AATGGTATAAAGACTGGTTAAAGCAGAAAGAAAAACAAGAAATTGAAGAGAGATTTGAAACTTTAGACAAACGAGAAAAGGAAAGGCAAGCCAATAAAGCGATAAGAAAAGGAGAGTGTGAAATCGCCCGTGCTCTTTTATATGAAACCCTCTCTAAAGACAATGCGCATGATGATGTCTCTCGTTTTATTGTCAATGATGTGACTGTTGAAAAGCTTGGAGAACTCTTAAAAGAAAACCCCCGTGGTCTCTTAATGGTGCGTGATGAATTGGCTGGTTTTTTAGCCAATCTAGAAAGAAAGGAATATCAATCAGACCGCGCCTTTTATTTAACAGCTTTTAATGGAGATGATCAATTTACCTATGACCGCATTGGGCGTGGAACCATTTTTATCCCCCATGTCACTTTATCCATGATTGGAGGCATTCAACCTTCACGCATTATTCCCCTTATTCAAGCCATACACAGTGGAATAAACGATGATGGGTTATTGCAACGTTTTCAAATGATTGTATGGCCCGATGAGACAAAAGATTGGAAATGGGTTGATAGACCGCCCAATCAAGAGGGGTGGCAAAAGTATGAAGGGGCATTTCGTTCTCTTTATGATAACCCCCTTGGTTCACCAGAACACCCTCTTGTGATGCGCTTTTCTGCTGAAGCTCAAGAGATCTTTCGTGAATGGATGCAAAAGATTTTTAAAGAAGCCAAAGAGAATAACCTTTCTGAAAGCTTACAAGCGCATCTTTTAAAAATGCCTAAGACCATAGCAAGCCTTGCGTTAATTTTTGAACTTCTTGACGGTGGTCGTTCAGAAATTGGACTCTATGCCATCACAACAGCGTTGCGTTGGACAAGTTATCTGTTAAGTCATGCCAAACGTCTTTATACAGCGCATGATACATTAATAGCAGAAAGTGCAAAATTAATTGTCGAGCGTTGTGATCATTTGCCCGATGCTTTTACCAGCAAGGGATATCTATAGACGATGTTGGCGTTCTTTAAAAGACAAGGAAACTGTGAAGCAAGCTTTAGAGCTTTTATGCTGTTCAAATCACCTTCGAAAAAAGTTGATAACACATCAAACAAGTGGACACCCTAGTGCCTATTATGAATGGCATCCTTTGGTCAAAGACAACAGCATAAAACAATAAAAAACGTCTTTTAAAACTTTCTACTCAAATAGGCAAAACTCTTTTTCCTGCCTTTGCTCCCAAATTTGGCGAGCAAACAAAGTCTTGATTTTCTAATAAATTATATTTAATGCCCTTCTCATCGAGTAACTTTTCTCTAAAAGCAAATGATCTGAACAGAAGAGTTTTGTCAGTTCCTTTTAGAGCCTATATTATTTTTTTAATGAGTAAAAATTAAAAACATTATATTTCAATAGGTTAGTATTTTAAAAACATAACTCATATCAAGAGTACAATCTTTAAAGATAACCATGATGCGAATTGATTAAAACTTGTCAGTTATGTGTCAGTAAATTGAACTGACAAAAGTGATTATTTTAGTGCTTCATAAAACCTATCAAAATAATCATTATAATATTTTAAAGCACATAGTGCATTTGTCTTGATTAACCCGTGAAACGAATAGCAAATTTTACTACTTTGCTGATCATTCCATGTCATAGGGTGTGGATAAACAACCTTTAAAAACCCCTTTTAAAAAAATTTATCCGTTTTTTCGCATTTTTCTGCATTTTTTTCACCATTTACTCAAAATGGATTTAAAAAGCTTCGTTTTGATTCTTTTGAAGAGAATTAAACCCCTCATACGAAAACGGAGCCCTGTTGTAATATGCATCACTTTAATAAGTCTGATAATGAACACGTCACTTTATGCTCTCTGTTGGAATATTATCGTCAAAAAGCTAAATCACCCCGTGAATTAGGAACCATGTTTGAAAACCTTGTCATGGCTTATTTGACAAAAGACCCTCTCCATTATGGGCGCTACGAAAAGGTAGAAACCTATTATGAATGGGCGCAAGAGCATGAAGGTTGGAATAAAAATGATATTGGTATTGATCTGGTTGCTAAGCTTCGCAATCAAGAGGGTTATGTCGCTATTCAATGTAAGTGTTATAAAGCAGATCATCAGATCAGTAAAAAGGATATTGATAGCTTTATCGCAGCCTCTGGAAAAGACATCTTTAAATATCGTCTTCTCGTTGATAGCACGGAAGTGGAATTAAGTGACAATGTGAATGCCATGATTAAAGGACAAGCGATCCCCGTTTATCGCATTGACCTTCGTCATATGGAAAACAGTCG
>NZ_JBEPLI010000053.1:0-2267 GCF_040545155.1 Bartonella silvatica
ACGAAAACACGACTATCAATCTCTATGGACCAGCCTTTAATGTTTTAGTTGCATCCGGTCTGTTAGGTTATGTGAGTGACGGCAAACAAACCACTGTTGGCTTTGATGGGAATAGATACGACTTTGTCAGCAGAATTATTGGCGGCAATGGCTATACTTACGAGACAATACCTGCTGGCAGTAACGTTTGGACAGAATGGTGGAGAGTGATCATGAATCCCATAAGTTCCCATACCTGTCTTGGAGATGTGGGTTATAAATGCCAAAAGTTTTATGGCTCATCTCATCGTGAACAATTTCCTTTAAGTAAATCATGGAGTAAAAAATGAAACACATTTTAAAGTTATTAAGTGGAATAGTTTTGGTGAGTGTAACTGGATGTAATATCGATAAACCTCCTCTAGGAGAGATAGCTACGTGGGAGAAAAATGGTGTTACTAATTTTACTGAGGTAGGAAAAGCCTTGTTAGAATGTGGAATGCCAACCCCTTATGATACTGATCCAGAAAGCAGAAAGCTCAGCTACAATGCAATAGCAACCATAGAAGCTTGTATGATTCAATCAGGTTTTCGTGATAAAGTGGGAGGGGGAACTTGGTGTGTAAATCATAAAGCCGAGGATCTTCCGATTTGTCGTCCAGGTGCTGTCATACCACAGCGCAGTGTCAAGAAGCGCTTGAACAGCCCGTTTTGTAAAAAATATAAAAATAGTCGCAAATGCCAGCCTTAAGTTTTGCTGTTTGTGATGATCAACAATCCCCCATCCTTGCATTTGCTTGGAATGGCGCGATTGTTCCCTCAATCCATCATCTCAATATTGTTCACCATTGTTTTAAGCAGCGGTGACAGAAAATATCAACAGGTTTACGAGCTTTTTTATTGTAAATAAATCCATTGAAAGAGGGGAAAAATGAAGAAAATCTTAAAACTATTGAGTTGCATGGCTTTGTTAAGTATCACTGGATGTGTTAACTCAATTCCCTCACTTTCTCCAGCATTATGGAGAAATAAAATACTTTTAGAATGTGGAGTACCGGACCTTAATAAGGTTGTGGCGCTAGATTTGAATCAATTTGCCAGTATTGAAATGTGTATGGCGCAATCAGGTTTTCGCCCTAGCTTTACAATACAAGATTGGTGTGAAAATCATAAATCAGACAACCTTCCCATATGTCGTCCTGGTGCTGTCATGCCTCAGCGAAGTGTTGAGAGACGCTTAAATAGCCCTTATTGTAAAAAACATTCAGAACAACTTGAATGCAAACCTTAAGTCTTGCTTCAGCAGAGAAAGCCTTGAATTTACACCAAATAAAGCTCTAAGGTGATGAGTTTGAGAAAGCCTTGTCCGTCCTTACGTGACAAGGTTTTTTTTTATGCCGCGTCACTTTGACGTTGCTGTTTTGCTTGCTCAATGACATTCAAAAGATCCGATTGTAACCAACGGGATAAAAAACCAAATTTTAAAGGTTTTGGGAGAGAGCCATTGGTTACATGACGGCGGAATGTTGAAACACTCATATGAAGCAATTTTGCACTTTCACGGTCTGTCAAAAGAATATCATTTTCTGTCATACTAAAATCCTTTCATTTTCAAAAAATAGAAACAAATCATGCCCATTTATTAAGCACATTTTGGTTTATTTAGAAAGATGTTTTATTCATAGAAAACAATATTTTATTATACAATTTCTAATGTGATAATTTATGAGTCTTATTGAGAAAGAATGAAAGACAAGAGAGCTAAAGTTATCCACAGATGATGGGGTTATGCACCCCATATCTTAAGATTGACCAGTGACATAAGCCGCCCATTTGTCCATATAGACACGGCGCTGTTCTAGATAGTCAGTACGACGATAGGCACGTTCTACTTGTCCTCCTACTGTATGACTTAGAATGGTTTCAGCGACCTCATAGGGAGCATCGGTTGTTTCAGCAAGCCAATCGCGTAAACTAGAACGAAAACCATGCGGGCAGGCGTTTAGTCCAGTCTGTTGCATATATTGAGCCATACAATTTGCAGCAAGGGGACCGCGACCTGTTGCAGAAAAAAAGAAATCATTGCGAGAAAGCAAACGCGCTTGTTTTAAAATGTCTAATGCCTCTGATGATAGGGGTACACGAAACTCTTTTGTTGTATCACGCTTTCCTTTCATATTTTCAGCAGGGATAGTCCATATATCATCTTCAATCTGATCTTCACGAATATGACGTAAAGAGTTGGTACGAACCCCTGTAAGGATAAGCAAACGTAAAGCCAGTTGTGT
>NZ_JBEPLI010000054.1:0-2231 GCF_040545155.1 Bartonella silvatica
GTGTAAGGAATAGAACAGTTATGGATGTTTCTCTTGTTGTGCGTTTTGTGAACCATCTGCAAGAAGGGATCGCCTCTATCAAGCGTGATCTAAAAACTTTCAGTAGTGATGTTGCGTATTTCCAACAACAAACACGAAAACATTTTAAAGGGTGGTTTGATCCTGAGCACTTGAGTGAAGCTACAGCCAATGCGGAAAATGCTTTTATCCATGCGCGTGGACGCATGGTGGGTGCACTTGCCCAAACCGCAACCTTGATTGCACCCCTCTATAAAGCCATGCAATTTGATCAATCCATGAAGGGCTTGGAAAAGGTTCTGGATGCTCCTCTTCATCGTTTAAAAGAATTGCGTCGCTTTGCACTTGAGACCTCAACAAAAATCCCTCTAGCGGCGCGTGAAGTTTTAGAACTGATGACCAGTGCTAGCCAAGCAGGAATTGGTGAACAAGATCTAGAAGCTTTTAGCATTTATGCCGCTAAAGCAGCTGTAGCTTTTGATATAACGGGAGATCAGATTGGGGAGCGTTTTGCCAAATTGCGCAATGTCTTTAAGCTTAATCAAGCAGGCATTGAAGATCTAGGCGATGCTATCAATCATCTCTCTAACCACATGGCTGCCAAGGCAAGCGAAGTGTCTGATTTTACCAATCGTGCGACTGGTGCGGCAACCATGTTTAAGCTCACCGTACGGGAAACAGCAGCATTTGGTACGGCGATGATTTCTGCTGGGATTGTTCCAGAGAGTGCCGCGCGTGGTTTTAATGCCATGAGTGCGCGCATTCAGGCAGGGGGCAAACATATTGAAGATGCTTTTGCCAATATCGGGCTTTCTCGCGAAAAGTTCATGCAAGATCTGGACAAAGATGCCACTGGTACCTTGGTGCGCTTTTTTAATGTGTTGGGTAAATCCGAACAGGGGATGCGTTCTCTGATTGCCATTGCTGGGCGCGATTTTACCGGTGATTTTGCCAAATTGGTGTGCAATCCCGAATTGTTAGGGCAAGCTTTAAAATATGTTGAAAACCCAAAAGTCTTTAAAGGCTCTGTAGAGCAAGAAGCAGACAAACAAGCAACCGGTGCCATGCGGCAATTTGAACTCTTACAAAACCGCATTGTGGCTTTGGGGATTACCATTGGTGAAGTGCTTCTGCCCCCCCCTCAACAGTTTGATGGAAAGTGTTGGCAATTTTACCAATGGGCTTATGGCGTGGGCGAATGCCCATCCCACTTTAACAAGTGCCATTATCAAAACCATTGCTGCCCTGATGGCTTTTAATATTGCTCTACGGGTTTTGCGCTTTGCTTTTGCTAGCACACGCCTTGGCTTGCTACAGTTGATAGGCTCTTTGATCAAACTTGTTGGTGTGAGCGGTAAGCTTAAAACAAGCTGGCGTGGCTTAGCAGCCTCAGGGCGTTCCTTGAAGTTATTGATGGCAGGGCTTGGTGGGAGCGCGCTGCGTCTTTTACGCCCGATGACTTTACTTGTGGCGGCGTTTCGCGGCGTTATGATCTCAGGAAGTGTATTTGCTGCCTCTTTTGGTTGGATCGGGACAGTGATCGAAGTGGTTGGGGCTGGTATTGCCTCTGTTGCGGGGGCTATTTTTACTCCAATAGGGGCTGCGGTTGCTGCTGTTGTGGCGGTCATATTGGCAGCTGGTTTTGTTTTGTGGAAATATTGGGACCGTTTTTCTTCTTTTATGAAGGGCTTTGCACGGGTGATATCTCGGGCTTTTGGGCAAGCCTTTGAAGCTGTTATGCGCTTTTTTGGTGCTGATACCACCACCATTACGCGTTGGAAAAATATAATCGCCAATGCTTTTGATCTCTCTCAAGTTTGGCAAAAGTTTAAACAAGGGCTTAGCGCTGTTGTTCAAAGCTTTGAAGGTTTGTGGGAGGGCGTTAAACAAAGTCTTTCCAATTTTTGGAGCTGGTTGGGAAGCTTTTTTGCCCGCGAAAAGCTCTCTGATGCTGCCAAGGCAAGTATAGAACAAGCTGGGGAGGACTTGGCCAATTGGATTGTCGATGGTTTTATGGGCACCATCTCACAATTGATAGATTTTTGTAAATCTTTGCCTCATCGCATGAAGGGGTGGTTTGGGTCCATTAATTTAAGAGAGTTTTTGCCAAGTTTTTTGGGAGGCACAACAGCCATTCAACCGATTGCACAATTTGCGGGGGCGGGGCATGCAAATTCCCCTTTCACAGAAGCAAAAGGCAAAGATCATTCCAC
>NZ_JBEPLI010000055.1:0-2084 GCF_040545155.1 Bartonella silvatica
AAGCGTAAATCAGCAGGCAAATCACATGTAATACCCCGCATACGTAAATAGGTTTCTGCTAAAGTATTTTTGATTGGTTGGCTTTGTTGCCAAATTTCTTTTGCTCTCTCTGTTTTCTGTTTTGCTCGTTTGAGATCAGCAGAAATCTGTTTTGATAAAGAAAGCGTCTGATTATAAGCTTGTTTTCCAAGCAAGCCAATTCTAATGAGCGCTTGTATGATCTCTCTAAAAGAGCAGCCAGCATAACAAGTGAGTAAAAGACGCCCATCATGTCCATTGGCAAGGGATAAGCTAGGCAGCCTATCATCATGAGCAGGGCAACGGGCTGTTCCATAACGCCCATGCCAAACCCCGCGCAAGGCACGTGTGATACCTTGCGCATTCTTAAAAGAACACATCATTGTAAATCCTATAACGTTGCGTTACAGGACGGATTATGCTAGCTCTAGGGTGATGAGTTTGAGAAAGCCTTGTCCGTCCTTACGTGACAAGGTTTTTTTTTATGCCGCGTCACTTTGACGTTGCTGTTTTGCTTGCTCAATGACATTCAAAAGATCCGATTGTAACCAACGGGATAAAAAACCAAATTTTAAAGGTTTTGGGAGAGAGCCATTGGTCACATGACGGCGGAAAGTTGAGACACTCATATGAAGCAATTTGGCACTTTCACGGTCTGTTAAAAGAATATCATTTTCTGTCATAATAAAATCCTTTCTATCAAAAAATGAGAACAAATCATAAGTATTTATTAACCACATTTTGGTTCATTTAGAAAGATGTTTTATTCATAGAAAACAATATTTTATCATATAGTTTCTGATGTGATAAATTATGACTCTTATTGAGAGAGAATGAGAGAGAAGAGAGCTAAAGTTATCCACAGATGATGGGGTTATGCACCCCATATCTTAAGATTTCCCTGTGACATAAGCCGCCCATTTGTCCATATAGACACGGCGCTGTTCTAGATAGTCAGTACGACGATAGGCACGCTCTACTTTACCGCCTACCGTATGACTTAGAATGGTTTCAGCGACCTCATAGGGAGCATCGGTTGTTTCAGCAAGCCAATCGCGTAAACTAGAACGAAAACCATGCGGGCAGGCATCAAGTCCAATTTTTTGCATGTATTGAGCCATACAGCGTGCAGCAAGGGGACCCCGACCTGTTGCAGAAAAAAAGAAATCATTGCGAGATAAAAGGCGCGCTTGTTTTAAAATTTCTAATGCTTCTGTTGATAGAGGCACGCGAAATTCTGTTGTAGCATCACGCCTTCCTTTCATATTTTCAGCAGGAATAGTCCATATATCGCCATCAACTTGATCTTTATGAATATGGCGTATAGGATTTGTACGAACGCCTGTAAGGATAAGCAGACGCAAAGCCAGTTGTGTCATTGTTGTTGTTTCGCAAAGTGTTTTATAAAAAGCTGGAATATCTTTCCAATCCATAGCTGGAAAGTTTTGTGTTTTATGGCGTTGTTTGCCTAAGAGAGCACGTGCTTTTTCAGTTGCTTGTAAATCAACATCCAATCCTAATGCAGCAGCATGTTTGAGACAAAGATTAAGACGTATCAATGCTTTCTCTGCTGTTGCAGCTTTTGTATGCCAAATGGGGGCAAGCGTGTTGCGTATCTCTGTTTGAGTAATCTCTGAAACGGGTAAACAGCCTAATTTGGGAAGAATATGCAGTTTTAAAGGTGCAAACCAGATTCCGTTTTTGCCATCCCCTTTTAATTCAGCTTTACGGCTTTCAAAAGCATCCACGGCAATATCTTTTAAGTAATGAAGATTACTTATTGCTTCACGCTTTTGTTTTTCACGTTCTTTAATGGGGTCACGCCCCTCATGCAAAACAGAACGCCATTGATTTGCCAATTCACGAGCTTTTTTTAAAGAAACGTTTCGCAACGCCCCCAAGCCCATTTCGCGACGGCGCCCGTGAAGGGTATACCGTAAAATCCATTGAGCACCTCCATCTTTACGTTTGTGAAGAAGCAAGCCGGCACCATCATTATATTTGCCAGCCCCCAATGTTGCGACAGATCTTGCATTAAGACGGTTCATAAGAGCCATTTTTTAATC
>NZ_JBEPLI010000056.1:0-2025 GCF_040545155.1 Bartonella silvatica
CCAGAAAACTGAAAGGCTATACGACCATCTATCGACTTAATCGACGACTCCCCAACCTTGTAATAGTCCTTTAAAAAGTCATGCGCTTCAATGGCGCGCTTAATCTCCTCCAATGAACTTTCTGCTAACGAATTCTGAAATTGCCGTGCACAAAGAATGGTCCCCGATATCCCTCCCATACCAAATTGATAACCTTTTAAAGCCGCCATCAATGCAAATGATCTTGTCTTTCCAGACCCTCGTCCACCCCAAGCTGCTCGTACCAAAGCCTTATCTGTAAAAATCGGTATAAGCTTTGGAACAATATTAATCTGTCTTGTCGTCATTCATTGTTAAAGGAGCAATTTCTACACGCGTTATCATCTTAATGGCTCCCCCATCTTCCCCCGTCACTTGCAAGGGCAAGATCTTCCCAAGCAACGCTAAATAAGCCGCTGGACATTCCATAGCCTGCTTTTCCAAATAAGAAATCAAACCATCCTTGCCAATTTTATTCCCAGCATTCTCAGCAGCCTTAACCACTGCTTCTTTTAAAATGCGCGTCACTTTATTTGGAACGCCTTTGACACGCCCCATTCCTGCCTTAGGGGGTTTATATTTTTTCTTTGTTTGAGAAATCTGTTCTGTATTTTGTGATGTCATAAAATACACCCTCCAGATAATAAAAAACCCCGCAAATGCGGGGATTTTACACTGCACTGCCCCTCGTCTAGATACAATACGACCAAGTACAGTAATGCCATTAAATACGATTTGCTACACTTTGTCAACATAATAATACATATTGATATATTCAAAGGGAATCGGTTAGGTAGTGTTAATTATGATAATTTAAAGGATTAAATAATGAAATTACTTTTCACAATACGCACCCTAACATTTATAGCCTTTTTTTTTCTATATCAACGTCATTTGGATTTACGCGTATATTTACCCGTGTCGATACTATAGAGCAATATAATCAAATTTACGACAAATACGCAAGTAAAGAGTATGAAGGCTTTTCACATTTTGATAAGCAAAACCAAGCAAATCAATTTGCATACAATAATGACTATCAGAATATAGCTTCCAAATTTGACACTGTATGGCATCGTCACATACTCATTGTTTTATGTGGACGCTTTGTGAATTTATTGCGGGGTGAGTATAACAAAGAAATGTCATGGGCAATGCTACCCAGTGTAATAAATACTTTACGCTACGAACATAATTGGAGTGAAGAAAATTTCATGTGGGCATACAACATGTCCATGAACAGTACAGATCCAATGTTTTATTATGCGAAAAAATTTCTTAGTACTTCAAGTGGAAATGGCATTAACCCCGAAACACAAGTTGTTGACTTAGTATCTAGTATGAGAATCGATAATGGGAGAGGTATAAAAAAAACAGCTAGGTTTTGCAGAGACTTACAAACGATATACAATATGATGAAGCCAAAATAAAAGTTATTATTTAACGATCAAAATGTTTATAAAGCGCATTAAGAGCAACTCGTAGCGAATTCACAAGATGTGGCAACATCTGATCTTCTATAACGAGGTACTGTAGCGCTGCATAAAGATTATACTGTCTATAGAGGCATTGGACTTCTTTTAGTGCCTCTTGCGTGTTTATAAACTGCTCTGTTGCAAATGCTACCCACTTGTCTCTTGCCTTATCATCTGAAGATGACGGCATTTCGTCATAAATTGCATTAGGCAAGCCCTTTGCACAAAGGTAATTATTTCTTATCTGTAGATATTGTTGCGCAGCGTCATATTGCTCTTGAGTAATAACGCCTTGCAAACAAAGCCGCCCTATGTAAGAGCCAGAGAGCGGATTTTTTGCCTCTTGTAGCGTTAAACCGAAGCGCTTTGCACGTATCTCTATTGCCAATTGATCAGCAGCTTCACGCGGTGCTTTTGCACGTGATATACGACCATTGGCTTCTCTTACCTGCCCTGTTATTTTAGGGCGTCCCCTCTTTTTGTTTCTTTTCACAACACCGCCTTCTGTTTAAAAAGGAACACTATCATTCAT
>NZ_JBEPLI010000057.1:0-1999 GCF_040545155.1 Bartonella silvatica
ACATTGATTGATAAAGATCATTTCGCATTGTTGATATTGTATGGGACCCTTGAATATCGTAAGGTTCTCTCATAATCTTTTTATTATAGTGAATTCATCAAAAAAAGGTTCCTGACACCTCACAAGTGAGGGGGGGGCGATACAAACTGTATAAGCAAGAAATGTCTCTGATGTCTCCGTATAAGGGCAGTGGCAACAGTTATGAGTGGGGCAATAGAATGTTCAGTTTTTACCTTCACACGTATAAAGCAAGTATAAAGATGGAGGTGGTGGGGAATTCACCGGTATATCCTTCACGGGTGTTGTCGTGAAATGGGTTTGTGTGTTCTTTAAGAGATGTTTCTTTAAAACCAGTTTGTGAATACAAAATATATACAATACAATGTGGCATTTTATGACAATGTGGTGTGTTGTTTTACGTGAGGGAAATCCTCTTATCGTGGAGAGATATTGTATGCAAAAAAGCTGTACAAAATGTACAGCTTTTTATCATTTTCATATTGGATGCTTCATGTTGGAAGCGTTTAGAGTTTTAAAGCTTGAAAGAGTCCTTACGACTTCTATACCCATAATAACCAAAAATACTGGAGGTAATGGCACCAATAAGGCTGCCTAGAAAACCCCACCATCCCATATGGGATGCGGTTGTTGTGGCTTTATCGGCCATGTGGCGTGCATCTTTGAGGGAGCTATCAAGTTTTTTAGAGAGTGTTTCAGCCTGTTCCTCAAGGGCTTTGATGGCTTTCTCTGTTTTTGCTTCAGCTGTTTGATAGAGTTGAAGTGCATTGTTGGTCGTTGTTTGTGCCTCGGCACGTGTCATGCCATTGTTCATAAGGGCATGGATGATATCGCTTCGATCAAGTTTTGTGGTTATGGCTTTTGCACGGTCAGAAAGGCGTTCTTCGAGATTTTTCAGAGTGGTGCGATAATGAGAAGGCTCATTCTTAAAAGCTGTTATCGCCGCGCCAATATCTCCAAGAGCTGCCTGATAGGAATATTTTAAGCGGTCAGGATTAAGGGCAGGGATATCATTTTTCTTGAGAAGTGTGTGTAATTCACCACGTAGTTTGTCAAAATTGATGCTGCTGTCGCTGTTTTTTGTCAAAAAGCTTTCAAAGCTTTCACCGTTGAATTTTGAAAGCAGGGGAGAAAGATTTGATTTGAAACCCTCTATGGTTTGTTGGAGCATAGAGGCGCTTTCTCCGGTCGCTTTCGCGCCTATTTTTGCTGTGCTTGAAACCACATGAATGGCTTGGAGGGTCATAAGAAGTGTTAACAGAGCCCAAGTTAAAAAGCCATGAAGGATGCCTGAGGATTCAGCAAAACGTCCAGCAACAAAAGCGCCTAATGCAAGGCTGATCAATGTTACGATCACAGATCCAATGCCAAAGGAAAGGAAAGAGCCTTCAAAAGGTGTTGAAGAAGTGAAGTCCATTTGGCTAAAACCTAATGCTGTCACCAAAAAAGAGAGGCAAATTGATGTAGCAAGAGCTGTTACCAGTCCAGCTAAGATTGCTGACCATGAAATGGGGGTGTGAAAAAAGGGATACTCTGTTTCTATAGATGTTTCTTCTAGAAAGTTGGTATCAAATGGTGTGTCTTTAGGAATACGAGTTTCCATGTTTTATCTCCTTGAATGATGCTGGAGATACAATGTCTCTTCCCCCATTATGTTCCAAAATGGCGCTGTGCAATAAAGGATATGTTAAAGCGTTCTCTTTGACCGTTCCATTTTTTCAATGTTTTTTAATGGGGTTCGAGCCTTAACAAAGTGCCTGTAAAAACGCTTATAAACTGAATCTGTTAACCGAGATATCAAAATAAATAACGGACAAGTGCCCAAGAAGATTCGAAATCAAGCCTTGATACTTATGGCTTCGATGATCATGCTGATATTCTACATCAAGTTGATTATGGGGGATGTTGTTGATGGTACTTTCATGGCAAGAGGGCATGTTAAAAATATTTATTTGGGAAGAAAAAAATACTTTATATGAAA
>NZ_JBEPLI010000058.1:0-1927 GCF_040545155.1 Bartonella silvatica
TTGATGGGCATAGATTTGACTTTGTAAGCCGATGGATTGGCGGTAATGGCTATACCTACGAGACAATACCTGCTGGCAGTAACTGGTGGAAAGAATGGTGGAGAGTGATCACAAATCCCGTAAGCTCCCATACCTGTCTTGGAGATGCGAGTGATAAGTGTACATGGCGCTATGGCACATCTCATCGTGAACAAAAACCTTGAATTAAATAATGGAGTAAAAAATGAAACAAACTCTAAAGCTATTAGGTGCTGTAATTTTGTTAAGTATCACCGGATGTCAGTTTAATAAAACTCCTGGAGGGTATTTGAGCGCGTGGGAGAAAAATGGTGTTACTGATTTTACAGAGGTAGGAAAAGCCTTGTTAGAATGTGGCATGCCAACGCCTTATGATGTCGATCCAGAAAACAGAAAGCAGAGCATTAATGCAAAAGCAACAATTTATGCTTGCATGCTTCAATCAGGGTTTCGCTATAAAGATGAAGAGGTAGCAAGAGCGGGAGGGCCATGTTATACTTTTAGATCCGAAAATCTCCCGATTTGTCGTCCAGGTGCTGTTGTTCCACAGCCCAGTGTCAAGAAGCGCTTAAATAGCCCTTTTTGTAAAAAATATAAAAATAGTCGCAAATGCCAGCCTTAAGTCTTGCTTGTGATGATCAACAATCTGCCATCCTTGCCTTTGCTTGGAACGGCGGGATTGTTTTCTCAATCCATCATCTCAATATTGTTCACCGTTGTTTTAAGCAGCGGTGACAGGAAATATCAACAGGCTTACGAGCTTTTTTATTGTAAATAAATCCATTGAAAGAGGGGAAAAATGAAGAAAATCTTAAAAATATTGAGTTGCATGGCTTTGTTAAGTATCACTGGATGTGAGTATAAAGCTGAGGTTCCCTTATCAGCTTGGGAATTATGGGATAAGCCTGGTGCAAATACAATTGATATAGGGAAAGCGCTGTTAGAATGTGGCATGCCAACACCTTATAATCGTGATGAATACAACAGAAAGTTAGATGGAAATGCGAACGCATTAATTGAAGCTTGCATGGTTCAAGCAGGTTTTAGATATAAATCTGGATATTTGAGTTCGTGTGAGTTTTTTGATGCTCGTTTTCCGATTTGTCATTCAGGTGCTGTCATTCCTCAAAGAAGTGTTAAGAAACGCCTGAACAGCCCCCATTGTAAAAGAAATAGAAACAAGCCTGAATGTCTACCGTAGTTTTTTGATGATGGTATGATTAAGAGTAATCTTTAGTTTTTTATCTTTTGCATAAGTGTGTGGGCCAATTGTATCGGCGCTCAACATGTTTCAAATTGGTATGGACAGAGAAATATAAAACATCGACAAGCTTATAAGCAATCTTATCGTAAAAAATCATTAAAGGAGAGAAAAAATGAAAGCAACTTTAAAGTTATTGAGTGGATTGGCTTTGCTTATTATAGCTGGATGTTTTCCAGGTCCTTACCAGGCTGTGGATGTATTAGAGAAGCTAGGAGAAGATAAGATTGAGATTAAAAAAGCACTATTAGAATGTGGAATGCTGAATCCTCATGATGATTATATGATGGATTATAGAGAGTTAAGTATAAATGCGAATACATCTATTTATGCATGTCTAACTCAAGCAGGTTTTCATAGTAAATTAGGAGGGAAGTGGAGAGATCGGTGTAGAAATTATAATGCCGAAGATCTTCCGATTTGTGTGCCAGGTGCTGTCATTCCAAAACGAAGTGTCAAGAAGCGTTTAAATAGCGCTTATTGCCAAAAATATAAAAATGCACCTGAATGCAAACCTTAAGTCTTTCTTGTGATGATCAACAATCCCCCATCTTTGCATTTGCTTGGAATGGCGCGATTGTTCCCTCAATCCATCATCTCAATATTGTTCACCATTGTTTTAAGCAGCGGTGACAGAAAATATCAACA
>NZ_JBEPLI010000059.1:0-1899 GCF_040545155.1 Bartonella silvatica
TCTCTTCAAAAGAATCAAAACGAAGCTTATTAAATCCATTTTGAGTAAATGGTGAAAAAAATGCAGAAAAATGCGAAAAAACGGATAAATTTTTTCAAAAGGGGTTTTAAAGGTACTTATCCACAGCCCATGACATGGTATAAGATCAGCAAAGTAGTAAAATTTGCTGTTCGTTTCACGGGTTAATCAAGATAAATTCACTATGTGCTTTAAAATATCAGAATGAGTATTTTGATAGGTTTTAAGAGGCACTAAAATAATCACTTTTGTCAGTTCAATTTACTGACACATAACTGACAGGTTTTAATCAATTCACATCATTGGTTATCTTTAAAGATTGTACTCTTGATATGAGTTATATTTTTAAAATACTAACCTATTGAAATATAATGTTTTTAATTTTTACTCATTAAAAAAATAATATAGGCTCTAAAAAGAACGGACAACACTGACAGCACTGGACAAAACTCTTCTGTTCAGATTACTCAGATCATTGTCTTTGGAGAAAGGTTTCTTTGATGAGAATGCCATTAAAAGAGTTTTGCGTGATTGTCTTGAAAGGCTCTCAAAGAGATTTCTTATTGTTTTCTATGATGGTTTTTGACGACAGGATGTGCTTGATAGCATGATGTCTCGTTTATATGCGTGTTGAGTGGCTTAGAGGAGCTGGAGAGTGAATTTATCTCTAATGATTGATAAATATATTGTAGCATTAAACTGGGGATATTGATGTCTTGAATATTGACGGGCTAAACAGTTTTGTTTAGAGGTTTTTTACATAATAAATGTGGGGGAGAGATCTTCAGCAGTTAAAATAAAGCAGTTTTGGGGTGTCACTTTTTTGGTCACAGAGGCGTGTGCTTTTGTTAAAAGCGTCATAGGGCAGTGGCTGTTTTGAGTGGACTTGTTAGCGGTTCCATGAAGTTCTTTTAAAGAGTGCTTCATGAATAATGCAAAGCGGGGGCAATCTGTATTGTTTTGTGTATTTTTACGCCAAAGTTCTCTTTTGAGAATTTTTCGTGCCATTGTTGTTTTCTTTGGCTTGTTTGCAGGTGTAAGTGTTTATGCGCGCTCCTCAGCTATTTTTCATTCCCCAACAGATAATTTTTCTCGCCAACAATCTGAGAAGCAGCAATTAGAAAGAATTGAGAAATTACGGTCTTTAACGCCTAAAAGGATCAAGACGCCTTCAGAGCAAAATCCAGAAACGCTTTTGGGTGGGAAGCAATGTTTTCCCATTCATGCTCTTGTTGTTGAGGGAGTGCATCATGTTAAAAAGCGCTTTATATCAGCTGTAACAGAGCCTTATGTTGGAAGATGTATTGGTCTTGTCGATATTCAGCTCTTAATCAAGCAGTTAACCAAAGTTTATTTGGATCAAGGCTATGTAACGGCGCGTTTTTACATTCCTGATCAAGATATCAAAAACAGCAAGACGCTCAAATTTGTTGTCGTTGAGGGCAAGCTCTCAGAGATTTACTATAATGGTTCACCGACGTCTCGTTATAACAATGTTGTATGGAGTGCTTTTCCTGGGCTTCAAGGTCATGTTCTGAACATGCGCGATATTGAACAGGGGCTTGATCAGATCAACCGTTTGAGTTCAGCGCACGCTCAAAGCGAACTTCTTCCAGGGCGTGAAGAAGGGAGCACCATTGTCAATATTAACAATCATCCCGATAAAACTTTCAAGGTTACCGTTTCTCATGACAATATGGGACAAGCCTCTACGGGTTATGCGCGTTATAGTGCGGGCTTAAAGGTAGACAATATTTTAGGGATAAATGATGCGTGGGATTTTAACTATCAACGCAGTGAGCCCGATTATTGGGGTGGGAGCAAGCAAGAAGGGCATAGCAATAACATTTCAGCGAGTGTGAGTATTCCGTACGGTTATTG
>NZ_JBEPLI010000060.1:0-1868 GCF_040545155.1 Bartonella silvatica
TTGTCATCAGAGCAGCAAGGGACGCCGGTTTGTTACAGTTATTTTGATAGGAAATTGCATCTTTATCCCACACCGGATAGGGCTTATCAGATACAACTTCTTCTCTCTCCACAGCGCTTATCAGAGATAGAGAGTGTTGATGAAGAACATCCATGGTTTATCTATGGGTTTGACTTGATTAAAGCGCGTGCAAAATATGAACTGTACAAGAATATTCTTAAAGAACCCGATTGTGCAGCCGCTGCTTACAATGACTTTAACGAGCAATTGCATGAATTACGCGCAGAGACGTCTAAACGTCATAACGTCACGCGAATAATACCAACGGATTTCTAATATGGTGTATTTTCCAATCGCTGATTACAGACCAGATGTTTCGGTCGTCAACGGCAGCTTTACGGATACGCTTGTAAATGTTTTACCGGCAGATGGCGGTTACATTCCGATGCCTAGTGCAATGGTTGTGTCTCATCCTTTAGAAGAAAAGCCTTTGGGGTGCATAGCGTTTCGAAGTGGCAATGGTGTTAAGATAATCGTAGGAGGAGCCAAAAAGCTTTACAGTTATGATAGTCAAACCAAGGGTTGGAAGGACATAAGTCAAAGTGGTGTGACTTATCATGCGCATGAGGATAATCAATGGTCGTTCGCTTTGTTTGGTCAAAGAATTATTGC
Source organism: Bartonella silvatica (assembly GCF_040545155.1). Taxonomy (NCBI): domain Bacteria; kingdom Pseudomonadati; phylum Pseudomonadota; class Alphaproteobacteria; order Hyphomicrobiales; family Bartonellaceae; genus Bartonella; species Bartonella silvatica. The sequence continues at coordinate 673 of NZ_JBEPLI010000060.1, forward strand.
GGTGAATAAAAATGATAAACCACAAGTTTTTAATACCCATAGTTCTGAACGATTTGAAGATTTAGGAGGCAATCCCCCGAAAGCAGGATTGGTGAAGGTTTGGGGACCTTTTGTTTGTTTGATGCAATTGACAGATCACCCCAATCGCATTCATTGGTCTGGTTTGGAAGATGCTACTCATTGGACAGTTAAGCAGAAAGATTGCGATTTTCAAGATTTTCCGGATGGAGAATATGTTCAAGGGTCTACGGAATCGACTAATCCCCTCATTTTTATGCGTTCTGCTATTTATGCTGGAACCTTTGTTCCGGGTTCTAAGATTGTGTTTGCTTTTCAAAAGATACAAGACAAGCGAGGAGCCCGTAGTGCAACCTCTATAGCATGTCGAGGGAGTGACGCTTTTTTTACAGGTGATGGTGGTTTTTATCAGATGAGTTTGGATGCTCAACTTTTACCGATAGGTTTTGAAAAGGTTGATAGAACGGTTTTTAAAACATTTGATAAGTTTGCTCTTGATGAGATGCAAGGAGTTATAGACCCCATTGATAATCGGATTTATTGGTCCTTAAAGAGAGGCAATAACGAGCAAACCACCTTTGTTTATGATTGGGGCTTGCAGAAATGGTCGACGATACAGGGAGAGCCTTTCACGTTGTTTCCAGTGTTTACAACAGGATATACTTTAGAACAGTTAGATGAGATTTCGATCAATCTTGAGGCATTGCCGGCTTCTTTAGACAGCCCTCGTTGGCAAAGTGGCGCTCCCATGCTTGGTGCTTTTGATGAAAACAATCGGCTTGTTATGTTTACAGGAGCCCCGATGGAGGCAACGGTTGTTTCACAAGAGATGGGGGCGCCGGATGGAAGTTTTAACTTTATCACGAAAATGTTTGCCGAAGTTGATACGACGGAAGGTTTTTTAAGCATAGGAGAACGTCGTCTTCGCAATAATCAGACACCGATCACATGGCATAAGGAGAGGGTGTGTTCGTATGTCACGGGCGCTTATCATGGGCGTTCGCGCAATCGTTATCACCGGTTTAAATTACGCATTCCTAAGAATGAATCTTGGACGATGATTACGGGTTTTAATGTGGATTTACGTCCTTTAGGCAGAGGGTAATGGCAAAAGTCTTTTTGACTACGTCTTGGGATATGGAGCGTATAGCGCCTTATCTGGAAGACATCATTGCATC
>NZ_JBEPLI010000061.1:0-1846 GCF_040545155.1 Bartonella silvatica
TAAGCTTTGGAACAATATTAATCTGTCTTGTCGTCATTCATTGTTAAAGGAGCAATTTCTACACGCGTTATCATCTTAATGGCTCCCCCATCTTCACCCGTCACTTGCAAGGGCAAGATCTTCCCAAGCAACGCTAAATAAGCAGCGGGGCATTCCATAGCCTGCTTTTCCAAATAAGAGATCAAACCATCCTTGCCAATTTTATTCCCAGCATTCTCAGCAGCCTTAACCACTGCTTCTTTTAAAATGCGCGTCACTTTATTTGGTACACCTTTGATACGCCCCATTCCTGCCTTAGGGGGTTTATATTTTTTCTTTGTTTGAGAAAGCTGTTCTGTATTTTGTGATGTCATAAAATACACCCTCCAGATAATAAAAAACCCCGCATTCGCGGGGATTTTGAACTGTACATTTCCCTCTCTAGACACAATACGCCCAAGTACAGCAATGTCATTAAATACGATTTGCTACACTTTGTCAACACAAAAATAACACATATTGATATATTCAAAGGGAATCTGTTAGATAAATAAGCTATAAATTAAAGGTAGAAATAATGAAATCATTATCCATAACACTCGTAATAATATTTATAGCTTTCTTTTCGATATCAGTGTTATCAAGATACACTAGTGTAGATAGTTTAGAACAATACGATAAACTTTACGAAAAATATGTAAGTGAAAATTATCAAAACTTAGAATATCATCAAAAATTAGCAAAGGCAAAAGAATCGGTGAAGTATTTAAAAACATTCATGGAATGGACTGTAAACATACCCCATGACGAGAGCCCGTTTTGGAAGCATTTAATAACACTACCTAGCAATCCTCCAGAATTTAATATTTTAAAACATTATCACATAGTGCTTGTTTTTTGTGGTCGTTTTGCTGATTTATTACAAGGTGATAAAAGTATGCCCACAGTTACATTTAACGACCTACAAACAGAACTTAAGAAATACGGTAGTATTTTTAACAACTGGCATAATATAGAAACTACTTTCTTTCAGGCAAAATTTGAAACACATTTTAATGATCCAATGTTTGAGTATGCAGAAAAATTTTTGAATTCTCCAAATGGCATTAGCAGAAAAGAACAAACTATTCGTACAGAGCACATGATACTAGGACATGAAAGCGTTCGTTTACAAAATACAGTAAATATGTGCTCTATTGCTATAAATGTACATAGAGAAATGATGCCCGAAGAAAACGTAAGGCCACCAGTGAGATATAGCTATTTTGAAAAATGGAAGCAATATTTAAAAATTTTTTAAACTAATGATTAAATACTTATGAAGCACGTTAAGAACAACGCGTAATGAATTCACAAGATATGGTAGCGTTTGATCTTCTATAACGAGGTACTGTAGCGCTGCATAAAGATTATACTGTCTATAGAGGCATTGGGCTTCTTTTAGTGCCTCTTGCGTGTTGATAAACTGCTCTGTTGCAAATTCTACCCATTTATCTCTTGCCTTATCATCAGATGATGACGGCATTTCCTCATAAATCGCATTAGGAAAGCCTTTTGCACACAAATAGTCGTTTCTTATCTGTAGATATTGTTGCGCAGCATCATACTGCTCTTGTGTAATCACACCTTGCAAACAAAGTCGCCCTATGTAAGTACCAGAGAGCGGATTTTTTGCCTCTTGTAGCGTTAAACCGAAGCGCTTTGCACGCATTTCTATTGCCAATTGATCAGCAGCTTCACGAGATGTTTTAGAGCGTGATATACGACCATTAGCTTCTCTTACCTGCCCTGTTATTTTAGGGCGTCCCCTCTTTTTGTTTCTTTTCACAACACCGCCTTCTGTTTAAAAAGGAACACTATCATTCAT
>NZ_JBEPLI010000062.1:0-1835 GCF_040545155.1 Bartonella silvatica
TTTATAAGTTATTCAGTTTCTCTTATTTCTAATTTTGGTAAGTTCTTAACGATTTTCATGGTTTCTAAACTTACGGTAATAACCCTTTGAAACAACTCTAGAGGGTAGGCAGGGTTGCCAATGGTTTCAACAGCATAGCGATTGGCATCATTCACAATACCACTCTTTTTATCAGTCTTAACGCATTGACGCCCCATAACCCATTCAAGAGCGGGTCTACCATTGACGATATACTCATAAGCTTTAAGAGGGATATCTGTTATTGTGATATTGCTGTTATAAATAACAGTTGATTTATCCTTTTCCTTACTATTCTTAATTTTTGCAAATTTCATTTCAGTTACATAATAGAATTTTTCGGGATTAGAGATCTCTGTAACTTTTGGATTACCCTTTTTAAAGGTGACAGGATAAGGCTCTACAGTTTCATAGTTTACGTGCAAATGACCGAGTTCGCGCCCTGCTGTCACAAATTTCCAAAAATCATCAGCTGTCTTTACACAAGGGATACGAGGCAATTCTTTGCATAAATTATGAGCATAACGGGCGCGATAATCTTCCGAATGAAGCAAACCGTAAACATAATAGAATAGATCATCTTTTGTTATGGTTTCATTAGGATAAGCAGCTTTAAAATACGCTAATCCTTCATCAGTAATGGCATCACGCCTCTGTAAACCAGCTGTTTTGTTTTCCTCTATAGAGTTTGTAAATAAATAGGATTGTCTCTCATTTTTATTTCTCTCTTTTGAAAATATAACATTTTCGTAAATATATCTTGGAAAGCATTGACTGTTATCAATTACACATACGTCAGGCAAATTCTTAATCATCAATACAGAAAATCCACTTCGTGCTCCCATAGAAGAAACTTGTATTATTTTATTCTTCACTGCTTGCCCTATAGGGAATATACGCGGCATTCGGTAAACACCGTCGTTGAGATCCCGATTATAATAAAGCCATTGTTGTGTAAAAGGACGATAAAGGCTTTGCGTAAGGCAAGCACCTTCAAAGTTAAAAGTCTTTCCTTTGTCCAAGTCTCGTTTGAGATTATAACTCCAACTTATTTTGCTTTCATCTGAATTGACAAAACTATTGAGAACCTTTGTACGTGTTTTGCTATCATTATGTGGATAGGTATCATTAAAGCGTTCTACTTCATTGTTATAGAAGGTAATCATATTACTCATATTTTTTGCCACTGTCGCACAGCTTGAGTTATATGCCCACGCATCACGGCTTGTCATAATGCCACGAGAAAACATTGCAAATAATTTTTTATCATTATTTTTCTTATCACCTATAGCTAAGAATGTTTCAAAATTGTTATCACGTTGATTTATCCAATCCCCATGTTCATCCGGTGTAATTACTTTCCAACCGTTTTCACATGTAATACCACCAATACTACCAAAATATTGAAGCCTCTTAAGTTTTTTTTCGGTAGAAAGATTATCTCCAATATCATGATAGTAAATTTTACAATCTCCAGAAGCATTGGGATTTTTGATAAATAGCGTTACCGCAATACCAGTCATACTACCATTGCCGAAAATATTTTCACCTTCTTGAGCAACTCCATTGCTTAACATATTTTTGCGAAGATCCCCTCGTAAATTAAGTACATAAATGCTTGTAAATTCTTTTGCTAGAGATTTTCGTAAACTGTCCATTGTTGATTTTTCTACGTAACCAGAACCAGAAACAAAACCGATTATCCCAGCATTATCAATACGGTCACTAGCCCAGCGAATGGCACGGATATAACTATCATAAAGCGCTCGTATATTCGTTACTTTAGATTGAGCAGCATAAGTTTCACGGATACGATT
>NZ_JBEPLI010000063.1:0-1772 GCF_040545155.1 Bartonella silvatica
GCCCTTTAAAAGGTCCGGTATGACTTTGATGTTCGTGCCCTTTTCCCCAAAGGTTGGGACCATCCTGATATAACATCCCATCACTGAGTTGATCAGACCCCTTTGGTTTTTCGAAAGAAATATCACTATATTCCGTTTTTTCTGTGATGACAGGCGTGCTATCAGCTTCGTTTTTCAGGGTGTTGGTTTGGATATTTAAATTTCCACCAGCTTGAATAAAGCCTGCTTTATTGACAAGGGAAAGGCTTTTTCCGCTGCCAGCCGCATTGGTAAAAGATAAATCTCCCTCTGCTAAAATGGCACCAAAATCATTCAACAAAGCCCCATCAACTTTGAGAGCACCATTGCCCTTCACATAAATTAAGCCCGTTTTGTTGTTGGTCACATTGCCCGTCACGCTAAAGACTAAATCCTGCCCCGATGCCAATTGACCACTATTGTGAATCTCCCCCGTTTTGATCACAAAATCTCGTGCCGCTAAAACAGAGGTTGCCTTATCAACCATAACACTTGGAGCAACAAAGAGAATATCTCCAGTCCCACCCTCATCTGTCACGGCTTGTAGCCGCGCATGGTGAATATCAAGGGCATTGCTGCTGTTAAAATCTAAACCGCCATAAGCCAATTCGCTCTCTGAGACATCAATATGATCTGCAATTAAATACAGCGTTTGCGGCGTGTAAATATGAGAACGATTATTGCTTAAATCGAGAGTGTTTGCTGTCAATCTCACATCCCCCTTAGCAGACAGCACATTCTCAACACTGATCTCTCCTGATACCGATGTCAATGTTGCGTTGCCATAGCCTATGACCTGATCATAATAGATGTCGTTGCCTGCAAAGATTTCAATATTGCCACCACTGGCAATCTGACCAACCTTCACCCCTGCTTTTGCTGTAATAAAAAGAAAGCCCTTTTCATCTAAAACAAGATCCCCTGAACCACCCGTAGAAACGACACCTGTCATCAGTGTGCCTGCATCAAGGCTGCCTACCTTTAAAACAGCTTCTTCACCCGTCATCAACGAAGAAAAGTCAACCGCCCCACCCTCAATATTTGCCTTGCCATAGGCTAAAAGTTGCCCAAAATGAACGGGGGCATTTGTTTCTGATTGTGCTTGAATGGCAACATTTTGATGCGACAGAATTGTTTGAGAAACAGATAGCCCGTTATGAGAAACCAGGGTGATATCTCCTGCTCCATAAACACTTTCAGCGACAATCGCACCTTGACTGCTCTGGAGATCAACATCCCCTTGGGTGCCAAGAACAACAACACCAGCAGCACCCGTTGCCGCCATATCAACCCCACCGGCTAAAAAATGGGCTTGTATATCACCACTGACGTGCGCCTTGAGCTTCCCTTGCGCTAAAACAATCCCCTCAAGCTTCAAGTCTCCGCCCGATTCAAGAGCCATATCAGCGCCTGACCCTAGCCCTGAAACTTGAAGTGTCTGGCGCGAAGAAAGCTCCATATTGCCTCCAGAGGTTGCCTTACCGGCAATCGATAAAAGCCCATCCTGCGCCTCTATCTTCAAATGACCATCAGCGCCAACCGTTTCTAACGTCACATCCTTATGGGCGGCAATATCAATATGCTTTTTCGAGGTGATGTGTTTTGCCAATATGCTCTGGCTTTTCGATTTGAGGACAACACCCCCATGACCAAAAACATTCTTCAACGAGATTTTTCCATCCGCAGAAAGATGCAACTGCCCCGCATTGGCAGCCATATCATGGCGCATACGAACACCAACACCTTTTTCTGTT
>NZ_JBEPLI010000064.1:0-1772 GCF_040545155.1 Bartonella silvatica
TCAACATGGATGCCGGCAATAATATCACCCTATCAGAAAGCTATGATACCTCTAACGCAAAAGAAAAGCATGAAAAGTCTTTTGCTGGTGTGACAACTTCCGTTGATATCGGTGTCCTTGGCACGGTACAAGGCTTAAAAGATTCAGCGGACCGTATGAACAATAAGGATGGCAATAACACAGTTATTAATGGCATACTGACCGGCATGAAAATCAATCACCTTTTTAACAAAGGCAGGAATTTTATTAATTGGCTGACTGGCAACACAGGGGAAAAGGGGAACATAACCAAAGGACTGAGTAGCTCATTAGGAGGGATGGGGGGCTCCACCAAGGATGTTCTTGCCAATATGGCAGGCGCATCTGGCAGTGTAACCGTGGGCTTTAAAACTGAGAAAACAGAAGCCTCTTCTCAAGTCTCCACAGCGGTGACAGATAGCATAGAAGGCGGACGCGCTGTTAACATGCAAGCCCACAAAGGCAGTATCCATGGTGTTGGAGCCGATATTATTGCCGGCACCAATCCAATCTATGTGCTGGACAATGATGCACAGAGCGGGAATATCACCATGGAAGCAGGGCAACATATCACCTTTGAAAGTGCGCAAAACACGCAAAGCACACAAAACAGCAGTGAAAGTTCTTCAATGAGTGTTGGCACCGGTTATGGCACGGGTGGCGCAGGGGCAACGGGCAGTGCTGCTTTTAGTCAAGGGGAAGGTTCCAGTGAGGAAGTTCAACACAAAAACAGCCATATTATAGGTAGCGGCACTGTTCATACCACGAGTGGGGCAAACACCACATTGGCAGGCGCCGTGGTTTCTGGAGAGCGTGTAGAAATGGAAGTAGGGGGTGATTTTGCCATTACCAGCCGCAGTGATACGGGACAAAGTTCCAGCAAGCAAAACTCTGTTTCTGTTGGGTTTGGTGCTGGACAAACGGGTGGTGGGGGCTCCATGAGCGCCTCTTTCCAAAAGGATAAATCCTCTAGTGATTATCATAGTGTTGTGGAACAATCAGGCATCAAAGCGGGTGATGGCGGCTTTAATATCATTGTTAAAGATAAAACAACACTGACCGGAGGTATCATTGCCAGCACCGCGCCGGCAGATAAAAACAGCCTGACCACAGGAAGCATTAGCACCAGTGACATCAACAACAGTGCCCATGCTAAAGCCAGCAGCCATGGGTTTAGCATTTCTGGGAATGATACGATAAAGAACATTGCCAAGAATGTTTTAAATCACGGCAAAGCCAAGGATGCAGCAGAAGGGGAAACCAAATCTGCTATCAGCGATGGGACTATCATCCTTACTGATACAACTGGACAGAGGGCGATGGGGCAAGATGCTGGACAAATCATTGATGCACTCAACCGCAACACCGCTACAGCCCACCAAGCAGTAGAACAGCTAGATGTCGCACCGCTTGAAGAAGTAGTGCATAATCGCCTAGATATGATCAATGATTTATCGGATGAAGGATTGGGATATTTTGATAAAATTTATAAAATCACAAATGTCAAAGAGCACCCAGTGGGTGAGGTTTTGCATGATGAAAATGGCAAAGTACTCTATTTAACCGATGAAAATGGAAAACCTATAAAAGGCAGTGATGGAAAATATATCACTTTGTATCACTTTTTAAAGCCAGAGGAAGAAAAGCATTTACAAAAAAGCCCTAATGGTGCTGTTTATATGTTCTACAATGGCATTTTTAATTCACCAGATGATGCTGCGGGTAATGCTGTCCAATTGGCTGTTAATAAAAAT
>NZ_JBEPLI010000065.1:0-1747 GCF_040545155.1 Bartonella silvatica
TCAACATGGATGCCGGCAATAATATCACCCTATCAGAAAGCTATGATACCTCTAACGCAAAAGAAAAGCATGAAAAGTCTTTTGCTGGTGTGACAGGCTCTGTCAATGTGGGCATTCTTGGTACAGTAAAAGATGTAAAGGATGCAGCCAAACGTTTTGGTCATGGGGATACAAAACACAAAATCGGTAATGGTCTTATTGCTGGTCTAAAAGGCTATGATCTCTATAGCAAAGGCAAAGGTCTTTATAATGGGATGAAAGGTGGAAACCTTAAACAATCTATTCGTGATATTGCTGATGTTTCTGCTAGCGTAACCGTGGGCTTTAAGACAGAGAAGGCAGAAGCCTCTGTTCAGACCTCTACTGCGGTAACAGGTACAATAGAAGCAGGACGCGCTGTCAACATGCAAGCCCACAAAGGCAGCATCCATGGTGTTGGCGCTGATATTATCGCTGGCACAAACCCGATGCAAAGCAATGATGAGCAGAGCGGGAATATCACCATGGAAGCAGGGCAACATATCACCTTTGAAAGTGCGCAAAACACGCAGAGCACACAAAATCATACGCAAAGCGCTTCGATGAATATTGGGTATAGTTATGGTACCGGTGGTACAGGGTGGATGGGGAATGCTTCCTTTGGTAAAGGCAAGGGGTCCAGTGAGGAAGTGCATCACAAGAACAGCCATATTATTGGCACCGGCACAGTTCACACCAACAGTGGGGCAAACACCACATTGGCAGGCGCCGTGGTTTCTGGAGAGCGTGTAGAAATGGAAGTAGGGGGTGATTTTGCCGTTGTCAGCCGCAGTGATACGGGACAAAGTTCCAGCAAGCAAAACTCTGTTTCCATTGGTTATAATAGCCAAGAAAAGGATGGTACAGCCACAACCAATATTTCCTTGAACAAGGATAAATCCTCTAGTGATTATCATAGTGTTGTGGAACAATCAGGCATCAAAGCGGGTGATGGTGGTTTTAAGATCAACGTTAAAGATAAAACGACCCTAACTGGGGGGCTTGTTGCTAGCACCGCGCCGGCAGAAAAAAACAGCCTGACCACAGGAAGCATTAGCACCAGTGATATCAGCAACAGTGCGCATGCTCAAGCCAGCAGCCAAGGTTTAAGCATTTCAGCAGGTGGTCCGATGTATCAGGGCAAATATGGTGTCGGGAAAAACATTGCTAAAAATGTCTTAGATCATTCAAAAGCTAAAGATTCAGAGGAAGGATATACCAAATCCGCCATTAGCGATGGCACCATCGTCATTACTGATGAAGCAGGGCAGAAGGCATTGACAGGACAAGATGTTGAGCAAGCCATAGCCTCCCTTAATCGGGATACTGCCAGCGCCCATAAGGGTGTACAACAGCTCGATGTAGGCAAGCTGGAACAAATCGTCCATGAAAACCGCGAAATGGCAACGCAATTGTTGGAAGAAGGATTTAAATACAGCGATAACTCCTATAAAACCATGTTTATCAAAGAGCATCCCATCGCCGTGGTGGATCGTGATGAACAGGGCAATATAATCTATGAAATAGATGCAAATGGACAGTATATCAAAGACGCTCGTGGACAAAAAATCCCCAAGTTCCATTATTTAACGGATGAAGAAAAGCAGCATTTGCAAGAAGGCTCTGATGGCAAGGTGCATGTGTCCTTTAATGGCATCTTTACTCCACCAGAGGAAGCCGCTGTTTATGCAGAGCAACATGCGAAGGATAAAAATAATCCGCTTTATTT
>NZ_JBEPLI010000066.1:0-1738 GCF_040545155.1 Bartonella silvatica
CGTTGCTACCGGTATCAAATATTCATGACTATGATCAGGTATCTTCATATGCTTTTGTCCTTACATCATTCAAAGGGCTTCATCTAATGAACACTCTTTCAAGTCCTCAAGCTCTTCTCTCAAAGACTCTAAGCGCTTCTCTAAATCTTTAACAGAAACATCAAGCTCTGTTTTCAATGCTGTCTTCAGTAAATCAAAAACACCATGAAGCGGTGCGTGAACAAAACCTCCCCCCGAATACAAAACGACCCGTACTTGAGACGGGTCGCTAAGCTCTGATATCGCAAACGGTTTTAATGACATTTCAACTCCTCATGTCTTGATCCCATAAATTACACTCACATTAACCGGGCGCGTTTCAACACCACCAACCCTCTCTGCCATGAGATGATGCTCATGATGCGCTTGGTCATGAACGCCCTCTTTGATCGGCGTCGAATGATATAAAAAATTAGCAAAAGGGCTTCTGATAAACCAAGGTAAACGCGGCGGCTTGTCTTTTTCTGTAAACCAAAAGGGAGTCTCTACCTGTGAACTTCCTGCTATTTGGTCAAATTCTTGATTACATTCCTCTAAGCTATCACCACTCAAACCTACACATTCTTCATCATTTGATCTCTTGCGCCTTTTCAAAGAAGATTCAGTAGAAGAAATATCCCGTCTTTTCCGTGAAGAACCACCATCAGAAGAGGCGGGACCGATAAAATGTTCATGCCCTTTCAAAGAAAACAATTGCTGACTTGCAAAAGAACGCCAAGGGTCTAAATTGCGTTCATAGTCCAGTCCTCGTAAAAACATCCCCCGTAAATCTGGAACATTAAACGTCAAAACGCCATCTCCTTCTCCCCACGTCGTTCCTATCGCACAAAATAAATCCCAATAGACAAGCCGCGGATAAGCCTTCCCATCACATGCTAACCAATCATCCGGCAAGCGTTCCATTGCAAAAGGTCCTATCAGACCTGACGGTAAACGTTTTAAGGAAGTAACTTTTTCCCTTGTGGGATTGAGAACTTGCCAACCCGTGAGAGCTTCATCATACACAATCGTATACAAACAGTCATTTTGTAACTCTCCTCCCGATAAAGCTAATAAACCGGTGTCTGTTGCCTTATAAACAGGTTGAGCGGCTAAATTATTCAACGCAATCATTGTCGCCCCAACATTCTTACCCTTCACTTTAAAACAAAGCGATATCCCATTCTTATACGCTAAAAATGCCATTTTACTTTCAAGGCTTATCAACGTTGTCTGGTGTTCACTATCAACTGTAACAACCGCTTCAATCACACCCCCCATATCCGATAAATACTCACACACACGTTGCATCATACCACGAGCGCTGTTGTTGACTGTGTTCGGATGTTGTCCTTCTGACCAATTAATCAGATCATCTGCACCTCCATTCTCGGGTGCACTTAAAGACCAATCATAAATCGTCGACATTTAAACCTCACGTCTTAATCGCAAACACAACACTCATATTAATTGGGCGCGTCTCATGTTCTCCAAAACTTGCTACTGAAACATCACGCATATGAATGTGAGTATGGGGAAAGGCGAGCTTATGATGAACCCGTATATCCTCTGCTCTCACGCCCAAACGTTCGGCGAGCTTCAACCTTTGCTGGTCATTAAGCATATACCCCCAGATGATCGTCATATCACCATGCCAACTCTCCTCCTGATTTTCAGCATTAAAAATCGTAAAGGTTTGACCACTATGATCATGCTTTCT
>NZ_JBEPLI010000067.1:0-1659 GCF_040545155.1 Bartonella silvatica
ATTGGCTTGCCTTTCCTTTTCTCGTTTGTCTAAAGTTTCAAATCTCTCTTCAATTTCTTGTTTTTCTTTCTGCTTTAACCAGTCTTTATACCATTCCTTTTGAAGGCAAGTGATAGGCGCTAAAGCGGCTTTCATGGCTGGTGTTTTGAATGTTGACGATTGACCAATAAGAGTGCCCCAGAGATTAGGTACCACAATCCAATCATCATGTTGTTTTGGGGCAACCCGCACGCCATTACCAATGACAGCAGCCAAGGCACAGAGAGCAGAGACAGCAATAAAATCCATAGGGGCTTGTTGACGCTCTGAAACGTCATAAACATAATCCATGAATGGCATGGGGAGCTGTAATGGGTCAAAAGGCTCGACGGGTAAGAGAGCCGCCGTGATAGGCTTTAATTCCCCCCAACCGTTTTGTTGCAATGCTTGCTTATAAGGAATGGCTTCTAAACAAGTCTTATCAGTTAAAAAAACATTATCGTTATCATTGAATGAAACATTTTGATTGTCGTATTTTACTTCACTTTCTTTCATATTTTCCTCCCTCTAGAAAGTAATACGTTATTCAAATCGGTTCCTTTTGGGGCTTGCATCATAAAGACTTCAAAGCCATAGCTATAAGCGTGCGCAGCGAGGGTAAAACCTGCTTTACGACCCGCATCATCGCCATCCATTGCAACTGTCAAACGCCCTTTTTAGGAGGTAAATTCACATGTCTCATGCCATGGGTTGAAAGGGACGCCCATAAATCAACGGGCTCTGGTAACAACCCAGACAGCAGAGCCAGACCGGTTTCAATACCTTCACAAATGACCAGATTTTTTGGATTACCTTGGCTTAAATGCACAGCACCACCCATTACAGATCCCAACATGGCTTTTGCTGGTTTACAGCCATTGTCTTTTAAAAAGGTTCTATGAATGGCAAAGGAGCCAGCACCCTTAACAAGAGCCACCAACGCGGGCAGTGTAACCCCAGAGGGGTGTGGACATTTGCTATGAAAGCGTAAATCAGCAGGCAAATCACATGTAATACCCCGCATACGTAAATAGGTTTCTGCTAAAGTATTTTTGATTGGTTGGCTTTGTTGCCAAATGGCTTTTGCTCTCTCTGCTTTCTGTTTTACTCGTTTGAGATCAGCACAAAACTGTTTTGAGAAAGAGAGCGTGTAACCATAAGCTTTATCAAAAAGGCTTGTTTTCCAAGCAAGCCAATTCTAATGAGCGCTTGTATGCTTTCTCTAAAAGAGCAGCCAGCATAACAATACAGTAAAAGACGCCCATCATGTCCATTGGCAAGGGATAAGCTAGGCAGTCTATCATCATGAGCAGGGCAACGGGCTGTTCCATAACGCCCATGCCAAACTCCACGCAAAGCACGTGTGATACCTTGCGCATTCTTAAAAGAACACATCATTTTAAATCCTATAACGTTGCGTCACAGGACGGATTGTGCTATTCATATAAGGTGTGAAAATGAAAAGCCTTGTCCGTCCTTATGTGACAAGGTTTTTTTATGCCACGTCGTTATGACGTTGCTGTTTTGCTTGCTCGATAACATTGATAAGATCCGATTGTAACCAACGGGATAAAAAACCAAATTTTAAAGGTTTTGGTAAAGATCCATTAGTAACATGACGGCGGAAAGTTGAGACACTCA
>NZ_JBEPLI010000068.1:0-1643 GCF_040545155.1 Bartonella silvatica
ATACCCATTATGTGAGCATGCTTTATAAGTTATTCAGTTTCTCTTATTTCTAATTTTGGTAAGTTCTTAACGATTTTCATGGTTTCTAAACTTACAGTAATAACCCTTTGAAACAACTCTAGAGGGTAGGCAGGGTTGCCAACGGTTTCAACAGCATAGCGATTAGCATCATTCACAATGCCGCTCTTCTTATCAGTTTTAACGCATTGACGCCCCATAACCCATTCAAGAGCGGGTTTGCCATTGACGATATACTCATAAGCTTCAAGAGGAATATCTGTTATTGTGATATTGCTATTGTAAATAACTGTTGATTTATCTTTCTCTTTACCTGCTTTTGAGAATTTCATTTCAGTTACATAATAGAATTTTTCGGGATTAGAGATCTCTGTTTGTTTTGGATTACCCTTTTTAAATGTGACTGGATAAGGTTCTACAGTTTCATAGTTTACGTGCAAATGACCGAGTTCACGCCCTGCTGTTACAAACTTCCAAAAATCATCAGCAGTTTTTACACAAGGGATACGAGGCAGTTCTTTAGAGAGGTTATCAGTATAACGGGTACGGTAATCTTCCGAATGCAAAAGACCGTAAACATAATAGAACAAATCATCTTTTGTTATGGTTTCATTAGGATAAGCCGCTTTAAAATGATCTAGACCTTCATCCGTAATGGCATCACGCTTTTGTAAACCAGCTGTTTTGCTTTCTTCTGTAAATAAATGGGATTGTTTCTCACTTTTATTTTTTGATACCGTAGTATCTTCGTAAATATAGCGTGGAAAGCATTGACTAGTATCTATTGCATGAAAATCAGGCACAGTCTTAGTCATCAAGACAGAAAACTCCTTCATTGCTCCCGTACCTGTAATTTGTATCACTTTATTTTCAATCACTTCACCTATAGGAAATATACATGGAATTTGGGCAATCATTTCGTTAAAGGCACGATTATAATAAAGCCATTGTTGTGTAAAAGGACGGTAGAAACTTTGAGCAAGGCATTCATTTTCAAACTCAAAAATCTTTCCTGTAGTTAAATGTTTTTTAAGATTAAGACTCCAACTGATTTTCCTTTCATCCGCATTAACAAAATTATCTACAACTTTTGTAAGTGTTTTACGGTCAATATGTGGATACCTATTATTAAAACGTTCTACCTCGCTATTATAGAAGGTAATCATATTATTCATATTTTTTGCTAAAATTTCACGGCTTGAGTTATATGCCCAAGCATCACGATTGGTTTTTAGACCACAAGAATAAGTCTCAAACAGTTTTTTACCATGAGGTTTCTTATCACCTAAAGCTAGGAATGTCTTGAAACTGTCATCACGTTGATTTATCCAATCACCATGCTTATCTGGTGTAATTATTTGCCAACCTTTTTTGCTCCGTGTAATGCCATCAATGCTCCTAAATTTTTTAATTGTCTTAAGCTTTTTTTCTCTTGTGAGATAATCTCCAATATCACGAAAATATATCTTACCATGCTGTTGCGCATTTGGATTTTTAACCAAAATAGAAATCGCTATAGGGGCACGAGAACCTTCACCAAAAATTCCACCACTTTCTTTCTTCCGTTGTTCTCCAGAAGTCCGCGCATTTCCTCGTAAATGGAAAATATAAAGGCTGCTAAATTC
>NZ_JBEPLI010000069.1:0-1616 GCF_040545155.1 Bartonella silvatica
CTATGATGTAAAAACTCGGCGGGTTGTCCAAGCATACCCCCCTGTTCTATGAATTCATATTTCTTTTCTATAGCCATCATCATCTCCTAAGGCTGTAAACTGTCACCCGCGCTATCAACGCTGGAACTTTTGCAAATTTTCGTAATTGGGGGGTGTTGCTCTTGCATTAATCTCTGCAAGCGCTCGGGATAAAAAAAATCTTCTGGACGCAAATCTATCCCATGATCTCGTGCGTAGGTTAAAATTTTTTGCTGGTGCTTTGCTGGTATAAAACTATGCCATCTAGAAACAGACGACACATCTCTTTGCACTATGGTTGCTACAGTTTTGAAACCACCTAAATATTTTATGATTAATCTCGAAGGCATATGTAATCTCCATAACAGCGCAATAAATAATTGCACTTTTTACATATGTCAATAAAAAATGCACCTTTCACATTTTTGCATTTTACGTATTTTTAAGGATAATGTTTAGATTATGAGTAGCAATATTGAAAAAAGCATCCAACAATGGCTAGAAAAAAAATTAAACGAGCGCGGACACGGTGCTCAAATAGAATTAGCAGCCTACTTGGGAATCCATCAATCCACTATAAGCAGAATGATTAATCCTTACAAAAATGGAAAATCAAGAAGCATTAGTATTGGAGAATTAGTTAAAATAGCCGAGTTTTTTAACGAACCCCCCCCAAATTTCTTCAATGATGTTGATCAAGAGTTTATGAATTTTTATCGTGATCTTTCTGAAGAAAACAAAAAGTCTGTGATTTTATATATTGAGTTTTTAAGGCAATCAAAAGATAAGTAATAGTTTCCTTTTCTTTCTGAGAAAACCCTTTTAAAAGATTAGAATCTTGTTCCGCTATTTGCATTTTGTATCTCCATAAATTGTGGATAGTGCATTTTTAAAAAAAACATACCTAACATAAATATGCACTTTTTACATTTTTATGTTGACACTTGCACTTTTTACATATAATCACTCCATATCTTAGAAAATAACTTTTGCCAATAGGCTGTATGGAGGCATTTGTGAAAAAACCAGTGTTTATCAATTCTGATGAAATTCTCTTAGTGATGTGCGAAAATGAAGCAGATAACCTCGCTAAATCCGGACCTTTCTTAGAAGAAAAGGACATGATCAAATTTATTGATCAAATCGATAATGCTGTTCAAATCTTACGTATTGAACCTGAAACTAACCGTTGTGAAGATATCTCTGAAGAGGTAGCAGAATGCTATCTTAAACAAAATGAAGAGATGTGTTTTGAAGGGAAAATATATCACGACTTCGTAAAGCACAGTGACGCATACGGTTTTTTTTTAGATCAAATCGCAAAGCAGCAATATGAAGATAAACTCTTTGGCACCTATGAAGAGCAGCACCGTTTGACCCTTCATGATGTCATTCCAAACTACCCACACTATACACACTACAGAGGGCGTTTATAAGAGCGCCCCCCCTCTTCTCCCATCAAGAATTGATTAGAGTAAACCTATGAGCACACATGGCAATAATGAAGGCAAGCGACAAAAGGTTTGTCCAAAATCTGAAATCGACCCAAATGACACGAGTAGCCATCAATTAAAAATTTACGCTGCAAAAGAAATTCT
>NZ_JBEPLI010000070.1:0-1567 GCF_040545155.1 Bartonella silvatica
TTCACGGTCGGCGCCGCGAAATTGGCTTGGGTGCCTTGCGAGATGTTTCTTTAAAACAAGCCCGTGAATTGGCAACTAGGTGGCGTTCTGTTTTACGTGAGGGGCGTGACCCTATTAAAGAACGCAATAAACAAAAGCGTGAGGCAATGCGCAATCTCCATTATTTAAAAGACATTGCCGTAGATGCTTTTAAAAGCCGTAAAGCTGAATTAAAGAATGATGGTAAAGATGGGCGTTGGTTTGCGCCTTTACAACTTCATATTCTCCCCAAATTAGGCTGCTTTCCCGTTTCTGAGATTACCCAAACAGAGATACGCAATACTCTTGCTCCTATTTGGCATACAAAAGCTGATACTGCTCGGACAGCATTGATACGTCTCAAACTTTGTCTCAAACATGCGGCTGCCTTAGGGTTGGATGTTGATTTACAAGCAACTGAAAAAGCACGTGCGCTCTTAGGAAAACAACGCCATAAAACACAAAACTTTCCAGCTATGGATTGGAAAGATATTCCAGCTTTTTATAAAACACTTTGTGAAGCATAAACTCTAACACAACTGGCTTTACGTTTGCTTATCCTTACAGGGGTTCGTACCAACTCTTTACGTCATATTCGTGAAGATCAGATTGAAGATGATATATGGACAATTCCTGCTGAAAATATGAAAGGAAAGCGTGATACCACAACAGAGTTTCGTGTACCCCTATCATCAGAGGCATTAGACATTTTAAAACAAGCGCGTTTGCTTTCTCGCAATGATTTCTTTTTTTCTGCTAAAGGTCGCGGTCCCCTTGCTGCAAATTGTATGGCTCAATATATGCAACAGACTGGACTAAACGCCTGCCCCCATGGTTTTCGCTCTAGTTTACGCGATTGGCTCGCTGAAACAACCGATGCCCCCTATGAGGTCGCTGAAACCATTCTAGCTCATACGGTAGGCGGACAAGTAGAGCGCTCCTATCGTCGTACTGACTATCTAGAACAGCGCCGTGTCTATATGGATAAATGGGCGGCTTATGTCACAGGGAAATCTTAAGATATGGGGTGCATAACCCCATGATCTGTGGATAACTTTAGCTCTCTTGTCTCTCATTCTTTCTCAATAAGACTCATAAATTATCACATCAGAAAAACTATGATAAAATATTGTTTTCTATGAATAAAACATCTTTCTAAATGAACCAAAATGTGGTTAATAAATACTTATGATTTGTTGCCATTTTTTGAGAGTGAAAGGATTTTAGAATGACAGAAAATGATATTCTTTTAACAGACCGTGAAAGTGCAAAATTGCTTCATATGAGTGTCTCAACATTCCGCCGTCATGTTACCAATGGCTCTTTACCAAAACCTTTAAAATTTGGTTTTTTATCCCGTTGGTTACAATCGGATCTCTTGAATGTCATCGAACAAGCAAAACAGCAACGTCAAAGTGACGCGGCATAAAAAAACCTTGTCACGTAAGGACGGACAAGGCTTTCTCTGCTGAAGCAAGACTTAAGGTTTGCATTCAAGTTGTTCTGAATGTTTTTTACAATAAGGGCTATTTAAGCGTCTCTCAACACT
>NZ_JBEPLI010000071.1:0-1503 GCF_040545155.1 Bartonella silvatica
TTGCCCTGCGATCACAACAAAAACGCCACCACTTTGAAGGACACCTTCGGATGTATTCTTCAGAAAGGCTTGTTGCGGATCGACGCCTTCTTGTGTGTTTACCATCAAATGCAAATCATCGGTTGTAATAAACGTCCCTTGATTGGTAAATGCACCAATATGAGCATCGACACTCTCACCGCGCATTGTGCCGCTATTTGCGACCCCATCACGCACTTGAAGGGTTAATGCTCCTTCTTGAGCTTCCACAGTCCCTGCTTGGGTTAAAGCATCAGCACTTAAAACCACATCATAACTTAAAATCGTGCTCTCTTGAGAGGTTGTGAGCATGCCCCCCGATGTCAAGGCAACCTGCTGCATACTGACAATATCACCCGTGTGATTGAGGGCACCATGGGCATCCAGCGTTATCTTCCCATTGGACAACACAGTGCCTTCTTGGATCAGGGCACCGTGATGCGCATAAAGATCAACTTTTTGCTCTGCCACTAAGCGCGCACGTGATGTAAGCTCTGCTGCTTCCACCAAAAGAGAACCGCCGGCGCTATAATGTCCAGCGCCTACAGTGAGCGCATCATCGGCGCTCAAGACAATATTCCCCTTGGCGCCAATATGGTTGTTTAAAGCGGTGATTTGATTGGTTTCAATGATCAAATCGCCAAGGGAAGAAACCCCTGTTTGATCATTGTCTTGCATGCGGCTTAGATCAATTGTTGCTGCTTGGATCTTTAAAAGATCACCGGCTGCTATCCGCCCATCCCCCGCCTCAAGCTTTGCTGCCTGTAAATGCAAAGAACCCGTCGCTGACTGTTGACCATCACTCCCAATACCGCTTGCTAGAAGAGCATGAGACTCGAGCTTGATCAGATCGGCGTGCACATTAACAGCACCGCTTGCCGCAACGCGAGCTTGCTCAGCCAGTTCAACATGTTTCAAAGCCTTCAGTTCAACTGCTTCTTCTGAAAAAAGCAAATCTTTTACATGCACACTGTCGTGGTGAGAACGCGCTTTTACCACTCCTTTGGCACGTGCTTTGGCAATCACCAGCTTGCCATCACTTGTCAATCTCATGGCGCCTGCATTGGCAACCATGTCTCCGCGCATCTTAACGCCGGCGCCTTTATCATTGGCAATCACGCGGATCTGCCCCGCATACATTCCACCAAACTCACTGGAATCAATCGCCAATTCCAGCTCTTTACCATCAGAACCAAGAGAAGTTGCTTCGCGCGTGTCATAATCAAAATGATTGTGACCAGCGATAACAGCCAAATCTCCTTTGACCTGTATGGGACCCCCGATACTGATCTTGCGCGAAACAAGATCAAAAATATCTAATGAACTCCCATCAGCCCCACGAGAACCTATGGTGATATCTCCACCCTCAACACGCAACCCACTCAAAGCCCCATCGGCTCCAATGATCGGTTGTCCGGTCGATAAAGTCACCCGTGGTGTATTAATAAAGCCACAACCGTTACAGGTAATCCCATTGGGGTTGGC
>NZ_JBEPLI010000072.1:0-1485 GCF_040545155.1 Bartonella silvatica
CATTAACAATAACATTAACATATATAATAAAAAAACTAATACTATCGTATTAGCAAAAAAAGAAACTGAATTTGAAGATTTAGAAACAACCGATTTGGTTTACGAGCCAATCGAGGTTGATGTTGAAAGCGAACCCAATCAAATCGCAACATCATCAGACAACCAACCTCCCATTCACGAGCAGACAAGCGTTTTCAAAAAAGCCAAGCGGGTTAAAGCCGATAGAGGCTGTCGATTGCCTGCGGATTTTGAACCCGATTACGATTTTGCCATTGCAGAGGGCTTGCCTCCAGAGCGTGTGAAAGTCGAAATCGCAAAGTTTCGAGATTATTGGAATGCCAAGGCAGGTAAAGACGCTAGCAAGCGTGACTGGCAAGCAACATGGCGTAACTGGGTGAGAAATTCAAAAGATCATAAAGTTAATAAACAAGATGGAAATTATGGAAATTACACTCAAAAGCAAAAAAGCATTAGCGAAAAGTTTGCAGACAGCATCCTTGATATCGGAAATCGAGGGTACTTTGAAGCATATTCACGCGATGATACCGCCGAGCGGTCCATTTGTTTTGAAAGATGGCAGCCAATTAACGAAACAGCAGGAAGCGATAGCTTTAGATGCTTATGATCAATTGCAAGAGCTGTTTGCAGTGAAAGCAAGCAAAGAGGATATCGCAAAAGCCGTTCGCATGCTGTCATGTGGTTTGAAAATATCACAACAGGCAGATTACGAAGGGATGGCGTTGACTTATGGAATGGTTTTGGAAAATGTATCGGCATGGTCACTGATGACAGCGGTCAAACGGATTTTATGTGATGAGATAGATGGTTTATCGGATACGTTTTTTCCGAGCACACGTGAACTTGTAAGGTTATGCCGTGATTTGGAAGACAATCTTTTGAGAAAAGCCGATTTTGTATGCCGCGTTGTTTTGAGAACCCGTGAACAGCAGTTGAAAGAACAAGCAGCGAAAGAGCATTCAAAACCGCTTACACTTGTTCAAAAGCAAAGGTTTGAAGAGACTTTTAATGGTATTGGTGGGATTGTAAAGCACATTGATTAGATAGCAAAGTAGTGAAGTTTGGTATTCATATTGGCTTAGACATGCGTTTAAATCGTCAAAAAGGCACCGTACAGAGCGATTTAAAGATTTTGTGATAAAAACCACATTGAAATTAAAAAACGCTTCTGTACAGCTCATTTTGAGGCAAATAAACCCATTGGTAAAGTTATGGATTTAATATGGAAATGTTTAAACGAATGTTTTTAAAAAATCGTAAACAGCCTATGCAAAAAAAGTTTGTTGCAACAGCGGTTGGATATGCCCCATGGGGGTTAGGAGTTGCAGAGTATTTTTACAACCTTTACGAATACGAAGATGGTATGAGAGAATATGAGGAATTTGAAGGTGGTCAGTATCATGAGATGCCTGATAAAGTTGATTACAGTACCAAGGCTCAAGTGAAAGCTTGGATATATGGGGGTGG
>NZ_JBEPLI010000073.1:0-1434 GCF_040545155.1 Bartonella silvatica
CCACCCTTTCCTAACAACTTTTAAGTCATGCGTGATTCACGAAATGGGTGAATTGCGTCTCAATATAGGAGAAGAGATATGGCGCCTCGTAAAGCTATCATAACGCAAGCAGACATTGCACGCGCTTTAAGAGAAGCTAAAAAACAAGGTTGTGAACTCGTAGAAATCAAACCCACCGGTGAACTGCTTATCTATCTCAAATCCGATATTCCACTACCAAATTCAGCAGCGCATCCAGACAAACTTTTAGATTTGTCAAAGAATGAATATTACGAAACCGCACTCTCTAAGATGTAAAATACCATGCCAAAACCACGTCCTCCTCATCTCGTTAAACAAATTACTCAACATGGCAAAATTGTATGGTATGTACGTATTGGTCATGGACCACGTATTAGAATACGCGGTACCTATGGAACGCAAGAGTTTGTTGATAACTACAAAAGCGCACTTGCCGAGTTACAAGGGCTTATACTTCCTAAATCCAAAACCGGTAAACTTGTTGAAGGTTCATTTGCATGGCTGCTTAAACAATACTTTAACAGCGTTCATTGGCATAGCCTTGCTAAAGCTACGAAAAGACAAAGAGAACTTATCCTTATGAAGGTATGTGATGCTATAGGAAACATTCCATACAGAGAAATAAAGAAATCACATATTACAGCGGGTGTTGAACGCCGCAAAGAAAAACCAACAGCTGCTCACAATTTTCTAAAAGCCCTTAATGGACTTTTTAATTGGGCAATTGATCAAGAGCTTTTAGAAAACAATCCAACAGTAGGAGTAAAAAGACCAGCTTACAACAACAAAGATGGATTTGCTGTTTGGACAGAAGAAGATGTTGAAAAATATTATCACCATTGGTCACATGGTTCACATGAACGCGTCTGGATTGATGTTCTTCTTTACACGGGTTTGCGTCGTGGTGATGCGGTCCGAATTGGTTGGAAAGATGTCAAAGATAATATCATTCATCTCAAGACAGAGAAAAGTAAATTCCAAACAGATGTTTTTCTACCCATTTTGCCTGAATTAGCAGAAACTCTAAAAATTGGTCCTATTGGAAATGAAACATTCATTTGCGGAAAAAACGGAAATAAACTCGTAAAAGAAAGTTTTGGAAACTTATTTCGTGAAGCGTGTAATGCGGCGGGAATCAAAAAATCAGCACATGGCTTAAGAAAATTAGCAGCAACACGCGCAGCTAACTCTGGTGCAACAGTATCACAACTCAAAGCAATTTTTGGATGGACAGACGACAACATGGCATCTCTTTATACAAAAAGCGCAGATCGCAAAAGGCTAGCCATAGAAGCTATAAAAAAGCTCCAAAAAAATGAGGGATAATGCTATAAAAAACATTAATGGAATCAATAATGATAAATTTCCCCCATATCGTAATAACTCATTTATTTTATTGAAAATTATTGAATC
>NZ_JBEPLI010000074.1:0-1395 GCF_040545155.1 Bartonella silvatica
TACTTGCGTAATATTCGGAATCTTCAGATGTATACTTGAGATAGAGTGGGCATTCACCATCCCGAAACTGCGTATAATCAAAATAAAAGGTTTCACCAAAATCAGTTGTGCAGATAACAAGTTGTTTGGGGTCCGTAAAGCCATCTCTTCTATCGAGCAAATTTCGGTAAACAATATCACCAGCAGGAATACCTGCGCAGATTCCATAAATACTGAATATTTCTTCACCTCCAATTTCTCCTCCTCCATAATTTTTTAAAAAATTCTTATAAGAAGAGGTAAATTGTAAACCAAGAGTGTTCTCAGCTGTTTTAATCCGCACCTCATCAGGTGCATTATCTTGAGTACCAAAATTAATAACATGACTATGCATATCAACATATTGTGCAACATCTGATAAAGTATAACTTTTCATAAATTTTTCTCCATAAGTCACAGCGTGTTTTTACTCATAATGAGTGTTTCTAATGATCAATCTTTTTCTACTATAGCCAATGGAATTGGGATGAGATTGATAAAATCATAAGAGATATGTTCTTGAAGGAGCTCTTTTCTCATCTGTCTCTGTATAATCATCTCGCATTTACAATATATGATGGAATTAAAGGAGGTGATCATTAAAACTTAGAGAGCGCCTTTTAGTGGCATTATTTCAATATTTGCAATAATTACTTTTTCTTTTTTTCCTACTTAGGATTTTTTTTGAAATCCAACAAATAACTTTTCTGATAAAATTTGTCTTTGGCTTCATAGGAGCAACAAAACTCCTGCCTTGATAAAATGAGTAGAGAACCTCAACGAGAGGACTATCTTGTTCTTGTGTCACAGGATGTAACATAATAGGCCTACAATCGACTCCAATAGGAGCTCTTCCTGATGCCATTCTTTCCACATTTGTACCTGTTATTATGTGTCCTTTTTCTTTCCAAGAAGAAACTGTTTCAGGATCAAACAGTTCATCTTCCTGATAAACTTTTTGACCTTTAAATTCCCCAGGCTCAGCTGCCCCCATACTTTTTTCTTTATCCATTTCACAATTCATAATCCCCTCGTTTTTTTCAAAATAATCAATTTATTCTTTGTTCTAAATAGACTTAAATAAACTCTCCTTCAAAGAGCGAGGTTATTCCTCGCTAGAAAGCTCTGAGTGATCATCAAAATCTTTTGCTACCCGTTCAATCAAAGCGTAGCTCAGTTGTTTGGTTTTTGCTACTTCTTTGGCTAAAGCTAATGCACGTTCAAGGTGGGTTTTGTTGATGCTCTCATCAAAGCCTAGGTGATCACCTGCCGTAAAGCTTTTCTGATAAGATTGTAAGGTCTCAACATCACCCAATAAAGCAAGAGCGCCAAGATGAAGTAAAGCATAAGGTGCATCGTTTGCTTTAGACGTGGTGC
>NZ_JBEPLI010000075.1:0-1346 GCF_040545155.1 Bartonella silvatica
ACCCAAAACAATAATCTTATAAGGTGCTAAAAGTTCATTCTGAACGGCTTTTGAGAAAGTATAGGTATAAAGCTCTTTTCCATAGAGCTCTTCATCATCCATAGAAGCTAGAACGGCATTGATCTCATCGGCTTTCTTTTTGGCATCATCGGTAAAGATTTTGGGGGTTGCTGTCATGTACAGGCGTTTTTTGCCAAAAATGATGCTGTTATCGTGAACCTTGATAAAATCAGATTCATTGTCCTCTGTTCCCAATGAAGCCCCAGTGGTTCTATGGGCTTCATCACAGATGATCAGATCAAATTCGGGTAAATCATACTTTTTTTGTGCATCCGAAATCACTTGGATGGAATGATAAGTTGAAAACACCACGGTCATCAGATCATGTGAAACCTTACCCGCTTTACTAGCCAGTTCTTTTGCATCCGTGGTAGCAGGCAAGGCAAGATCAGAGCTATCAAATTCAAGAGCATCATTTTTATTCTTACGACGTTTTCCCACTTGTGTATCGGAACACACCGCAAAGGAGCGTAAAGGCACTTGTGTATCTTCTGTCCATTCACGGATTGTTTGAGAGATAAGAGCAAGAGAGGGTACCAGAAACAAAACACGCTTGCCTGTTCCTGCTATGGTTTCTGCTATCTTAAGGCTTGTGAAAGTTTTGCCCGTTCCACAGGCCATAATAAGCTTGCCACGGTCTGCTTCTTTTAACCCTTCACAGACTTTCTCAAGGGCTTCTTTTTGATGATCTAAAAGCTTTTTCTTCGGTTGCTCTTTAAGGACGGCTTGTCCTTGTTCTTTATAAGCCCCCCAATCGATTTGACTGCTTTCCAAATCAAAAAGGTTAATACGTTGAATACGAACCTCTTGTCCTTCACAAGTCAGTTCAACATTATCACTCCAATCTGTTTCGGTACTATCAATCAGTATACGACGGGTGAAGATCTTTTTGCCCGAAGCAGCAATAAAGCTATCAATATCTTCTTTTTTAATGATGTGAGAAGCATCATAGCATTTACATTGAATGGCAGCATAACCTCCTTCATCACGGATTGTAGCGACCAGATCAATCCCAATATCAGTTCCATCTTCTCCATGCTCTTGCGCCCATTCGCAATAGGTTTGAACCTTTTCGTATTCTTGCTTTTGAAGCGGGTCGTTTGTCAAATAAACCATGACAAGGTTTTCAAACAAGGTTCCTAATTCACGGGGTGATTTAGCTTTTTGACGATAATATTCCAACAGAGAGCGTAAAGTGACGTGTTCATTATCAGACTTATTAAAGTGATGCATATTACAACAGGGCTCCGTTTTCGTATGAGGGGTTTAATTCTCTTCAAAAGAAT
>NZ_JBEPLI010000076.1:0-1301 GCF_040545155.1 Bartonella silvatica
TTCAGAAAGAGCTTCGAAAGCAGCTTTAGCAAGGTGGAGTAAGAAAAGAGAGGAGGCAATACATGTCAACTAAGTTGCCATGGACGAGGCTTTTTGCAGACAAGTGGCTACTTGATCTTGCACATTTGCCTCCTTTTGAAGGTTTCATATATGTGAAGTTGCGATTTCAGATGCTTCGCACTGGTGAACCGCTTACGAATAATTTTCGAGTGTTATCTTTATTGGCTGGGTGTTCAATTAAAAGATTTCAGAAAGCATTAGATCTTTTATTGGAAACTGGACATATCATTTGTTTGGAAGATGGTCGCTTATGGAATCCAGATGTTGAAGACGAACTCAATAACCTCAGTGAAGAGCTAGATAATTTTACCTTTAATAATAATGAAGAAAAGGAGGTAAAATATGTCAACTAAATTACCGTGGACGAGGCTTTTTGCAGATAGGTGGGCAGTAGTTGTCGATTATTTACCTCCTGTAGAAGGTAATATCTATATGAGATTGCGGTTTCGCATGCTTCGTACTGGTGAACCTCTTTTTTGTAACATTAAAGTTTTGTCTCATTACACTGGTTATTCAGTAAAGAAATTTGAGACAGCTTTGAATGTTTTGCTAGAAGAAGGATATATTATTCGTTTAGCAGATGGTCGCTTGTGGAATTTAGATGTTGAGGAAGAACTCAACAACGTCACTGAAGAGCTAGATAATTTCACTTGCAATAAGAATAATAAAGAAAGGGAGGTAAGGCATGTCAACTAAGTTGCCATGGACGAGGCTTAATGCGGAGCAATGGATAATCGATGTTTCTTGTATGAAACCGATGGAAAAAGCTGTTTATCTTACTCTCAGTTTATTTATGCGCAAAACACAAGAACCGCTTGATGAAGATACTTTCTTATTATCTCGTTATGTTGGTTGCACAGAAAAGGCATTTAATAAAGCATTGATTGGTTTACTCTGTACTAAAAAAATCGTTCGTTTAGACGATGGTCGTTTATGGAGTTTAGAAGTTGAAGAAGAACTCAACAATTCTAATAAAAATTTAGAAAAGTCTTCAATAAAAGCAGCAAAAGCAGCAAAAGCAAGATGGGATGAGAAAGAAAATAATGAACCAAAAATGCACAAGCATAAAAATCATACGTCAAATGATGCTTGTGCATCAGAAAGTGATGCTTGTGCAGAAAATTTGATGCTTGGCAATGCACATAACATTAACAATAACATTAACATATATAATAAAAAAACTAATACTATCGTATTAGCAAAAAAAGAAACTGAATTTGAAGATTTAGAAACAACCGATT
>NZ_JBEPLI010000077.1:0-1299 GCF_040545155.1 Bartonella silvatica
CCCCTTCATCAAGGGTATAGGGCTCTACAATATAGCCCCCTAAATTCTCACGCTCTATGCCCATAAAATTCGCTAGAAAACCACCCCCAAACAAGCCTAGACGATAGCCCAACACATCCGTCGTATTCCCATCCCAAAAGTCTTCATTACTAGTAAAATGGGGCATCGAAAGGGCTTGACCTTCATGCTGGTGAGACTGGATTGAATCTGTTTGAATACTTCCAAGCCTACGATTGGGGTCTAAATTACTGCCACCATCAAATCCCCGTAAAAACATCCCTCGTAAATCTGGAACATTAAACGTCGAAACGCCATCCCCCTCTCCCCAAACCGTTCCTATCGTCTCAAATAAATCACGATACTCACGACGCAAATAAGCTTTCCCATCGCAAACTAACCAATCCTTTGGAATCCCGCGCATACCAAACGTTCCTATAAAACCCGTGGGATAAAGACTGCTTTCTTCTTCTTCTAAAGGGAGTGGGGTAGGATTAACGAGATGCCAATGATCTCCATTATAAACCAATGTATAAATGCACCCTTGTTGGATTTCGCCTCCCCTTAAAGGACCAACCCCTAATTCTGTTGCTTTATAAACCGGCTTGCCCTCTAAAGCATTCAAAAACACCGTGCTTGCCCCAACATTCCTGCCCGTCGCCATAAAGCGCAAAACAATCCCATTCTTATACTCTAAAAACTGTGAAGCGCTTGCAAGTTTTATCGCACTCGTTTGTTGAACAGGATCATTTGTAACAATCCCTTCAAGCTCTCCACCCGTATCGGATAAATATTCACGCACGCGTTGCATCATCACACGGGCGCTCTTGTTTATACTGCTAGGATGCTGTCCTTCAGACCAATTAATTGAAGCATCACAACGCGTATTATCCGCCGCTCTAAGCGACCAATCATAAATCGTCGACATCGTTGTGAATCCTAATTCCGGTAAAATGGTCCGTAAAATGCCCGCATGAATTGCGTCATCAAAGGATTATCATCATCACTCTCTTCTTCTTCTAAAGACTCTTCAGACTCTTCTTGTGATGCTAATAACGCCCTTAAAACCTCTAACATGTTATCTCTATTGCCAAAACCACCCTGCGCTGTAGGACTTGCTCTATGAGGCTGCCCCCCATACATCTGTAATACACGGTTGACAAAATCACTGGCACGCATAGCGTTGTTACCACCATTCAAGCCAACCGCATTGCTCCCAACAATTTGCGCCGCATTGGCATGGGGATTTTGAAGAAGCCGCGCGGCTCCTCCTGCCCCTTGTTGGTGTGCTAAATACAATTC
>NZ_JBEPLI010000078.1:0-1291 GCF_040545155.1 Bartonella silvatica
CAGCAGCAAATGGCACAACAAGCCCAACAACAGCAAATGGATCCCGAACAAGAAATGAAGTTGCAGGAAAAGCAGCAAGATATTGCGACTAAAAGCCAGATGCAACAGATGGATTTGCAACAAAAGCAGATTGAATTGTTCATGCGTCAAAAGAGAGCAGAATTGGAAGCGGAGATTATGCAACAACGCCATGAGCTTGAGAGGCAACGCATTTACAATGAACAAATGCAAAATCAAATCATGCGTGAAAGAGCCGCCACTTATCGAGGAAGAAGCATTTAAGAGAGGTTAGAGAATGAATGCAGAAATGAACGAAGCTATGAATGAAGATTATAGGGTTGGTGCACCGGTTTTTGATGATGAGAGCTCTTTTGAGAACGATTACGAGGTTGAGACGGTTGAGAGCCATGATGCCACACCTCCAGAGCCGGTTGCAGAGCCCGTTGACAAGTCTTCAGAAATCGTTCCTAGTATAGAGCAGCAGCGAGCAGAACAACAAGCCAATCAAGCCCGTGAAGCACTTGTTAAGTTTTATGAACCCCAAGCCCAGACACCAATGGTTGAAGGGGAAGGCGGACCTCCAGACCCTACACAAGACATTATTGGCTACATGGGTTGGATGGGCAAAAAGCTACAAGAGCAAGATGCGTATATTCGTGCACAACAAGATGTTCAAAGGCAAGCCATTGAATCCCACGAATTTAATGGACATTTGAACCAGTTTTTAGAAAGTTCTGTTACATCAATCAAAGATAAATACAGTGATTTTGATGCCGCGGCAGATTTTCTTTATGAGACGCGTGCAAAGCAATTAAGTGCATGGTCTTCTGTTTATCCGACTTATGCGCAAAGGAGCACGATAGATGCGATTATAGGGGATGAATTACGTACGATTGTAGCGACCTGCGCCCAAAAGGGGGTTAATCCAGCAGAAGAGCTTTATAGGATAGCACAAAACCTTGGCTATCAGAACCAAGGGATGCAAGCGAATAATCAAGTTGCAGCGCTTCAAAGCCGGCAAAATTCTGCGAGAACCTTAACGGCGTCTGGAGGAGGGGGCGTGACAGGTCCGATGACCAAAGAAATTCTTGCTAATATGTCAGAGAAAGAATTCAATGCATGGATCTCCAATCCGAAAAATGAAGCCCGTTTTTATGAAATTATGGGTGCAGACCCTGATTAGGCAATAAGTTTTACAATATAATCCGCCTTTGATGCGGGTTTTCCACCGGCTTTAAGCCGGTTTTTTTACAGCAAAGAAAGGTGAAATCAATGGCAACAACACATATAG
>NZ_JBEPLI010000079.1:0-1254 GCF_040545155.1 Bartonella silvatica
TATTTTTTCTTTGTTTGAGAAATCTGTTCTGTATTTTGTGATGTCATAAAATACACCCTCCAGATAATAAAAAACCCCGCAAATGCGGGGATTTTGAACTGTACCACACCCTCATTTAGATACAGTACGACCAGTGCCGTATTTGTCATTAAATACGATTTGCTACACTTTGTCAACATAATAATAACACATATTGATAATTTCAAAGTGAATCAGTTAAACAGATAAAGTGCACATTAAGGTAGACATATAAGGTAGAAATGATGTTTATAAAAAAATCTTTATTTAGAAGCGTATTAATTATCGCACTTTTGATAACGTCTCTTATATCCCCTTCAAATGGATATGCTAATTCTAAAGATTCTCCTTCATTTTTGAGTAAGCTATTTTGTTCAAAAGAAATTGCTGAGCTAAACACTGCACTAAGAGATATAGAAGATGGGCGTAAACTGTATCATGAGGCACTCGATAGAATCCTATGGTGGGAACGCACATTTTCTAAAACTGACATAATTGAATTTCAGTCCCTAATAAAAGAATATTTGAGGAACGATAAAGATTTATTTTTGAAAGAAAAAATCAAAAATATAGAAAAATGGCATAATTTAATTAAAGAAAGGCATAAGATAGCATACAGCTTACTTAGTGACATGGAAAGAGAAATATATAACATGGATCTTGTTCATAACGAAACACAATTAAAACAACACAATAAAGCATTACAAATTTTAAAAGAAATTACCGAAATTCAAATACATATCGCTGCAAAGAAGGAAAAACTTAAAGAACTAGACCGTGAAATTAATACCTTATACGTAAATTTTTTCAACTAGTTACACATTATAGTTAAGTGCTTTTTTGAAAATACTTCTGAAGAGCATTAAGAGCAATCCGTAATGAATTCACAAGATATGGTAGCGTTTGATCTTCTATAACGAGGTACTGTAGTGCTGCATAAAGATTATACTGTCTATAGAGGCATTGCGCTTCTTTTACTGCCTCTTTCACGGCTTGATAGTGATTTGTTGCTTTTTGAACCCATTGTTCAAAGCTATCTGGATCTGAATTTGTAGACACATCATCATAAATCGCATTAGGCAAGCCCTTTGCACAAAGGTAATTATTTCTTATCTGTAGGTACTGTTGCGCGGCATCATATTGCTCTTGTGTAATCACACCTTGCAAACAAAGTCGCCCTATGTAAGTACCAGAGAGCGGATTTTTTGCCTCTTGTAGCGTTAAACCGAAGCGCTT
>NZ_JBEPLI010000080.1:0-1245 GCF_040545155.1 Bartonella silvatica
AGCATAGGTAGATTGTAGAAGCCTTAGTTTTCTCAAAAAACACTACCTAGACGCTATATATCTCATTTGTAAACCACACACGAGAACCAGTAAAAACAATGCGATCGTTAGAAACTATAGCGTATACCTAAAACTCCTTGCAGAGACTGCTTCGTTGTACGTCCCTTGACATAATGAGCTTGTGCATAAAGCTTTAATTTATCGCTCATAAAATGACTCAAACCAACCCCTAATTTCCCTGCATTGCCAGACAAGTCAGTGGTAAATTGATGGATTTCATTAATCTTCGTATGATTGTCGTCTTTATTCTCACGCAACCATGATGCTGTAAAATAAAATAAAGATGAACTCTCTATTCCGGATCCAAACTCGTATCCTAAAGATAATCCTACCTCGCTACGCAGCGAAGTAAAGCGATTTATAGCACCTGTCATTTCATTAGAAAGTCTTATTTCTTTCCCTGAAACCTGTAACCAAGTGAATTGTCCATAAGGTTGGAACCAACTATTCTGAGAAGTCTTTATACGATAACCTGCTTCAAAGGATGACCCCACTACCCATTGATCATAATTGCCTGCAACAGACAAACTATTCGTTGAAACAGCTTTCAGAGTATTTTGATCATAATTATATTTCAAAATACCATCTACATACCATCCACTGTGATCAAAATAAGTCGCATAAGCTCCAATGCCATAAGTATTTACGCTACTCGCACCACCTCGTGCATGGGCAATCCGCGCGTGATCATAACTACCAAAACCACCGATATAAAAGTCCCCATTTGACCATTCACTTAAACCATTAAGGCCTAACACTATACCTGTTTGGTCGAGTTTAAAGTCTATATGACCTGCAGAAATGATCTCTTTGCTTTTGATCACATATGTCCACAGACCAGCACTTTTCTTATTCCTATCCAAAACTCCTCTTCCAATGCGCACGGACTGCAACTCATTATGAAAAATAAGACTTGGCGCTACAGCCATAGACAACACTGCATCTGTAGAGGGCGTTGTCAAAAAGTGAGAAACTGATACCTCCTCACTCAATGATGGAGAAAATGGCTCAAGAATAGGTGAACGCAAAGTCACTTGATCTACTTGTGATGAAGTATTTAACGTAACAGCATGATGTTGTTTGTCATCAGAAGGATGATTACCATCTTGATGTGAGATCTGCTGTACCGGAAGTACGGAAGGTGACGAAACAGAAACTTGCTGGTCCCCTCTCAAGTGCCGAGGT
>NZ_JBEPLI010000081.1:0-1243 GCF_040545155.1 Bartonella silvatica
TACATCATCAAAATC
Source organism: Bartonella silvatica (assembly GCF_040545155.1). Lineage (NCBI taxonomy): Bacteria > Pseudomonadati > Pseudomonadota > Alphaproteobacteria > Hyphomicrobiales > Bartonellaceae > Bartonella > Bartonella silvatica. The sequence goes on from NZ_JBEPLI010000081.1 coordinate 16, forward strand.
TCTTAAAGCTCTAATACGTGTTAAGAAATGACCATCGATATATTCACAATCATCAATAAATTCGTATTTTTTTGCAGGCTCTTGTTTATTAATAGATGCGGTTTCGTTTGAAATGGAAGATATAAGGGGGGTGTTTTTTGAGATATTTGTCATAATTAAAACCTACATGTTTATATGTTTTGAAATTGACACCCTAATGGGCGCCGGGCGCTCAAAACACGGCATGTAGTCCCGTTGTTACGCTTTCCTCATAAAGAGTATTGTATGACGTAACGACACCCGACAAAATCACTATATATGCTAACAAAAGCATAAAAGAAAGTCAGTTTTTATAATAGGATTAGGTTTATCGCAACCTCTTCGCTACATGTTTAGTGTTTTGATCACTTGATTATTTATATAACAAAATACGTATTTATTGTCAATTAATATTTTATCTTTTTTGATATTTTTTGTATTTTTTTAATACGTTATGTATTGATAATATCATATGCTTATTAATTTATTCTTTTATATTTATATGCATTTAAATCTATATTATGCTCTTTATGAAACGATTGCGTTATGTTTTGAATCTATACATTTATAATATTTAGAAACGCTCTTATAATGCGTTTTTTTATCTTTATAACCTATTAGCTTTTTTACTAAATGAATTTAAATTTTTTTGTGAATTTTGTTTATAACGCATTTATCATTTGAACTATTTTAATAAGCGCCGCGCTCTTATAACCAACGCATTCATTTGCATTTTTGCTTTATTCAAATAAAGCTACTGTTTTTACGCATTCTCTATAGCTGTTATATGCTTTATAGCCATGGTGTTATTTTTCATTTTCATAAGAGAAACGATAAATAGAATATAGGATATATGATAATTGTAATTTATAGACTGTTATGAAAACACTTATGAAAACATCTAAAGAGAGATTGATCATTATAGAGATTATCAAAATCCCTTTTAATAGACCGTGTCAGTTTTGTCAGTTCTTTTTAGACCCTCTATTATTTTTTTTAAATGAGTAAAAATTAAAAATGTTATTTTTCAATATGTTAATATTTTATAGATCTTAAAAAAACAACCCATATTGATAATATAACCTATAAATTCAACTAATAATATACGTTTTGAAGGGGTTTTGACGATTTTTACACCTTCAAAACCTATAAGCAAAATGAATATACATAACTCTCTTTAAACAAAGCTTTTGAAAAGCATAAAGTTATC
>NZ_JBEPLI010000082.1:0-1232 GCF_040545155.1 Bartonella silvatica
AAATCTTGATCCTTGTTGGTCAGAAACTTGATCTTCCCCGTATCTGATGCCAAATGCGTCTGACCACCACTTGATAGCCCTGCCGCACCAAGTGTGAGATCCCCATTTTGCGCGTGCATGAAGAGGTTGCCCTCTGTTTCTATCGTGGTTTTGTTTGTAGTAACTTCTGTTGATTGTTGACGAAACTTATTCTTTTGCTTCGATTTGTCGCCTTCTTTGCCCCTAAAATCCAAATCAAAACTGTCAACGTCTTGCTCTGAAATCGCGTTGAGAGCGCCACCACTGGTAAAATCCCCATTGCCCTTGGCTTTAAACTTTCCCTCAAGGTTAAGCTCACCACCTGTGACAATAGTCAAATCTCCATCACTGTTGACTTCTGCCAAACGGTGCTCACTGCTTTGGGCGTTATAATGCCCTTTTTCCAATGTTTCCTTATGGTCACTCTCTAGCACTAATGAACCAAACGTAGCAGAACCATCGACAACCACCGTCATCGATCCACCACTGCTCCATTGCCCACCGCTCATGCTTAAATCGCCAAGGGAGTGAATGTTTAAATCCTGTATAGAAATGATTTGAGCCTGCTGCCCGCTCCGATCAACAAAACCATATTCATTCGTGTCACGGATTTTGGCGCTACCATCAATGATTGTCTCAGCATTGAGGGTGATGATATCCCCCAGAATACTCCCTGACGAATTGGCTAAAAGCCCTTGGCTGCTCAGATCTACAGCACCGCTGCCAAGCAAAAAACCACCATTATTGAACAAAGTTTGCGTGGTCGAAACATGCAATGCACCATTACTCGATATGGTGCCGCTATTGCTAAAACGGTCCGTCTCTATAGTGACGCCATTGCCTTTTATTCTAGCACTGGCGAGGTTTCCTTGCTGCGTTTTTGCCTCATAAACATCTTGTGCTAAAGAAGTGTTTGGTGCCAAATAAACGTGAGGCACTAAGACCTCTTGTCCGTCGACAAGGTGGGTTTCAAGCCAGATCATATCCTTTTTGATTCCAGCAATCTGCTGAGGCCTTAAGGGCTTGCCTAGCTCTAACCCCAAGGGACCTTGCTGCTCCACAGCATTGTCATAGAGCCTTTGCATTTGAGCATTGGGATCTTCAACATCAAGAAGAGTGCGATTACCTGTCAGCTCAAAGATTTGCTCACCCACCAGACGATATTCAAAATAAGCATCCCCCAACTTTTTGAACACGTGCTCAGGCTTATAATT
>NZ_JBEPLI010000083.1:0-1224 GCF_040545155.1 Bartonella silvatica
AGAGAACAAAAAAACAGTAATTTAGGAGGAATAATTGATATGAAATGGAGTATCATAGGGATAGATTTTGACAGATGGGGACAGGAGCATCGGCAATAATGCTCTACGGTTGATGAAAAGAGAAAAAAGAAACTTATAGAATAATTTATGGAGAATAATTGATGAAAACCTATACCTTAGATGATGTTGCAGTATTAATTGATAAAGTGAATAAATATGATGATGAGATTATCAATTTTGGTACTGCAAAAAATGCGGTTGATGATCTTGTAATTGAAAAGGCGGAGAAAACTCTCGGCTTACAATTCACATCGTCTTACAAGAGTTTTTTAAAAAATTACAAAGGAGGGGAAATTGGTGGTGAAGAAATCTTTAGTCTTTATAAGGAGTGTGGGGAAGGTGTTCCTGTTGGTGATATTGTTTACCGAAACTTACTCGATAGAAAAGATGGTTTTGCGACACCAGAACAGCTTATCGTTTGTGATGCTGATTTTGATGAAACCTTTTATTTTGATTATACGCAGTTTAGGGATGGTGAATGCCCACTCTATGTCAGGTTTCCATTGGGCGATTGCGAATATTACGCCAGTGATTTTTATGAGTTCCTTTGCAAACGGATTATAGTACACGCGGGAGAAGAGATACCTGAAGGTGACCAACCGATTGAAAAGATTGAGCACACTCCCACTCCGCAACCTATCCCTTTTTACAAGAGTTTTTGGAAAAAACTATGGAAGAGGTGAAATTGATAGCGAGGAAATATGGAGCGTTTATCACGCAAGTTTTGAGGTTCATCTATGAAAACCTATACCTTAGATGATGTTGCAGTATTAATTGATAAAGTGAATAAATATGATGATGAGATTATCAATTTTGGTACTGCAAAAAATGCGGTTGATGATCTTGTGATTGAAAAGGCAGAGAAAGCTTTGGATTTGAAATTCACATCGTCTTACAAAGTTTTTTTAAAAAAATATGTAGGAGGGGAAATTGGTGGTGAAGAAATCTTTAGCATTTATGGAGATTGTGGGGAAGGTATTCCTGCTGGTGATATTGTTTACCAAAACTTACTCGATAGAAAAGATGGTCTTGCGACACCAGAACAGTTCGTTGTGAGTTATGATCTTGATGAAACCTTTTATTTTGATTATACGCAGTTTCGGGATGGTGAATGCCCACTCTATCTCAAGTATACATCTGAAGATTCCGAATATTACGCAAGTA
>NZ_JBEPLI010000084.1:0-1189 GCF_040545155.1 Bartonella silvatica
TATGAGGAATTTGAAGGTGGTCAGTATCATGAGATGCCTGATAAAGTTGATTACAGTACCAAGGCTCAAGTGAAAGCTTGGATATATGGGGGTGGTATTCCGAAAAGCGTATTGAGTTGTGAAGCGTTGATAGACGAGGTGAATAGGGAAATCAAAAAACGTACAAAGAAAGATCGTTTGATTTGTGAAATTACAGATGATGGTGAGAAGTGTTATTCACAAGCTTATGATATAGACCGTGAACTAGAGAAAGCACTTGGTATTCAATTAGGTAATTATCAAAATGAAAAAAAGTGAAAAAAATAAAAAATACGTATTGACTTTAAAGAAAAGGTCGTTTAGAAAGGTTGACAAGTGCTCAAAACACTGTAATACGAGCGGATAGGTTACGAAACGACCTCTTCCCATGTTTCTAAAATATACTGGCTTTCTTTTGTGCTGTTATTGGCATATAACGATTTTGCCGGGTGTGGTTATACTATACAATACCCTTCATAGGGGAAAGTGTAACGACGGTCTCGTATCCGTGTTTTGAGCGCCCGGCGCCCTTATGGGTTGTCAATCAAAATGTTAAAATACGAGGTAATTATTATGCAGAATTCTGTAAAAAAATATCAACTCACCAATCAAACAATTCTTCGTGAGGGTAAAAAACTTTATCGCATTAAGGCGTTAAGAGATTTTGGTGATGTTAAAGCTGGTCAACTTGGTGGCTATATTGAATCTGAAGAAAATCTTTCCCATGATGGTAATTGCTGGGTTGGTGATCAGGCCATTGTTGTGAGCCCTGGTCGTGTTTACGAAAATGCGCAGGTTTATGGCAATGCAGGTGTTGGTGGTTTTGTATATGGTAATGCTCGCGTCTACGATTCAGCAAAGGTTTTTGCCAATGCCCATGTGTATGATAATGCCCATGTTTTCGATAGTGCAAAAATTGTAAGTAAAGTGCATGTTTATGAAAATGCCAATGCATGTGGCATGGCTATTGTTACTAAAAATATTTGTGGTGACACAATGAATAATGTTTATACAGAACGCCTTTCTCCTTATGGTGAAATTTGCTTTGTTATGTGTCGTCCCCATAGGAAAACAGCTTAAATAACGCGCGGGCGCGGCGGGGGCGCCTTCTTTAAACCTCTTATTAAAAATTTATTCAAATGTTAGATTAGGGAGCTACCTATGACCACTA
>NZ_JBEPLI010000085.1:0-1185 GCF_040545155.1 Bartonella silvatica
ATGGCAAAGAGCAAATTTGAACGTACGAAGCCGCATGTTAATATTGGTACGATTGGTCACGTTGATCATGGGAAGACATCACTAACAGCAGCGATTACGAAATTTTTTGGTGAATTTAAAGCATATGATCAAATTGATGCAGCACCGGAAGAGCGTGCACGTGGAATTACCATTTCTACAGCGCATGTTGAGTATGAGACAGAGAATCGGCATTATGCCCATGTTGATTGTCCTGGACACGCAGATTATGTGAAAAACATGATCACAGGAGCGGCGCAGATGGATGGGGCGATTTTGGTTGTTTCATCAGCGGATGGTCCTATGCCTCAGACACGTGAGCATATTTTGTTGGCGCGTCAGGTTGGTGTTCCTGCAATAGTTGTTTTTCTGAATAAAGTTGATCAGGTTGATGATGCGGAGCTTTTGGAGCTTGTTGAGCTTGAAGTGCGTGAGCTATTGTCAAAATATGATTTCCCCGGAGATGAAATTCCGATTATAAAAGGTTCTGCTTTGGCAGCCCTTGAAGACAAAGATAAGAGTATCGGTGAAGATGCTGTTCGTCTTTTGATGCAAGAGGTTGATCGTTATATTCCTACACCAGAGCGTCCAGTTGATCAGCCATTTTTAATGCCGATTGAAGATGTTTTCTCCATTTCGGGTCGTGGGACTGTTGTTACGGGGCGTGTTGAGCGTGGTGTTATTAAGGTTGGTGAGGAAATTGAGATTATTGGTATTCGTCCTACATCTAAGACGACGGTTACTGGTGTTGAAATGTTCCGTAAGCTTTTGGATCAGGGGCAGGCGGGCGATAATATAGGAGCGCTGCTTCGTGGTGTTGATCGTGAAGGGATTGAACGTGGTCAGGTTTTGGCGAAGCCTGGTTCTGTTACGCCACATACGCGATTTAAGGCAGAAGCTTATATTTTGACTAAGGATGAAGGTGGTCGTCATACGCCATTTTTTACGAACTACCGTCCACAGTTTTATTTCCGTACTACGGATGTGACGGGAATTGTTACGCTTCCTGAGGGAACAGAGATGGTTATGCCTGGTGATAACGTTGCGATGGATGTATCTTTGATTGTTCCGATTGCTATGGAAGAGAAACTCCGTTTCGCTATTCGTGAAGGTGGTCGTACTGTTGGTGCAGGTATCGTTTCTAAGATCATTGAGTAAATAGTGGTT
>NZ_JBEPLI010000086.1:0-1086 GCF_040545155.1 Bartonella silvatica
ACGAAAACACGACTATCAATCTCTATGGACCAGCCTTTAATGTTTTAGTTGCATCCGGTCTGTTAGGTTATGTGAGTGACGGCAAACAAACCACTATTGGCTTTGATGGGCATAGATATGACTTTGTCAGCAGAATTATTGGCGGCAATGGCTATACCTACGAGACAATACCTGCTGGTAGTAACATGTTTAAAGAAACATGGAATATGTTCTCAGATCCCATAAATCCCCATACTTGTCTTGGAGATGCAGGTTATAAATGTAGATATTATTATGGTTCATCTCATCGTGAACAATTTCCTTTAAGTAAATCATGGAGTAAAAAATGAAACACATCGTAAAATTATTAAGTGCTGTAACTTTGTTAAGTATAGCTGGATGTCAGTTTAATAAGCCTCCTTCAGGATATTTGACTGCTTGGGAAAAACCAGGAGCAGATTTTACAGAGATAGGAAAAGGCTTGTTAGAATGTGGTATGCCAACCCCTTATGATAAGGATCCAGAAAGCAGCAAGCTCAGTAATAATGCAATAGCAACAATTCATGCTTGTATGGTTCAATCAGGATTCCGCTATAAAGATGAAAGGGGGGGGGGATGGTGTGTAAATCATAAAGCCGAGGATCTTCCCATTTGTCGTCCTGGCGCTGTCATACCACAGCGCAGTGTCAAGAAGCGCTTAAATAGCCCTTTTTGTAAAAAGTATAAAAATGCACCTGAATGCAAACCTTAAGTTTTGCTTGTGATGATCAACAATCCCCCATCCTTGCATTTGCTTGGAATGGCGGGATTGTTTCCTCAATCCATCATCTCAATATTGTTCACCGTTGTTTTAAGCAGCGGTGACAGAAAATATCAACAGGCTTATGAGCTGTTTTATCGTAAATAAATCCATTAAAAGAGGGGAAAAATGAAGAAAATCTTAAAAATATTGAGTTGCATAGCTCTCTTAAATACAGCTGGATGTGTTAACCAACCTCCTCCATCAACTTTGGCATTATGGGAAAAACCAGGTGTCGATAAAGCGATGATCCAACAATCCTTATCAAAATGTGGCTGGAAACCGGTTTATGCTTCTTCTAGTGATAT
>NZ_JBEPLI010000087.1:0-1065 GCF_040545155.1 Bartonella silvatica
GCCTTGCCATAGATTTCACAATTCCCATAGACTTGACCACAAACTTGAGAAAAATGCCGTATTTTTGCATTTTCAGCAACGACGGCATAGCCATAGACACAAGCTTTATCATAAACCCAGCAATTGCCATCATGGGATAGATTAGCTTCCTTTTCAATAAAGCCGCCGAGGTCGCCCGCCTTTACATCAGCAAAATCTTTTAAAGCTTTAATGCGATAAAGATTTATAATATTTCGAGTAAGTGCATGTTTGATTTTTTTGATTTCACTGGTTAATTCGTATTTTTTGCACATAGAGGTACCCTCACAATCTAATGTGTTAAACGTTTTCTAAAATTTGAAATGGAAAATTGGATTGGAAAGCAGGCGCCCCCGCCGCGCCCCGCGCTGTTATTTAAGCAGCGTCTCTTATGATTTGATCACAAATTTTAATATGACCATTTAATTTTTTTGTATCTATATATGAATTGCCAAAAACACTCACTTGATCACAAATGTATGTATAGCCTGTAATTTTTGCATTCTCATAAATACAAGCATCATCACCAATTACAGCAAAAAACCAAACTTGAGCATTGTCAAAAATCTTTGCATTACCATAAGCTTGAGCATAGCCAGTCAATAAAGCATCATCATAGATTTTAGCATGACCTTTTATAACAGCCCTGTCCGATACCTCAGCATGATTCAAAACGCAGGCATGATCGTAAACATAAGTTATTCCAAAAACCAAGGCATGATCAGCAACCCTTGCATTGTCATAAATTTTTGCACAATCAAAAACTTTAGCATAGCCTTCAATTTTTGCATTATCGAAAACATAAGCTTTATTTAAGACTTTAGCATTATCAGAAACATAGGCATTATTATAAACACAAGCCTCATCATAGACCCAGCAATTGCCATCATGGGATAGGTTATCTTCCTTTTCAACAAAACCGCCTAAATCACCAGCCTTAACATCAGAAAAGTCTTTTAAAGCTTTAATGCGATAAAGAATTTGATTACTAATTACACGCGTTTCATTTGTGAGTGCAAACTTCTTTTGCATAACACAATTCCTTTA
>NZ_JBEPLI010000088.1:0-1038 GCF_040545155.1 Bartonella silvatica
TTTTTCATTAGGATAAGCAGCTTTAAAATGTGCTAATCCTTCATCAGTAATGGCATCATGCCTCTGTAAACCAACTGTTTTACTTTCTTCTGTAGTATTTGCAAACAAATGGGATTGTTGCTTACTTTTACCTTTTGAAACCGTAGTGTCTTCGTAAAAATATCTTGGAAAGCATTGTCCATTTTCTATCACCTGAAAATCAGATACGGTCTTAATCATAAGTACAGAAAAGTCTTTTTTTGCTCCTGTACCTGTAATTTGTATCATTCTATTTTCAACGATTCGTCCCATCGGGAATATACACGGCATTTGATGAACTCTATGATTAAAAATACGATTGCAGTAGAGCCATTGATGCGTAAAGGGACGGTAAAGACTTTGAACTAAGCAGCCACTTTTAAATTCAGAAGACTTTCCCCTTGTCAACTCTTGTTTAAGACTACTACTCCAACTGATTTTTCTCGTATCTGAATTTACGAAATGATTTACAGCCTTTGCACGTGCCTTACGGTCAACATGCGCATAAGCATCATTAAAACGTTTTATTTCGCTGTTATAGAAGCAGATCATATTATCCATATTCTTGGCCACAACTTCACGGCTTGAGTTATATGCCCAAGCATCACGACTGGTTAAAATACCACAAGAAAACATTTCAAAAAGCTTTTTACCATGACCTTTTTTGTCACCTTTATCACCTATAGCTAAAAAGGCGTTGAAACTGTTGTCACGTTGACCAAGCCAATCACCATGTTTATCTGGTGTAATTATTTGCCAACCTTTTTTGCTCCGTGTAATGCCATCAATACTCCTAAATTTTTTAATTGTCTTAAGCTTTTTTTCTCTTGTGAGATAATCTCCAATATCACGAAAATATATCTTACTATGCTGTTGTGCATTTGGATTTTTAACCAAAATAGAAATAGCTATAGGAGCACGTGACCCTTCACCAAAAATTCCACCACTTTCTTTCTTCCGTTGTTCTCCAGAAGTCCGCGCATTTCCTCGTAAATGGAAAATATAAAGGCTGCTAAATTC
>NZ_JBEPLI010000089.1:0-1037 GCF_040545155.1 Bartonella silvatica
GGAGGGGGAACTTGGTGTGTAAATCATAAAGCCGAGGATCTTCCGATTTGTCGTCCAGGTGCTGTCATACCACAGCGCAGTGTCAAGAAGCGCTTAAACAGCCCGTTTTGTAAAAAGCATCCAGAACAATATGAATGCTATCCTTAAGTCTTTCTTGTGATGATCAACAATCCCCCATCCTTGCATTTGCTTGGAATGGCGCGATTGTTTCCTCAATCCATCATCTCAATATTGTTCACCGTTGTTTTAAGCAGCGGTGACAGAAAATATCAACAAGCTTCCGAGCTGTTTATTGTAAATAAATCCATTGAAAGAGGGGAAAAATGAAGAAAATCTTAAAACTATTGAGTTGCATAGCTCTCTTAAATACAGCTGGATGTGTTAACCAACCTCCTCCATCAACTTTAGCATTATGGGAAAAACCAGGTGTCGATAAAGCGATGATCCAACAATCCTTATCAAAATGTGGCTGGAAACCGGTTTATGCTTCTTCTAGTGATATGAATTCGTATGCGAGTGAATTTGCCTCAGTTTATGAGTGCATGAAAAAAGCAGGCTTCCGGTATAAATTGCAAGATTCAAAAGGGCTCTATTTTGTACAACCTCTGAAAAGTGACTCGTTTTTAGCTAATTTGATGCTAGCTGGATATCAGCAATTTATGGACAATGATACTTTTGGTGTGACCAACAAAACGAAACAGGAACGCGCTTTACTAATGCATTTTGAGGATGAAAAAAAACATCAGCAAAAGCAAAAAGTTTTACAAAAGCGATCACCAAAGCGTCCTCCGCATCGTTAAAAGGTCGTTGGACAACAAAGTATGAATGATGAGGGAGTCAAAATTGTGCCCTTCTTTATTCAAGCGGGTGGCACTTTAAATAAAGCAGCATCCATGGTGTTGGAGCCGATATTATTGCCGGCACCAATCCTGTTTATGCAAAAAAGAACATTGCCAAGAATGTTTTAAATCACGGCAAAGCCAAGGATGCAGCAGAAGGGGAAACCAAATCTGCTATCAGCGATGGGACTATCATCC
>NZ_JBEPLI010000090.1:0-1020 GCF_040545155.1 Bartonella silvatica
CTATGATGTAAAAACTCGGCGGGTTGTCCAAGCATACCCCCCTGTTCTATGAATTCATATTTCTTTTCTATAGCCATCATCATCTCCTAAGGCTGCAAACTATCGACAGTGTGATCAACACCGCAGCTTTTAGAAATTGAAGAAAAATTCTCTTGATACCAATCGCTAGGACTTATGTAATTATCAGTAACTTCTGCTATTTTTTGTATTATCCTAGGATGCGGAAACCGCTTCTTATTCACATAGCGTGCTATAGATGCTTGCGTAACACCTACCAAAATCGCAAACTCGGCATAAGTAATATTATTCTTTGATAAATACAGTTTTAGTTTAGACATCCCTCTTTATACCATATCGGTATTATTAAAACAAGCGCATTTTACCATATTGGCATTTGAAAGGATATTTTTTTTTATTAGGATAAGAATCATGAATAATTTGAAATTTTTCAGACAAAAAGTAGGTTTAACTTCAAAAGAATTAGCCGAATTGGTAGGAACTAGTCAGCCACAAATTTTTCGTTTAGAAAATGGACAACGAAAATTAACAAAAGAGTGGGCTGTACGTTTGGCACCGCATTTAAAAATTACCCCCAAACAACTGTTGTTTTCAGGAAATAAGCCTAATAGCTTAGATGAACAAATTGAAGATATGTTAGAGCATCTAAGCTACGATAATAAGGTTAAACTTCTTGATCTCCTTTCTTCATTTTATCAAGATAAAAAAGAATAAACTCTCTTTTTTCATCTTCTGTCAATTTATTCCAGAGTTCCAATATTTGCGTATTAATTGACCATTTTTCATCCATTTTTTCTACTCATAAAAAATATAAAACAAAAAATAACCATTTTGGTATTGACTTTAAATTACCGTTTTGGTATCAAAATCCCATATCTTAGAAAATAACTTTTGCCAATAGGGCTGTATGGAGGCATTTGTGAAAAAACCAGTGTTTATAAATTCTGATGAAATCCTCTTAGTGATGTGTGAAAATGAAGCAGATAACCTCGCTAAATCCGG
>NZ_JBEPLI010000091.1:0-1012 GCF_040545155.1 Bartonella silvatica
ATCTTGGTTGTTTCGATTAAATCGCGCCCCTCATTGAGCAGAGTATCACCCTGCATCTCAATGTTGCCATTAGCAGCAATCAAACTATAACTATTACGGATATCGCCGGCATGAACCGTGAGATGACGCCCTACTAAAATCTGTGCCGCATTATTGATAAAATGAGGCTGCTGACGAATGATCGTAGTGTCAACATCTTCCTTTATCTGATGGTGTTTAATATTAGTGCCTTCCCAACTTCCCGCAACGAACCTGTGAGAAACCACTTTATCGCTAACTTCAACCCCGCCTTCACGCATGTTGGTGAGAGCTGAGACATCGAAGATCATATCGCCGGATACGGCTTCTAAAAGCCCCGAGCTGTTGATCACATGACCAGCCCGCTCTCCACTTAAACCACGGATGATGAGATTGTCTTCAGCAATGACATCGGCAAACTTATTAATAAAATCCCCATCCAAGGAGAAAATGGCAGATTTCTTGGCATAAATCAGCCCACTATTACTCAGATCACCGCTCACATTGAGCGCAACCCCATCACCACTGGAACCAAGGCTGCCGGCATTGTCCAAAACATCTGCGGTTAAAACAAAAGCGCCACCACTTTTGAGAACACCGTCTTCACCATTTAAAACCAGAGCAACTTGCCCCAATGACGGATCATGGCTTTCTGCCACAAGCGTAAAGCTGTCAATGGCTAAAAGCTGACCAGAATTGGCTAAAGACCCGAGAGTTGCATCAACAACACCGCCCACCATAATACCGGAATTGCTTAAAACATCATGGCTGTTGAGAGTAAGTACTCCGCCTTGCGCTTCCACAAGCCCAGCCTGGGTGAGTGTGCCTGCCTTCAGCGTTACATCATAGGCGCCAACCTCACTTGTCTCACCCATTGTCAGTATGCCATCACTGGAAAGCTCCACCCGCTTTTTAGAAACAATGCGCCCCGTTTGGCTGAGATTTGTTTGCGCATGCAAAGCAATGGTATCATTGCTTTCTATTGTGCCACTAT
>NZ_JBEPLI010000092.1:0-1006 GCF_040545155.1 Bartonella silvatica
TACCCCCAGATGATCGTCATATCACCATGCCAACTCTCCTCCTGATTTTCAGCATTAAAAATCGTAAAGGTTTGACCACTATGATCATGCTTTCTTATTGCGTCATTTTGTAAAGTACCCAAATAACGAAAGCGGTCTATCTCGCGGTCATCATCAACGCCACGCAAAAAAACTCCACGCAAATCCGGAACATGAAACTTGCTAAAATTATCACTGTGACCCCACCTGATCCCTATCGCTTCGTAAAGAGCACTATACTCACTGCGCAAATAAGCCTTTCCATCACATAACAACCAGCCTTTCGGTAAAACTTGCATCCCAAAAGCCCCTATCGTCCCTGGGGGACAAACAGCTATAACCGGTCCTGGCGATAAAGAAACCGGCGTAGGATTTAAAACCTGCCAACCAGTTCCATTATAAATCAAGCTATAAATGCATCCCTTTTGAAGCTCCCCTCCCGATAAAGCTAATAAACCGGTGTCTGTTGCCTTGTATACAGGTTGAGCGGCTAAAGCATTCAAGGCAATCGTTGTTGCCCCAACATTCTTACCCTTCGATTTAAAACAAATTGATATACCCTTCTTATACTCTAAAAATGCCGTTTGACTTTCAAGTCTTATCAACGTTGTCTGGTGTTCAGTATCAACTGTAAAAGTGCTTTCAATCACACCACTCGTATCCGATAAATATTCACGCACACGCTGCATCATACCACGAGCGCTGTTATTCACGCTGCTTGGACGCTGCCCTTCTGACCAATCAATTAAAGCATCACAACGCGTATTATCCGCCGCTTTAAGCGACCAATCATAAATCGTCGACATCTCAACCTCATGTCTTAATCGCAAATAGGACAGAAACATTCACGGGGCGCGTCTCTCCTTCTCCCGTGCTTTTCAAAACAACATTTCCCCCTTCATCAAGGGTATAGGGCTCTACAATATAGCCCCCTAAATTCTCACGCTCTATGCCCATAAAATTCGCTAGAAAACCACCCCCAAACAAG